>NZ_CP044016.1:4314072-4671108 GCF_004337365.2 Rhizosphaericola mali | reverse complement strand
TACCCAAACGCTTAAACACACCACCCGAACTAGAAACGGAAGATGTTGTAGGATCATTTAAGTTGTCTTTATCAACATCTTTATGTGTCGCTATTGCGATAGAAATCAAAATCACTATAGGAATAGCTACAATACCTATGAAACTGAAAATATATTTTAAATTAACCCTTCCTATAAATAAAAGAACTAAAGAAATCGCCCCTGTCAATAACGCATTGGATAAGTTGGCTGGCATAATTAATACACAAGTCAAACAAATCGGAATTATTAAAGGCAAAAATCCTTTTTTAAAATCCTTAATTACACTTTGCTTTTTACTTAATTGCCTAGATATATACATAAACAAAGCAAGCTTCGCAAAGTCACTCGTCTGAATAGTTAAGTGAATTATGGGCACTTTGATCCAACGACTACCGTCATTAATTTCCGCCCCGAAAAACAAGGTATATGCTAATAAAGGCAAGGAAATCAAATATAAAATCTGCGCAATCCTGGAGAACAAAGTATAGTTAATTCTATGTAATAAGTAAATAACAAATAGACCCGCTAGTATGAACATCAATTGCTTAAATAAATAAACCTCCGTATGTCCATGATTCATCTTATAGGCCAATGATCCTGTTGCACTATATACTACTAAAAGTGATGCAAGTACCAATAGTAATACAGAGCCCCAGATATACTTATCCCCTTTCGTTCTAGTGAACAAATATTGGAATGGTTTTTCTATTTTAATTTTATCTATCAATGTTCTATAATTACTTATAATAACTTAACCGCATCTTTAAATTGTGTACCGCGATCTTCATAACTTTTGAATAAATCGAAACTTGAACATGCTGGGCTCAACAAAACAGCATCACCACTTTCAGCAAGTGCAAATGCTTTATTTACACAATCAATCATATTATCAGTATCAATAATTTCATTGGGAACTTGTCCGTCAAAAGCTGCATGAATTTTACTATTATCTAATCCTAAGCAAACTATTGCTTTCACTTTCGCTTTTACATCATCCAATAACAAAGAATAGTCATTTCCCTTATCAATACCACCCAAAATTAAAATGGTAGGTTGTTGCATACTTTCTAAAGCAAACCACACACTATTCAAATTAGTGGCCTTACTATCATTAATAAAT
The DNA here is from genome assembly GCF_004337365.2 of Rhizosphaericola mali. Lineage (GTDB taxonomy): Bacteria > Bacteroidota > Bacteroidia > Chitinophagales > Chitinophagaceae > Rhizosphaericola > Rhizosphaericola mali. Next base: position 4,669,967 of record NZ_CP044016.1, on the reverse strand, counting down.
TCAACTCCACGCACGGTAGCTACAGGTTCCATTCTGTGCTCTAGACTATTAAACGTCTTGATAGCATCTCTAATTTTTTCCTTTCTTATTCCCATTACTTGAGAAGCTATACCCGCAGCCATAGTGTTGTACTGATTGTGTTTACCTTTAAGAGCAAATTCATAAATGCTCATGCTCACGTTTTCGCTAGTTGAATTCAATGTCATTTGATCGTCTTTTATAAAAGCACCTTTTTTAATTTCTTTGTTCATGCTAAAGGGTAGTGGGATTGATTTTAATGGGAATGTTTTTAATCGCTCTGTAATTACAGGATCATCTTCATTGTAAACAAAATAATCTGTGGCAATTTGATTTTCCGCGATTTTGAATTTTGCTTCAACATAGTTTTCAAACTTATGATCGTATCTATCCAAATGATCGGGCGTTATATTCAGTAACAAAGCAACATCCGGTCGAAACGTAACGATATCATCTAGTTGAAAAGAACTTATTTCCGCAACATAATATTCTTTTGGAGTTAATGCAACTTGCTCAGCTATAGAAAATCCAATATTTCCAACCAATGCAACATCCAAACCTGCCAATTCAAACATTCTGTAAATCAAAGATGTCGTTGTAGTCTTTCCATTACTTCCTGTAATCCCCACAATCTTACTATCTCCTTTATATCTATAGGCAAATTCTATCTCACTGATAACAGGGATATTATTCGCTCTTATTTTTACTACTAAAAAATTCTCCTCTGGAATACCTGGACTTTTCATCATCTCATCGGCATCCAAAATTTTGGATTCTGTATGTCCACCAGATTCAAATTCTATTTGATGCGCATCTAATTTCTTTCTGTATTTATCAGAAATTTTTCCTGAGTCCGATACAAAAATGGCTTTGTATCCTACTTCTTTTGCCAAAATAGCCGCACCGACACCGCTCTCCCCAGCGCCAAGAATTACTATTTTTTTATTTGAAACGTTTGCATCTTTTTGCATTATCTAATTTTTAAAGTTGCAATAGATAAAACCACACTAATTAATGTTATAATCCAAAAACGAATTGCTATTTTATTTTCATGAAAACCCTTCTTCTGGTAATGGTGATGCAACGGACTCATTAGCAATAAGCGTTTACCTTCTCCATATTTTTTCTTCGTGTATTTGAAATAACTTACCTGAATAATTACACTTAAATTTTCTACCAAGAAAATGCAACAAAATATTGGTATCAATAATTCTTTTCTAACTATAATAGCTAAAGACGCAATAATACCACCCAACGCCAAGCTGCCAGTGTCTCCCATGAAAATCTGTGCAGGATACGCATTGTACCAAAGAAATCCAATACAACCACCTACAAATGCACCTATAAATACAGATAATTCACCTATGTTAGGAATATACATTATATTCAAATAATCCGCCAATACATAGTTACCACTCAAGTAAATAAATACCCCCAATCCGGCGCCAATAATCGCACTAACACCTCCTGCAAGTCCATCCAAACCATCCGTCAAATTTGCTCCATTAGAAACTGCAGTAATTATAAAAGTCACCACTAATATATAGACAATCCAGGTATATTTTTCTGCTCCAGGACCAATCCAACTAATTAATTTACTATAATTAAACTCATGATTTTTTACAAATGGAATCGTCGTGATCGGCGTTTTTACTTTCACGTAGCGCTTTTCAACTCCACTCACATTATGCGTAATCTCATCCAATTTTTTCTCAACTACAGGAGAAACTGTTTTATTAATGTTTGTCGGATTGATTTCTCTTTCCATGGTAACATTTTGATTAAAATACAAAGTCGCTCCGATGATAATACCCAACCCAACCTGTCCTATAATTTTAGCTTTACCAGCAAGACCATCACTATCTTTCTTCTTATATGTTTCACCTTTTGCAAGTGCTTTTTGACGTGCTTTGATTTTTAAATAATCATCTAAAAAGCCCATAAAGCCTAGCCAAACCGTACATAATAACATTAAGCGTATATACACTTTATGCAAATCTGCAAATAATAAAGTCGGGATAATGATTGACAATAAGATAATTAAACCTCCCATAGTCGGCGTACCTTTCTTAGTTGCTTCTCCAGCTAATCCAAGGTCACGTACAGATTCCCCAATTTGCTTTTTACGTAAGAGATTGATCACTCTTTTCCCATAAATCGTTGCAATCAACAAGGACAAAATAATTGCCATAGCCGCACGAAAAGTGATGAACTGAAATATTCCAGCTCCACTCAAGTGAAATTCTTGTTTTAACCAATTAAATAAGGAGTATAACATAATTCGTGTGCTTTATTTTTCTAGCAATTCAAACATTTCTTTTAAAACTTCTTTATCATCAAAATGATGCTTTACACCATTTATTTCTTGATATTTTTCGTGCCCTTTCCCTGCCACTAAAATAATATCTCCAGGATTGGCAAATTTTACTGCCGCTTTAATTGCTTCTTTTCGATCTTCTATAGTTATTGTTTTTCTTTTTCCTGCACTATTCAAACCAGCTTCCATTTCTTTTAAAATCGTATAAGGATTTTCGCTTCTAGGATTGTCACTTGTCAAGATCACTTGATCACTTTGATTTGCGGCATCCTGCGCCATGATTGGTCTTTTGGAATGATCTCTGTCTCCGCCACATCCTACAACTGTAATTACTTTTTCACTTCCTTTCCTTAACTTCTTGATCGTGCTTAATACATTTTCTAAGGCATCTGGCGTATGCGCATAATCCACTATGGAAATTATTTTACTACTACTTACATGATAATCAAAACGACCTTCTGCACCGGAAAGCATACTCAAAACACGTAAAACTTCATCTTTTGGTTCGCCTAAGCAAACCGCTGCGCCATATACGGCAAGTAAATTATAAGCGTTGAACTCTCCTATTAATCTAAAATGCACTTCCGTTTCATTGATCAGCATCTCCAATCCCGTAAGCGAATTTTCTAAAATTCTACCTTTGAAATCAGCTAATGTTTTTAAACTATAGGTATATTTTTTGGCTACCGTATTTTGCAACATCACGCCGCCATTCTTATCATCAATATTGGTAATAGCAAATGCATGTGCAGGCAATTCATCAAAAAATTTCTTTTTTGCTTTTAGATAATTATCAAAAGTTTTATGATAATCCAAATGATCTAATGTCAAATTACTGAACAATGCACCATCAAAATCCAAACCTGTAATCCTATCTTGATCAATAGCGATACTACTACTTTCCATGAAAACATATTGGCAACCTTCGTCCACCATTTGTTTGATCAAAGCGCAAAGACTCACGGCATCCGGCGTAGTGCGTTCTGCAGCCAATGCTTTTGTTCCGATAATATTTTGTACCGTACTTACGAGACCACATTTATAGTTAAGTCCTGTAAATAATTTGTATAGTAAAGTCGCAATAGTGGTCTTTCCATTGGTACCAGTTACGCCAACTAATTTTATTTTTTGAGAAGGATTATCGTAAAAATTATTAGCAATATATCCTAATGCTTCATGAGAATTTTTCACTTGCACATAGGTTACATTCTCTTTTATTTCCGCAGGCATATCTTCACAAACGATAGAAGTAGCCCCCAAACTAATTGCTTTACCTATAAAATCATGCCCATCACTAATAGCGCCTTTAATCGCAACAAATAAACCACCAGATTCTACTTTACGAGAATCCAATTGCACATTGGTCACTTCGATATTGGTGGAGCCAATAACTTGTTCCAAATGCACTTTATATAATATGTCTTGTAATAAGCTCACGGTATTATATTAGTTTAATGTTAATTTAATTAATTCACCTTTCGCAATAGGATCACCTATCTTTATTGATTGTTCTTTTACTTTACCCATTCCAAATGCGTTGACATGCAAACCAGCATTTTCGCATATATAAATGGCATCTTTCAAGTTTAAACCCGTTACATCTGGCATAGATTTCAAATTACCAATAGCCAATGGTGTCGCTACCATTTTGTCATTTGCCCTTGAAAAAGATACCCAAAAATTATCTTTACCTTGATCAGAATAAGGTGTCTGAAAACCATTCAACACCGTTCTGAAATCCGCATTATAACCTTCATATTTATAGTTAGATGTATCTTTTCTGATAATTCTTTTATCCTCTTTTAATTCTTGTTCTGGCTGTACATAAAGCGTGTACAATCTTTCTGCAATTTCTTTAAATACTGGACCAGCAACACTTGCACCATAAAATTTTGCGGCATGCGGTCTGTTAACTATAACAACAACACATGTATATTGAGGATCTTCCGCAGGGAAATATCCAGCAAATGAAGCTTGATACACTTTATCCGCATAACCTCTTTTACCATTTGCTACTAAAGCCGTACCTGTTTTACCCGCAACTTTAAATGGTTCTCCTTTTAATAAAGTAAAACCTGTACCTTCTGGACTATTACATACGCCATACAAACACTCTTGCACTTGCCTCAAAGTGGAACTAGAAGAAAGAGAATCCATCACAACTTTTGGTTCAAACTTTTGCACTTCAATTCCATTTTCTTGAATAGCATCTACTATGTAAGGTTGCATCATTTTACCATTATTGGCAACTGCATTATATAACATCGCAGTACGCAAAGGGGATATCAATAAATTATATCCAAATGCCATCCACGGCAAAGTCGTTGCACTCCAATTTTTACTACCAGGACTATACATCAACGGGTGACGTTCTCCAGCAAGATCAATACCTGTTAATTTATCTAACTGTAAATGTTTCAAATGATCTACATACACTTGTGGTTCATTGTGAAATGCGTCGTAAGTCAATTTAGCCATACCTACATTGGAACTCATTTCTAATGCTTGTTTGGCTGTTACTTGATATTTACCGTGTTCTTCACTATCATAAACCGTTCTTTTATTGATTACCCATTTTCCACCTTCCAAATTCACTGGGGTATTTAAGGCAATCTTGTGCTCATCCAATAAAGTCAACATAGTCGTCAACTTAAATGTAGAACCTGGTTCTGTTGGTGTCAATGCATAATTATAGTCTTCCCAATAATTACCATCTGGGCGGCGACCAAGATTAGCAATAGCTCTCACTTTGCCAGTCTTCACTTCCATGACGATTGCACAACCATTGGTTGCTTCATTACCAACCATCATTTTCATTAGAGCATCTTCGGTAATTTCTTGAATATGCGTATCCAAATTGGTTACTATGTCACGTCCATTCACAGGATCGATCTCATTCCCATCTTCTACTGGCACACCTACTCCACCAGCGATATAACGCACCAATCTTTTACCAGTACTTCCTTTTAAAACAGTATCATAAGTTTGTTCCAAACCTACTTTTTGGGAATTTTCACGATCCAAACCAATCGTTCTATACGCCAATAATTGATAAGGATTTAAACGAATATTTTTTACCTCAGCGATAAAACCACTCTTATTGCGACCTTGTCTGACAAGTGGAAATTTTTTCAACTCTTGATACTCTCTAAAGCTGATTTTTCTTTCCAAAGAAAAATAGCGAGAACGTTCTCTATAACCCGTAGATAAAATCCTTTTGTACTCTGCCGCAGATTTATTTTTAAATAAATTAGCCAAACAAATACTCAAAGAATCCACATTTTCACGGAAACGTTTGCCATTTTTTTGTCTCAAACCATCCGCTCCAAAATCTATATAAATATCAAATTGAGGGATAGAGGTACTCAACATCTGACCATTGGCACTATAAATAGTACCGCGACTTGCGTCTATGGATTCGATTTTTTGATGTAAACTATCACTCATACTTTCCCAATATTTTCCTTGTACTTGTTGTATAATAAAGGCTTTCACGAGTATGAATACACAGAAACCTATTACTACGATATAGCATAGGTAAACTCGCCAAAGTATGTCCTTTTTTATTTCCATATTGATCAACTATTCTAGTGAATAGTGTTATTCCTGTTCTTCTTTGTTTTTTTCTATTAATTTGATTCTCATCGGAGGCGTACTGCTCAATTTCAATCCCAAAGGCGCAACGGCTTTTATAATCTCTGCTTCCTTCGTTTGAAACATCAACTCACTCTTTAAAGTCTTATATTCAAATTGTAATTCCTTAATTTCGGAGCCTGCCGTATTGGTCTCTCGGATTATTTTATCTGCTACATGACCATTTGCGATGTAGATCACAGCCAAAAATGCAAGGAATAAAAAGAATCCCAAGTTGTTCATTACCCATTGGTAATTAACCGCCTTTTTGAAAGTGCTTAAAGGTTTAGCACTTTTCTTTTCTTGTGTAATTTGTTCTTCCATTGCGCCTCTTTTATAATTTCTCTACTGCTCTCAATTTAGAACTCCTACTTCTAGCATTTTTCTTTAATTCGTCTTGTGACGGTACGATCGGTTTCTTCGTTAATATCTTTAATTCTTTTTCTTTGTAACTATTCTCAAATGGATTCTCTATTTTTTCTTCGAATGTTTCTTCTTTGAAAAAAATCTTTACTAATCGATCTTCCAAAGAATGAAATGTGATAATTGCTGCGACGCCACCTGTATTTAAAACGGAAGGAATCTGCTCTAACATTTCTTTCAACGCATCCAACTCACTATTGACCTCAATCCTCAAAGCTTGGAATACTTGTGCCAAATATTTATTGGGATTTCCCTTAATAATTGGCTGTAACATTCCTTTGAATGAATCAATTGTCTTCAACTCCGCTACAGATCTATGCTGAACAATATGCTGTGCTAGAGTTTTGGAATTGGTAACTTCTCCATAATTACTGAACATGTCTTGCAATTGTTTTGCATCATATTCTAATAAAATATCCGAAGCTTTTTTCCCACCATTTTGATCCATGCGCATATCCAAAGGCCCATCGAAACGTATAGAAAAACCGCGCTCTCCTTCGTCAAATTGATGACTACTTACACCCAAATCCGCCAAAATCCCATCTACACCATTGATACCATTTAACCGAAGAAATCTTTTCAGATATCTGAAATTTTGTGGTACAAATAATATGCGATCATCTTCGGGAAGATTTTGCGCGGCGTCCGCATCTTGATCAAATGCAACCAAACGCCCCTCAGGTCCTAATCTTTCCAAAATCCCTCTACTATGACCACCACCACCAAATGTGCAATCCACATATACGCCATCTGGTTGGATATTTAGGATATCTAAAGTCTCATAATAAAGAACTGGAATATGGTAATCGCTACCGATATTTTGCTCACTCATTATAACTCCCCACCTTTTTCATTCATAACATCATTTGCCAATGCGCTGAAATCTTCAGAAGAGAAATCATCAAACATCTTATTATAAGTATCTGCATCCCAGATTTCAATTTTATTGACATCGGAAGCTAATACCACATTTTTTGTCAATCCAGCATACGCTCTCAAGGAAGGAGGCAACAATAATCTACCTGCGCTATCCGCTTCAATCTCAGTGGCACCACCTAAAAACTTGCGGCGAAACTCTCTCACTTTCGGATCAAATTGATTTAATTGACTGATTTTTTCAAATACAGGTTCCCAACTTTTAATTGGATAAAGTGTAAGGCATTTTTCAAATCCCCTATTTACGACAAAACGCATCTCCCCACCTTCCAACTGTTTTTTAAAACCAGCCGGAAGGAGAAAACGACCTTTCGCGTCCACGGAAACTTCATATTCGCCTAAAAATCCTGTCATTAAATGAAAGATAATGCTTTTTTCACATTTCTTACCACAAAATAACACTTTTTCCCACTTTCAGACCAAAAAATGGACATGCTTTTTATCCACATCGTGGAAATCTTTGAAATGTATAAGTGTATTGACTTTCAATAGGTTTGGTGTACAAATGTAAATTAATATGTGCATATGTGTGCATAACCTCTAAAAAATGTGCATAAGCCTTATAATTCAATACAAATACACAGTTTTATAAAGAAAAATACTGTGAATAAAACACGGTCATATTGCATTTTATGTACGTTTGCATTATGTCACAATTTCATTTTTCCGAACAGACGGCTTTTTATCAAGGAAAGGTAAGAGACGTGTATACCATCGCCGACAAATGGCTTGTAATGGTAGCTTCCAACAGGATTTCTGCGTTTGATGTTATTTTACCCAAACCAATTCCTTATAAAGGACAGGTATTGAATCAAGTTGCCGCATATATGTTAGATGCAACAAAAGATATTTGCCCTAATTGGTTAAAAGACACACCAGCTCCGAATGTAGCTGTGGGTATTAAATGCGAACCATTAAAAGTGGAAATGGTAATTCGTGGCAACCTCACTGGACACGCTTGGCGTACGTATAGCAGCGGTCTGCGTACCTTATGTGGCGTAGCGCTTCCAGAAGGATTAAAAGAAAATGATTATTTCCCAACACCGATCATTACACCATCCACAAAAGCGGATGAAGGACACGATGAAGACATTTCGAAAGAGGAAATTATTGAAAAAGGACTCATCTCTGCAGAACAGTGGGAAATTGTGGAGGATTACACACGCAAATTATTTGCACGTGGAAAAGAATTGGCAGCAAAACAAGGCCTTATCTTGGTTGATACGAAATATGAATTTGGCATTCTAGATGGAGAAGTGATTTTAATGGACGAAATTCATACACCAGACTCCTCTCGCTATTTTTACGCAGATGGTTTTGAGGAAAGGCAAGCAAAAGGCGAACATCAAAAACAATTAAGTAAAGAATTTGTACGTGAATGGTTAATTGAAAACAATTTCATGGGAAAAGAAGGTCAAACTGTACCCGAAATGACTGATGAAAAAACGAATGAAATCAGCAAAAGATACATCGAACTATACGAAAAAGTTATCGGAAAGCAATTTGTACCAGAAGATTGGTCCGAAGAAAAAACAAAACAAGCAATTGTTGATAGCTTAGCAAAATTGCAAGCCTAAATTTTTATCGGTTTTTATGGAAAATGCCAAGGATTCGTTCTTGGCATTTTTTGTTTTCAATAGATTCCGATTTGTAAAATATTCTTTATTTATATTGCGCCAAAATCAATCATTATCGAAACTCCCAACAAAATAGTAATATATACAGACGGCTCTTCTCGTGGTAATCCTGGTCCAGGCGGATTTGGAGCCATTTTAATGTTTGGACAATTAAGAAAGGAAATTTCCCAAGGTTTTCGTAAGACGACCAATAATAGAATGGAATTATTGGCAGTAATCATTGCTTTAGAATCTTTAAAAACCAATGCATTACCAGTTTTCATTTTTACGGATAGTAAATATGTGGTAGATAGTGTATCCAAAAAATGGCTTGACAAATGGATAAAAACCAATTTTGCTGGCGGCAAGAAAAACAAGGACTTATGGTTGCGCTACGCAAAAATTGCAGCGAATTTTCAAATTCAATTCAATTGGGTAAAAGGTCATGCCGACAATCCTTTAAATAATCGTTGTGATCTACTGGCCACCACAGCTGCAGACGGAAAAGATTTACTGATTGATTTAGAATTTGAGCGTAATTACTAGAAAGAAGTATCGATTTTTTGCAAAACAAAATATATCGAAACATTTCAATATATTTATATACTTTTGCGGTAGCGTATGGACAACAAGAGATTTGAAAAAATATCAAAAGCGTTAAGCGATACCAACAGAATCGCCATTTTACAAAAGTTCAAAGTAAAAAAGGACTGTGTATATTGCTCAGATATTAATGAAACGCTCGACCTTACGCAACCTTCCGTCTCTCATCATTTAAAACAATTGGTCGATGCGGATCTTCTTATTTCCGAAAAAGAAGGACGTAATCTCAAATATTTTCTCAACGAAGAAGTAATAGATGCCTATATCGAGGCTTTGAATGCATTTAAGATCTAGTTATTTTTTTATTAAATACATTCAAACATTTCAATACTTCAATAAATAAACAAAATGAACAAAACTATATATGCGCTTGCATTGGGTGTTTTCGGCGTTATCACAACAGAATTTGGAGTTATTGGAATTTTGCCTGTTTTGGCAAAGAACTTTCATGTTTCTATAGATACAGCAGGTTGGTTATTAAGTGGATTTGCATTAACTGTGGCTTTGTGTGGCCCATTCGTAACTTCAATGACCAAAAATATCAATCGAAAAACTATGTTATTGGCAGTATTGGCTACTTTCATCGCATCAAATCTGGCCTCAGCCTTAGCAACAAATTTTACGGTATTATTAGTTTCTAGGATTTTACCTGCTATTTTCTATCCTGCATTTTGGGCGATTGCTCTCACGTTAGCCATGAAGCAAGTATCCGAAAAAGAAGCGCCCAAAGCCATTTCCGTTGTAATGACAGGATTAAGTGTGGCGACAGTTTTAGGTGTTCCGATTACTACTTATTTTGCTGATTTATTTAATTGGAGAGCGTCTTTTTATACCGCGGGAGCAGTGAATCTAATTGCATTTATCATTTTGCTTTTTTTAGTACCATCGACACCTGTGGCCAAACAAAAAACATCCAACAAAAATATTTCCATACTCAAACATCCGTTGACTTGGGTAAATTATTTATATATACTATTGATGATCTCGGGAATGTTTGCCACCTATAGTTATTTGGCTGATTATTTTACTCAGATAACCAAAATGAATGGCAAACAAGTTAGTTTGATGTTACTTTTATTTGGAAGCGCGGGTATTATTGGCAATTGGTTGATGGGGAAAATTATCAGCCATAATGTGCAACATGGATTTCGCTATTTCCCCATTGCATTGATTCTTGTAGAGTTATTAGCTTATTTTTTCGGAGGATATTTTATTCCGATGACAATTGTCATTATATTTTGGGGATTTATACATACAGCGGGATTTCTTGTCGGCAATACGCGTGGAGTACATGGCGTACCAAAAGAAGCATTAGAATTTTCCAATAGTTTTTTGCCTTCATTTTTCAATCTTGGTATTACGATCGGAACAATGGTCAGTGGATATGTCATCAAACATTCCAATATTCATCAGGTAATTTGGGTGAGCATTTCTTTTCTATTTGCGGCTTTTATTATGAGCTTAATCAAAATAAAGAAACCTATGCCTGTATATTCTAATGAAGCAGTAGAAAGTGAACCAATATTATTTCATGCTTAATAAATACAAAGAAAAAGCTTTCGATTTGGAAGCTTTTTCTTTGTATTTATTAAGCCACAATTTCCTTTTTTTTAGGAGTCGTCTTTCTATTCCAATAAATAATGTAAATCGTTCCTATGATTGTGGGAATTATCCAAATAGAAATAGACGTAAATCGCAAAGCCGCCACCAAAAATGCAGTAACAGAGGCAATGTAGGCACCAACCATTTTTCCAATATGATTAGACAACCATTTTTTACGCCAAAGAAGCGGAGATTTGTAAAAACGAAAATCGCGTCCTGCCATATATGCGCTTAATAAGCCAAAAAATAAGTAGAGGACGAATCCAGCTTGATGCTGTTGTTGTAATTTTATACCCAAAATAACCATACAAACTGCGGCGAATAACATTGTTCCTGAGATTATTTTATCTAAACGAATATTTTTTACATCATCATTTTTCTTAAAATTAAGCGCTCTTGTCCCAACTAAAAGCATGTATATTGTAAATATTCCGATGAGAAATAGAAACACATTTTCATGATGCGGCATTTTTGCGATGATTAGAGAAAGCAACGCGCTGATTCCCATTCCATAATTGAAAAAAACGCCACTTTTTTTGTGAATAACACTTCCTTTTTTTGCAATTAATGCCGCCAAACCCGCGATCAATCCGACGCCACCAGCAATAGCATGTATATAAATGAAGATCTTAACAGTTAGTTCCAATTGATTTCCCATTTTGCAATATTACAGTTCTGATGTTTCAAAAAAATTAACTTAAGTTAAGAATATTATTGTTTTTTTCGAATACGACTTAAGCTTTCAGGAGTCAAACCAAGATAAGAAGCAATGATTTTCAAAGGTGTTCTTTGAAAAATATCCGGTCGAGCATTTAGCAAATTGCGATAACGTTCTAATGGCGTTTGCGTAAGTAAATTTATTTGCTCTTGTTGTTTACGTACATAAGCTTGCTCCGCAAAAATTTTCCCCAAAGACATTCCTTGCATTGACTTGCCATATAAATAATTCAACTGCCTATATTCTATAGAATAAAAAAGACAATCTTCTAACGATTGCGCCTGTATTGCAGTCGGCTGTTGATTTAAAAAAGAACTATAATCTGAAAAAAAAGCATTTTCATAAGTAATATTTATGCAAATATCTTTTTCATTTTTTGCCACAAATAAACCCGCGGAACCACTTACTACAATATTCAAAAAACGCTCCGTCCCATTATAAGGTTTGATAATTTCCCCTTTTTTGAAATTTCGTTCTACCATTTTTTTTGAAAAACCTTCAACGACAATATCTGAGATTGGTAGTATTTGAGAAAATAATTTCTGGACAATTGGATAATTATCGATCATATTTAGAAGTGGTTATAGTTTGGCGTTATGGAATCAATTTACCATTTTCATCCCAACGCGTTGATTTGATGGGCAATCCTTTCTCATAGATAATTTCTTGCGATTTTTTTCCATTTGGATAGAACTTGATGAGTTTACTTATCACTGAATTTATTAGTCCTATTTCGGAAGCAATGACTCCATTTTCATCGTATTGTTGCAATATCTCATATTGCTTACCGTTCTTACTTTTTACTTTTTTATTTACTTCAACTAATGTTCCTTTTCCGATTATCAACATCTTCGTTTCAATTGTACTGTCATTTAACGGTTGACTAATAGATCTATAAATAGCATTTGCGGAGTCTGTACGTTGATGAACTTGATTAAAATAAACAACACTTGGAGTAATTTGAACGTCTTCCTCTCCATCTAACACTTGAAAAGTAATTTGCTGACGTTGACGATATACTACTTTTTTATTCATATAAATCGCTGGATACCAGTCATCAGAAGTTTTTATTACACGTTCTGCTTCTTGTGCTGTTTTATACCCTGGATCATTTTCCGCCTTTACATTTTTTACTTTTCCATCTTTATCTACAATAAAACTTACGACAACCGTATAATTACCAACTGGAGCACCATTGTCCATTGCAATTTCGGCTCTTATCGTTCTAAAAAGACGGTGCATCCATCCATCTGAACCTTCGGGATATTCTGCAGGTTTCTCGTATACAAAATCAGGAATTAAGTTTCCATTTTCATCCCACCCTTCAGAACTAATTAATGAATCCTTTTGAAAAATTGCAGCCCCATCTTTTTTCCCATTTCCTGAATAATGCTCTGCATAAGTGGTAATGGTATCTTCAGCATGCCGATATTCTTTTTTCGTCCCATTTTCATTAAAAAAAGTAATTTTTTTCCAAATGGGATGTTTGGATGTATCTGCTAAAACACTTTTTTGATCTAAATAAAATTTCGAATGAATAGAATCTTTATAATATTTATCAATTTGCCAATGCCCATCTACTTTATAATAGAGTTCTTTAATACTTGCACTTTTCGGAGTTGTGGCATAATAATAAATATCATAATATTTAGTCTTAAATAGAACTTTTTGAGCAGAAACATTATGAAACAAAAATTGCATTCCGAACAAAATGCAACTAAATATTGCAGAACGAGAAAACATGTTAGTATTGGTTTATGATAGGTTGAAAAGAGTTAGGGAAAAACTATTAAGCAGTTACTCGTTGTGACTTGGTAAATGATTTTCCAATCAATGCATAACCGCCAAATAATATAGCTGAAAAAACTAATGTTGCAATAATACTATTTCTATAAAATGGCAATCCTAAAGTGTAGGATTGCATCAAACCGCCCCAATTTTTTGAATAAAAATCCGTAGAAATCCAAACGTACATATTAGAAACTAAAAAGTAAAAGGTAGTGGACAAAACGGAAGCCATAATGATATTGCGGAAGTCCATTTTTTTAATAATAAATCCGAATACTGCTAAAATGGCAAATAAAATATAATTAACCAATTGTCCAGAATAGAATCCCGGTGTGGAAGTCATATTTAATTTGAATAAACCTTGGAATAATAAATCAGACAAAAACATCGATCCAATAGGTAGAATAAACGCCCATTTTTTGTCATTTTGAAACAGAAATCCACCAAACAATGCCATTGCATATTGTGGAGCAAAGCCAAATGGTCTGCCAGGTACGATGCGATATAATGCGCCGACAACAGTTAATAATACAAATGCAATTATAATAGAAGATCCTTTTTTCATTTCTCAGATTTGGCACAAAGTTAAAGTTTAAAATATAGATAACCATATTTTGAACTCTAGGTTTTGATTATTACAGATCAAAGGATTTACTATCCTTAATACTGCCCCCATCTTTAGGAATACCATCAGCGGCAATGATTAATTCTTCCGCAACACTTTTCAACTTTGGATCGTCTGTAGCAAAAGGTATTGCTATCTTATTATTTGCATCTGCCGACGCAACCGAACTTGCATTTACGGCATTAAATGCTCTGATTAATTTTGCCTTCGGAAAATAATTTCGTTGCGTATAATTAGCAACGCCTTCGGACTTTGCATCGGCCACAACAGCTCCATCTCTGAATGAATAGGCATTATCGCAATCGATCAATATTTTATCACCAATGAATGATTTGTATTTATTGCTTAATTCTGCTTCTGCTTTGTAGGGAACTGCCAACACAACCACATCAGCAAATTTGATGGCATTTTCAATCGTGCCAGCCTGTGCATTGGGACCTGCTGAGGTAACTAAATCTTTTAATTCTTCTGGATGGCGCGAACTAAAAAATACTTTGTATCCGGCTTTTGACCATTTTTTACCTAACGTCCCTCCCACATTACCAGAACCAATAATGCCAATTTTTAAACTTTTTACAGAAGTTCCGATTTTACTTTCTTTTGGTTGTTGCGCACAAGAGACAAGTGTAAGCATTATGAAAATATGCGCTACCGCTAAAAAACTTAGAATTTTTTGACGAAACAAATTAATACTTTTCATAATTTCAAAGTTCGGCCAAGTATTAAGGTTAAAATTGAAATATTCCGATATTCATCTGTAGAAATACATTATTTCATAAATATTTTATAATACCCAGCTCGGATGACAAAAAATATAAAAACTAACAATCCAAATAATGCCAATATATTTAATATCTTGGTAATCATTTGATTTTTAATCGTATATCTTGAAGTAAATATGAAATAAAATAATGCAATAAGTAATATGATACCAACATAAAAGACAATTGCATTGTCATAGCGTTCATAAATATATCTAAATGCAACCACAGCTAATACGCCTACCATTGGACCTATTAAGCCAATATTTCGTTCAATTGGACCTTTTTTTAAAAAAGAAGAGGCGATATATATCCAAAAAATCAATGCCAATGCGCCAATCAAAACTATTATACCACCAATAATATTCTCTAGCATAAACAATTAAGATATTAAATGAAAATTTAAGTACGATAACGTTGACTACGAAAATAGGATATTCCATATAAAAATTGATGAATAAATACGTTTTTTTGAATTGTCAATAGCCATTTAACCGTACTATTTAACCGACTTATTTCAATCATTTGCGGTACATTTGCACTTGCGAAAAAAGAAAATTTTATTATGATTTTACCGATTATAGGATATGGTGCAAATATTTTGAGAGAAAAATGTATTGATATTGACAAAGATTATCCAAAATTAGAAGAGCTCATTGCCAACTTTTGGGAAACGCTATACTCAAGCAATGGAGTAGGATTAGCAGCCCCTCAAGTGAATTTGAATATCAGAATGTTTGTTGTAGATAGTGCACAGATTTTTGAAAGTTTGGAACCTGGTGATGAGACATATGCTGATGCCCCAGGAATCAAACAAGTATTTCTCAATGCTCATATCATTGAAAGAACTGGTGAAGAATGGCCTTATCAAGAAGGATGCTTGAGCATTCCAGGCATTAGAGAAGATGTATTCCGCCCAGAAGAAGTGGAAATTGAATATGTGGATGAAAATTTCGTAGCACATAGAAAAAAATTCAATGGTATTACTGCGAGAATCATTCAACATGAATATGATCATATTGATGGAAAATTGTTCATCGATTACTTAAAACCATTGAAAAGAAAACTTTTGCATAGAAAACTGGATAACATCACGAAAGGCAATGTTAAAGTTGACTATAGAATGAAATTTGCTAAAAAGAAATAGTGGATATCATTAAATTAGCCTATGATCCAGTTCCAGCAATTTTCCTGTAAAAAATATATACTTCCTTTTCTGTTAGCCATATTGCCTGCAACGGCACATACGCAAACAGAAAAGGATACAATCATCAAAGTAGATAACAACGAATTTACATTACCAACAGTCATTGTTCGCAACGGTAACAATATACCTCAACTTCTTAAAAGGATTCAGTCAGACACCACATTTTATAAGGCATTTAAGAGTTTGCACATAGTTGGATATACGTCAAATAATTCCATTAAAATGTTGGACAAAAAGTCCAATGTAAAAGCGAGTTATAATAGTATTACTACCCAAAAAAGAGAAAATGGATGTAGGTCTATGACCGTTGCAGATTTGCAAACTACAGGCGACATGTTGGATAAAAATGGAAATTTCAACTATACAACGGGTAAAATGTTTGCAAGTTTATTTTTTACAAATGGAAATGTTTGTGGAGAAAATAACATAGTTGGTAATCAAGATTTTGAAGTTTCGGGCAAAAAAGGAATTGAAAAACACAAAGAGCAGTTGAAAATGTTGTTTTTCAATCCAGGAAAAAAAATTCCGGGCATACCATTTATAGGTAACAAACTAGATCTTTACGATCAAGACGCACATAAAAATTATAACTATCGTTTGGATACTGTATCATTTTTTGGGCACGACACCTATCGATTTTCTATTACCCCCAAACCAGATGCAAAAAATATAGTTGTTGATAATATGACCACTTGGTTTGACATTCATACGATGGAAGTCGTTGGACGTAAATATACCATGAGTTACCATGCAGGCGTGTACGATTTCGATGTAGATATGGAGGTAAGATTAGAAAACGAAAATGGCATCCTACTTCCCATCGTGATGCATTACAAAGGCAATTGGGCGGTCATCTTAAAAGGCAGAGAAATTGGCGAATTCAAAGCATCCCTTTCTCATTTCCATGTAAAATAATCAGTTCATAGGAAGAGAATCGAGCGAAAAAATAAATGCTTTCAAATCTAAAATTTCTGATGGAGTTAAATTCAAAGGTACGGCACTCAATGTCTGATTTGGCAAATTAAATCCTAAGCCAACACCTCCACCTTTGTTATAAAAATCTAATACTTCGTCTATGGTTTGAAATACGCCATTATGCATATATGGTGCAGATTTACTCACATTACGAATACTAGTAGTCTTAAATGCATATTTAAAATCCTCCAACTGACTCACAGGATATAAATTATCTAACAAATAATTATACAACCCCAAATCAGGATCTACTTTTTTACGATCGCTTATGGAAGGTACACCTATAACCTCCGCATCCATATTGATAAATTTAGGAGGTACAACACCACTAAACAAAGGCAAATAATGACATGTGGCACATTGGGCCTTTCCCATGAAGATATTGAATCCCTTAATTTCGGCACTATTTAACGAGAGATTATTACCACGCATGTATTGATCAAAGCGACTATTGAGATTGGTAAGACTTCTTTCATAAGTGGCTATTGCTGTGATAACTTTTGTGGTATCAATTGTCGCATTGGGATTTTCAGCAAAAGCTCTTTGAAAAAGTTGAACATAGTCTATATTCGATTTTAACTTATTTAATGCCCAAACTATAGAGCCATGCATTTCTTTGGGATTAGCGACAACATTAGAAATCTGATCCTCTAGTGTGACACTACGAAAATCGTAAAATTGAAATGGTTGAAGTGCTGCATTTATTAATGATGGTGCATTACGATCAATAAAACCATTGTTATCTATATTCAAATGCTTCGGCAGACCATCTGCAAATTGTCGTTCCGCTTGATGGCAACTAGCACAGCTTCTTGTATTATTCAATGAAAAGGCGGTTTCATTAAATAATTTTCGACCCAATTCAATCTTAGCACTTTCATTTTCAATTGTCAAATCGGGCGAAAAAGCATAGCGATTAAAGGCATTGGAATCGAACAAGGTTTTTGCATCTTGATTCAATAGCCTATTGTAACGAATATCGGGCAGCTTTGCAATATTTACATAGTCGGAAATTGCAATTGTAATTGGATTAGCCATTTTGCGAATAAAATATGCACGATCCAAACTATTGAAATTTGTATTTTGATTCAAATAAGCCACTGCATAATTGACCAAACTATCTAATTTGGTTTTATAGTTTGAATTTTCAACTACAATATCCAAAGCAATCTTTACACCTTTCAATGCGTCTGCAGATTCCGAGGCAGACCTCAATGTAAGTGCATTATCAAACCCCGTAATTCCTAGTGTCTCTATTCTAAATAATTCTAACTTACACGCATCTAAAATCTGCCAATCCGCAATATCTATATTATCAAAAAAGCGTTTAAATATTTTACTTTTTTCCAATAATGAGACATATTCAGTTTTGAGCGCTTCTATTTTCGTAGTATCTATTTGGGGAAATAAATAGGTTTCTATTACCTGTAAACCTGCGGGCTGTAATATCATTTGACTAGCCACCTCTGCTTCCGGCACCGGAATTCCATTCACCAATCTGGCAGTAGAATACATAAAATATTCTGTAGCCCATTCCATTTTTTTATAGTTCAGCCGAGCTTGTAAAAAAGTCGATTGAAGTTTTTGTTCATTTTTTTGCGGAGCGGCTAATAAGGGCAAAATTGAGTCTTGTATAAACATGGAAAAAGTGTCCACATCCAAAGATAAATTTTTATTTATCTGATTAGAGATAGACACTTCTTCTTTTGTACTAGAGAAAAAAGATTGACACGCAATAAAAGCGACTACTATAATTCCTAATACTTTAACTATTTTCATCCGAACTAAAATTAAAATGCACCCATAAAAGGATTCGCATTTTTATCTCTATTATTCAAAGGTTTCAATCCCCATCGTTTTTCTATCAACGCTAGAATGCTAACCGTTTCATACTGTGTATGATCTACAAAATGTTTCTTAGTAAATGGAGAAATTAAAATACAAGGAATTCTAGAGCCGGGTCCCCATTTATCAATTACAGGTGGTGCGACGTGATCCCAAAAACCACCATTCTCATCATAAGTCAATATAACTAATGTTTCTGCTCCTTCTGGGCCATTCAACACATCATTAATTAATTCCACAGCGTGTGTTTCTCCTGTAATTACATTAGAATATCCAGGATGCTCATTATTAATACCCAAAGGTTTTATAAAAGAAACTGCAGGTAATTTACCCGATTTTGCCGCGGCAATAAATTCCGTTTCATCTTTCAAATGTTCCTTTTTCGCTTTTGTTCCATCTGCAAAAGATTTGAAATAAATAAATGGCTGATGATGGTATTGAAATGTTGGATCGGCCTTGCCCGCCATCGCACTATCCCAACCACCCGAATACCAAGCCCAAGAAATATTTTTTTCACTCAATCGATCACCTATCGTTGGGTTGGTTTGATTAGGAACTAAATGAGATGCTTTTGCGGCAGGATGAGGTTGATTGACGGAATATACCGTATTCACCGCATAACCATCAGGAGTAACGGTCCCATCGCGCTCCATTATGCCATTTGTATCTAATTTGGCACGCATTGTCTCTGGCGCTTCTGGAAAATAAGGTGTTGCCGCGGAGATTAACCATTGATGATTTAAAAAGGAACTACCAAATGCACTATGAAATAAATTATCACAAAGTGTATAATTTTCTGCTATAGGTTTTAAAGGAAGTAAATCCGTTTTATAGTAACCCATAGTCATCCCACGTGTACTATTATATTGTGCGAATTTATTCATTTTCCCTCCATTGATCTGTGCGCGTTCTTGATAATAACGATGCACGACATCAGGCGTCTCTTGATCTGCAGGGATATACTGATCTATATTAAACAAGCCATTGGTCATATTCGTAGGAAATACACTTGATAAAGGAATTGCAGGTAAGTATTGATAAGGCTTACCATTTTCATCTAACTGTATAATATTTTCCTGCGTAGCATTACTGATACCATTCGCACCTTTAAATTGTCCATAGAGATTATCAAAACTATGATTTTCCATATAGATCACGACTATGTGCTTGATCTTTTTGATTTTCTGTTCGTATTCGGAATTGGGATCTTTTTTATCAAAAGACATCATGGACAATATACCCAAACCAAAAGCGGAAGCAAGCAATACTTTTTTTGGAAAAAATGCAAAACGGCGATTATGTTTCATCAATGTAATTAATTAGATTAATGTTTAATAATTGCTAAAGTACAAAACATCGACGGTTTGGTTGCAACTGTATTTAATTTTGCAATAAATATCACGCAAAATTAACCATAAAAAAACGCCAATTAAATAATTAATCGGCGCTTTAAAAGTTTATAGTCCAACTAATTTGCCATAAAACTTTCGATTTCTTCTACTGATTTTGGTGCAATTGTATTACCCAAAATTCTATGACCAGTTTCCGTAATCAAAATATCATCTTCAATCCTAATACCACTGAAATCTCTGAATTTATCTAATTCATTATAGTCCACAAATTGAGACAATTTATTTTCCGCTTTCCATTCATCAATCAAACTAGGAATAAAATAGAGACCAGGTTCAATAGTTACAACAAATCCAGGTTCCAACGCTTTACCCAAACGCAATGATTTCCATCCGAAAGTCATTATTTTTTTCATTGTATCTGTATAACCTACATATTGTTCGCCTAGATTTTCCATATCATGTACGTCCATGCCCATCATGTGTCCAAGTCCACATTGGAAAAATAAAGTATGTACATCATTGGCTACCGCTTCTTTCACATCACCTTTGATAATTCCAAATCCTTTTAAACCTTCCAATAAAGTTTCTCCTGCTAATGCATGGATATCTTTAAATAACGTACCTGGTTTGCATGCTTCAATTGTTTTCAACTGCGTATCCAAAACAATATTGTACATATCTTTTTGCAAAGAAGTGAATTTACCATTAACAGGAACCGTACGCGTCAAGTCGCCAGCATAATGCAATGGCGTTTCCGCACCAGCATCACACAATGCCAATTGACCTGCTTTCATTTCATGATGTCTTGCATGAATATGCAAAGTTTCTCCATTGACCGTTAAGATAATTGGATAAGAAAGATCACCTCCAGCACATAAAGCCATTCCATGCAATTTACCTGCAACATAAGATTCCATCAAACCAGGCTTGGTCAATTTCATGAAAGTTTCATGCATTTCAGTAGAAATATCAACGGCTTTATCAATCTCAACAATTTCTTCTGGTTGTTTATAAGAGCGCATACTTACAACCGCTTTGATCAACTCAACAGATGGTTTAGCCGCGGCTTCTTTAGGTGAAATATGTAACCATTGTTGTAATTTCAAAATATGTTCGTCTCTATAAGGAGGCAAATAATGAATTGTATTGCCACTATTAGAAGCTTTATCCAAATAATTTTGCAAATCTTTCGTGGGTCTTACGTCAATGATGCCTGCTTTAGCAGCATCTTCTTCCAATTTTGGAGTAGGGCCAAACCAAACAATATCATCGATAGAAATATTGTCACCAAACAAAATTTCTTGGTTATTATCCACATCTATTAAAAAGGTTAATGACGCCTTATCCAAACCTGTATAATATAAAAATGTACTGTCTTGACGAAAAGTGTAAGTATTATTTTTAAAATTCATTCCAGCCTCTTCATTTCCCAAAAATAGGATCAAACCAGACTGAACTTTTGATTTTAATATCGCTCTTCTTGATTCATAAATTTCTTTTGCAAACATGCTATTCCTTATTTTTTATCTTTCTTAAAAGGGGTATAAAGTTACGTTTATTTAGGCAAAAAATAAAGGATTTCCTTGTTAGGAAATCCTCACTTAACTATTGATAATAATTTGTATCTAGGTAAAAAAGTCCATCGCTTTTTTGCCAATACCAAAATCGTTTGCTGTAAATATAATATTTACCTTTTCTTCCTTTTTTGGCAAATTCTGCAGGTACATAGATCACTCTTGGCGGAACACTTTTGAATCTTGAAGCCAATGTTTGCGCTTGATTGGGAGTGAAAGAACGAATGTTATTCAATGCGCCCCAGTCAGGATTCACATCGCCCGGTTTTTTATCTTGACTCATCAATAATCTACCATGACTATCTACCACAGTAAACACTTTGCTATACACCATTGCAGGCGGCACTGTATCGCTTACCGGTTCGTTCGCCTCCATTTCTACCTTTTTTTCGGCAACTTTGACCGTGTCTTTTTTAGGCGTATTGGACGGGATCATCGGATGCGATTTATGGTTAGAGGGTGTCGCTGTTGGCACGGTCTTTTTACCACATGAAATCACAAATAAACTCGCCGTCAATAAGATTAAGATCCAAAACTTCATTCTTTCTATTTTAAAAATTCAAAATATTTACACAAACATCGTGCACATTCTACTCAAACAATTTAATTTTCGGATAAATAGGCAACAAGTGCATCTTGGTCGATGATCTTTTGTTCACCTGATTGTATATTTTTAATGGTGCATTTTTTTTCTTCCAACTCTTGGCTTCCAATGATTACGGCGTACATAATATTCTTTTTGTCCGCGTATTTGAATTGTTTGTCCAATTTGGATTTATCAGGATAAATTTCCGCTTTAATTCCAGCATTTCTAACCTGCTGTAATAATTGAAAAGACGTTTCACTTTCTTTTTCTCCCAAATTGAAAAATAACACTTTACTTCCAGCTTGTACATTGTCTGGGAAAACTTGTAACTCATCCATCACGTCATAGATACGATCTATACCGAAACTTACACCCACACCGGACAAGCCATTTACCCCAAATAATCCTGTTAGATTATCATATCGACCGCCACCACCAATGCTACCCATTTGTACATTTTTGGCTTTCACTTCGAATATAATTCCCGTATAATAATCCAATCCACGCGCAAGGGTAAAATCAACTACAACTTCTTGTTGCAACGCACCAGCATGTGACAATAAAAATTCAATTTCTTCCAAACCAACTTTGGCACTTGCATTATCGCCCATTAACGATTTAATAGCAGCGATTTTTTCTGTATTCGAACCAGATATTTGCAAATATTTTTCAATAATTTCAATTTGATTGGATTCCAAGTCTCTTTGCGCTAACTCTTCTTTTACTTTATCCAAACCAATTTTGTCTAGCTTATCAATAGCAATTGTAATGGAAGTCAAGCGATCCAATCCGCCACAAATCTCTGCCAACGCAGACAACATTTTGCGGCTATTGATGTGAATCTCGACATCTACCTTTAATTTGGAAAATGCTTGCGAATAAATTTGTAATAATTCCGTCTCGTTCAACAAAGAATTACTGCCCACAATATCCGCATCACATTGATAAAATTCGCGATAACGACCACGTTGTGGACGATCTGCACGCCATACCGGTTGGATCTGATAACGTCTGTACGGAAATACTAAATCATTTTGATTCATCGCTACAAAACGTGCAAATGGAATCGTCAAATCATAACGAAGTGCTCTTTCAGTAATACTTTTATCGTTTTTTCCTTGCAATACGTTTTTAAAACCTGCTTCTGTTTTTTCTAATTTACTGGGATTGTCCAACCCATTATTCAAAATTTTGAAAATAAGTTTGTCGCCTTCTTCGCCATATTTCCCCATCAAAGTTTCGATATTTTCCATAGATGGTGTTTCCAATGGTTGGAATCCAAATAATTCAAATATTGACTTGATTGTCTGAAAAATATATTGACGTTTTAATACGACTGCGGCGTTAAAATCTCTTGTGCCCTGAGGAATCGAAGGTTTCACTTTGAAGCTATTATAATGAGTTAAAGATTGTTTGTTTGTATTTTTTCGATGATGACATCGCAAGCTTTGTCCAGCATTTGATATACATTTTCAAATGCGTCCACCGTATTGTCATACCAAGGATCTGGCACGCTTTTATTCTTCCCAGGTAGCGATTGATTTAAGATAAGATCAACCTTGCTTTCATCCCATTTTGGACCGGCGATATATTTTACATCATTGTAATTCTGGCTATCCATCACAAAAATTTTATCAAAATCAGCCATATCTTCTCTTAAAAATTTGCGTCCACGAAGATCTGAAATGCCGAATCCATGATTTTTTGCGACTTTTTGAGAAAGAATATGCGGTGCTTCATTGACATGCCAGCCACCTGTACCAGCACTATCTACTTGCACATCCATACCATTTCCTGCCAACTTATTTCTCAATATTCCTTCTGCCAATGGACTTCTACAAATGTTGCCCAAGCATACCATTAATATTTTCATACGGCGCAAAGATAACCAACAAATAGAAAATGGGGCAATAGATCGATGCTTGTTATATTTGTCCAAACTAAAAATATGCATCTACTCATAAAATATGCGCGTAAAGTTTTGCCTATATTCTTTTTTTTGAACGCAACGGCACAATTAACGCCTTACGAAAAAGATCCGCAAAAAAATACGACTGCGACCTATCAAGAAATGATAGATTATTATCAAACTTTGGCAAAAAAATATCCCAAACAAAGTAAATTATTTACTTGTGGGAAAACTGATGTAGGTAAACCTTTACAATTATTCGTACTCTCTAAATCGGGAGAATTTTCTCCAGAAAAATTGAAGAAATCTGGAAACGCTATTTTTCTGATAAATAATGGCATTCATCCTGGGGAGCCTGAAGGTATTGATGCTTCCATGATGTTAGCCAGAGATTTATTGGCAAAAAATGCGTTGCCAGACAACGAAGTGATTGCCATCATTACTGCCTATAATCTCGGAGGAATGTTGAATCGTGGAGAATCACGTGTCAATCAAAATGGTCCCGTAACCTATGGTTTTCGTGGTAATCGACGCAACCTCGATCTAAATAGAGATTTTATCAAAACAGATAGTAAAAATTCTTATTCATTTCAAGAGATTTTCAATAGTTGGGATCCAGATGTTTTTTTGGATAATCATACGAGTGATGGCGCAGACTATCAATATATCATGACCTTAATCGATACGCAAAGGGATAAATTAACGCCAATTTTGGGTAAATACATGAAAGAAAAATTTACCGATGAACTATACAAAAGAATGGCGACCAAGGACTATAAATTGATTCCCTATATTGATTTCCCAGGAGAAACGCCTGAGTCAGGAATCGAAGCATATCTGGAAACGCCAAGATATTCTACAGGATTTGCAGCTTTGCATAATACGATTGCATACATGCCAGAAACGCACATGTGGAAACCATTTCAACAAAGAGTAGAATCGACTTATCAGTTAATGGTGTATCTAAAAGACATCATTCACGAACAAGGAAATACACTACTTGCAACGCGACGAAAAGCGAAGGACTATGTAAAAAATCAAACCACATTTCCACTTCGTTGGAAATTAGATACGACAAAATATGCGAATATTCCATTTTATGGTTATGAAGCTGAGCACAAGCCGAGCGAGGTCTCTGGATTAACAAGACTATATTATAATCGAGATCGACCATTTACCAGAACTATAAAATTGTATGATAGATATCAAGCTAGCTTAACAATCAACAAACCCAAAGCATATATTATTCCTCAATGTTATGATAAAGCCATCTCTTTATTGCAACTCAATCATGTGAAACTCATGCCTATAAAACAGGATACAATTGTCCATGCAGAGGTGTATTATATAAAAGATTTTCCGACGAATACGCAACCATATGAAGGACATTATCTACACCATGACATCACCCTAGAAAAAAAGATGATGGATGTTCCTTTTTATAAGGGTGATTATATGGCGTTTACAAATCAAGAAAGCAATCGTTACCTAATAGAGACATTAGAACCAGAGGGTGTAGATAGTTATTTTTGTTGGAATTTCTTTGATGGAATTTTGAGTAGAAAAGAATATTTTTCACCTTATATATTTGAAGATAAAGCAGCAGAATTATTGAAAAAAAATCCTCAACTAAGAACAGATTTGGATAACGCAATAGATAAAAATCCATCCCTTAAAAATGACGCACATGGTCAATTGGAATGGATTTATCAACATTCAAATTTTTTTGAAAAAACGTACAAATTGTACCCAATTGCAAGAATTTTATAGTTCTTTCAATTTTCTAATAGCCTCAAATTTCGATATTTCAAATTTTGTAGAATGTAATACAATATCTGTGGCGGTAAGAGCTAGGTCTTTATCTTCCATAATTTCACCCAAAATTTTGGGTACGATTTGCCATGATATTCCATAGCGATCTTTAAGCCACCCACATTGTCCTAATGATCCACCATCGGAAAGCCCAAACCAAAAATGATCAATTTCCGTTTGGGTATTACATTCTACGACAAGCGATACACCTTCATTAAATTGAAAATCATGGCTACCAGAATTTTCCATAGCGACCATTGGATAATAAATTAAATCAAATTCCGCATATTTTATATTCCCCGTAGTATCTGGGTCATTTTCTCCATATTTAGCGACAATATTATGAGCGTTATCTGTACCGAAGATCGTTTGATAAAATAAAATTGCGTCTGCCAATTTCCCATTATTAATCCCTGTGAACATCAAACTAGGTAAAATTTTACCCCAATTTTTATTATCAGCGATATAAATGAGTTGCCAATTGACGCCAAATGCATCTTGAATCCAACCGTATTGTTCCGCCCAAGGATATTTACCTAGATCCATTAAGACCTTACTATTAGGTTTCAGCTTTTCCCATATTTCAACTACTTCATTTTCAGAACTACAATTATAAAGAAAAGAAATTGAAGGATTTATTTCAAATTGAGAAACTGCATTTAAAAGCATTAATTTAAATCCATTGATTTCAATATTGCTTACTATAGATGTATTAGAAAGTAACGTCACATTAGGAAATACATGACTATAATATTCAATCATTTCATCCGCTTTGCCATTTGCCCAAAGGCAAGTATATAAATTTACACCCATAAGTTATAGTTATTTACGTTCCACATATTTTTTAAAATTATCCAAAATAGCTTGCCAACCGGTTCGCTGCATCTCAATAGAATTAACTTCTTCCGTCTCAAATTCGGTATTTATTTCAGTTAAATCTTCATCATTCACCTCGAAATACGTTTTCACCTTTCTTCCGTCATCTAATGTATATTCAATAAATTGAAATGGCGTTATCGTATCATAAATACCAGAGAAATCAAAACCAAAACTTCCATCCTTCGCTTCCATTCTGTATTTAAATTTACCATTATCTCTTAAATCATTTTCTGCAAATGTAGTATGCCAATCGGGCGATGCCGCATTCCAATGTTTTACATCTTCTGGATTATTCCAGAGTTCCCAAACTTTGGATAATGGTTGATTTATCAGTGCTTTGATTTGGACAATTTGTGGCATAGCTTGTAATTATTTTTACTGATTACAAACTACAACCTTTTTTTGTTTGCACCAAAAACTAAGAGAAAGTTAATATAAATAGCTTACACTTTGATAATATTTCTATATACGATAGGAAATTGTAGTAAATCAAAATCTTCGTTATAAACGAGATATTTATTCTCCCAATTCGGACCAAATTTCTCTTTGGATTTTCTTAGTCCTTGTTGGTAATCGGCAATTGGTTTGATTTTTTCATGAGTAAATTTTATAGACATTTCCAAGAAATTCTTGACATCAATTTCATTCAAACCAGAAAAAGGAGCGAAGCCAATATCTACAAATTGAAGTCCATTAGCTTTCAGATAATTGAATGTTTCTACCAATAAAAAATCTATAGTTCCATTAGGCGCATTAGGAATATATCTAATCAAATCATAAGTGGCAATATTTTGACCGAATGTAGGCAGAATATTCACAAATGCGAGCACCATCCCCTCTTTATTTTCTACGGTTAAAATTGTTTGATTTTTCAAAATATCCCAATCAAACGAGCCTTGTGAAAATCCGATTTCTTTACGGTTATTTTCGTCCAACCACTGATCAGACACTTGCACCAATTGTTGTAGTAATCCATCTTTTATAGGTGGCAAATTAGTAGTAACAGTCAGACCATTTCGCTGTGCGTTATTGATGGCATTTCGGATAGATTTCATACTTTTCCCAGTCAATGAAAAAGTACCTAAATCCAATATTGCCTCCTGCCCTATTAGCAATTTCTTCTTTTTAAAAGTCTCAATTGCATTGACAAACTCCGCCGACACACGATAATAGAAAGGTTTCAAATTATGTAGACGACAATAATTTTCAAATTCCTCTACTAAAAAATGTAGTTTGCGCTTATCCGAAATAACTGGATTTTCTAGTACAACTACATAATTTTTATAAGATTTGTAGGAAACGAATCCATCTAGTATTTGTGAAAAATAAATTTGTTTATCATTCCAAATTTTGAAAAAATCATTTGCGGAATCATGCATTCTAAAAAGCAAATCTTTGGCTAAAATCAAGTCATTTGCATTATTACTTTCATTTATTTTTAGATATTTTGGTCGAAGTAACAATACTAAAATCCAGATAATAACCGAAAAAGAGGAGATGCTTAAACTATAGAAAAAATAACGTGTAATCTTATTAAACAAAAATCCATGTTTCACCTTCAACATAAAAATGCTTTTGAACAACAGAGATGAAACTTGAAAAAAATTGAGGTGGATGTGCCAATATGCAAAGTTTAAGAAATATAGTCCTAGATAGCCGTACACAAGTACAATAGCACAACTAAGTAGAATTAATTGACTCGCATGATTAGAAATTCCAAATTTTGACTTCGCCCTATAGTCTTTAGCCGATATCACTAAAGTTATCAATACCACTAAGCCAACGAATGCTTCTTCGTAATCCAAAGATTTAAGCAGATTACCGACTATTGAAACGATACAAAGTGCAATCGCAGTGACAAATGCAGTCTTCGATCCTTTTAATAATAAGAATGCATTTAATATCAAAAATAAACCAGCCATTAATACGAAATAATTCGAAGTAGTCATCGTCTTTAAAGAAAGAACCGAATTCTCTAATTCAAACCTAGTAATAATTGGAGGTGTTAGCACAGAATAAATATTGATAATGCCCAATAAAAGAGCGAAACAAGACGGTAATATTCTGATAATGAATTTGTCAACTTTCACCAAAAAAGCAATCGCACCTAGAAATAAAGGAAACCAAAACTCAAAGAACCGAAACAATAAAGTAATGCCTAAAGCTTCCGCACGACTATATCCAAATTTACCTAAAATATAAGCAAGTGAAACCTCTATTGCTCCCACTCCACGTAAAAAGGGAGAAACGATCAATAATATTACAACTATAATATATGCTAAGGACGCGATAAAAAGATTGGAAAATGCAGCCAACCCTTTCATCACAAAATACAACTGAAATATCCCAATTATATCAATCAAAATACTGATTACTAATGTTATATACAGCGATTTTTTATCAAATTCATTTACAAAAATGGAATGAATGCTATTTTCCAATTTGGGAAAATATTTAATCAATATTTTATATAAAAATTTTTGCTTTTTTAAGTCCCAAATAAAGTAACATAATACGACAATCATCCCTATCAATAGTAAAACTAATGCACCAATATTTTGAATATTTATACTAATACATAGTGCATAAATAATGATCGGAATGCCTACAATAACCACAGACAGTATACCTAGAAAGGCATATATAGAAGCCGCTATATTACTTTCAGATTTAGAAATCTTTTGCCTTAATATATCTTTATTGAAAAAAGCTAAAGAGGTAATACCTCCAGCAGGTAGAAATACACTTACAAAATTTCTTTTCAAAAAAAGGTTGATTCCCAATAGTAATGGAATTCTTTTTTGAATGCTTTTAAAAGCATATTGATACATTACTCCTTGCAAGACGACAAATAGCAAAGTAATCAGAATACTCATCCACAACCAAAAGCGATTAAAAACCGCAATCTGCGTTTGAATATTTTTGAGTTCATCTCCTTGACTAGAAAAAAAATGTATCGCAAAGAATATAAAAAATATAGCCAAGGCATATTGAATATATCTTTTCCAATGAGACTGCAGATTGGAGCCAATGCTTTTAAATGTACCGACAAAAGACATCTTCTATAATTTGAATGAACAGCCTAAATTACCTGCAACGCCATGAGGATTGATATCCAAATCATTGGTGCTCATTTTATAACCAATCAATCCAATGTTGAAATAAGGTTGAACGAAAGATTTTAGATTTAGCTTAACGCCAGCACCAAGATACGTGTACCATCCAGTTTGATGTACTTTATAATATGCTTGATCAGATTCATGCCATTTCTGATCATAGTCCATAAATGTGATTCCAGTTTTAAATAAGGCGTATGGATCAATCAATTTATCCGAACTGAAATTATATTTAAACTGTGCGAAAACAGGTACTAATTTCAAATCTTTCAAGTCATATCCATTATCGGGATGATAGCTACAAGTATTATAGCCAACACCGAGTCCCACATTCCAATGCTTATTTAAATCTTTATTCACTATAACAGATGGACCTCTAAATTTGGTACTATGTGTAGAATACAAATAATTATATTCTGCATCGATTTTTATGCCGCTCAGACTCGATTGAGCTTGTAGATAGTTTATAAAAATAACTTGTACTAATATCAACACTACGACCAAACTAATACTTCTTTTCATTTGAATTGATTTAAAATGCTTCTCCTAATAATATATAAATACCCGTACTTCGCTTTTCTCCATTTACTTTTTGCGTAATCGCATAATCTAAACGAACTGTAGATCCTTGCTTAACATCAAAGAAATAACGAACGCCTCCACCATAAGAACTTCTCAAATTACCACGCGTCCAGATATTAGCTGTTGTCTCTCCGACACTAGCAAAACTGGTAACCGCGATACGCGGGATAAATCGATATCTTAGTTCTAATTGTTGTGCACTTAATTGTTTACCCCTAAATCGCCCTTCATAGTATCCTCGCATAATTTCATCATTGCCTAATTGTGGCAATAAATAAAATGGTACATTTTTACTTGTAAATTGATTGTACACAAAATTATATCCCACGACTAATTTGGGATGTATAGGTAAAAAAGCTTTGAAATTCACATTATACTGCGCTCCAAAATAATTTTTAAAAGCTCTAATTCCCGGCATCACTGAACCTCTCACATAAGCGTAGATACCTTTTGTTGTATATTGAATATTATCTCGATTATCATAAGTCTGCGTCACGCCCAAACTCAGATATCGACCTACATGTTGGTTTGTAGGTATATGGAAATGAGAAAAATTACTCGAATCTCGACTATAAAAAAGCTGCTCTTCTAATAAAATATTCGCACCGACATAATAATGAGGAATGATGGCATGCGCGATTTCGACATTTACATGGGAAAGTTTTTCATTTAGCTGCACTTTATTATTGACACTCGTATTATTACCAATCCCATAATAATAAAATGGATAATCTTGCCGACGAATATCAAAAGTCAGTAAATCTTTATTTTGATGATTCCAAAGTTCACCATACATAATAAAATTAACTGCTTTTTTAGTTGTTGCAGATAATTTTGTCGTAATATAACTCGCTCGATAATTTTTATTATCTGAAAGGTAAAAATTTTTAAATCCCGCTCCACCAAACTCATAACCACCTTCTGGAGTATGTCCGAACACCGGAACCACAAATATCTTCGATAGGTCTTGTACACTATCCACAGGATTAGATGCAATAAACATCTTATAAAGCGTACCATGTTTGGTAGAATCTTGTGCACGAACTTTCGAAAAAATTATAAGCAAAAAAAGGACTAAAATCGAATTCCTAAACAATTAAAAAATATTATTCAATCTTAGAGATTAAAAAACTTCTAAAGTTTAATCTACTAGTAAATTTAATATCCTTTTTTAACGCAAATCAAACTCAGAATCATTTTTAGGTTTAGGCAGTGTATTAGGATTATTTTTTTGATTAGCAAAAATATTGGGAATATGTACCCATTTTCCCTCTTTCCATTGAAAACCTTCATACTCTCCATTGGAAACTAAAGTCATTTTATCCCAAGGACGATTTTTCTCCGAGATCAAATGATCGAAAACGATCAGATTCAATTCTGGATCATAGTTTAACCTTGCTCTTCCATCTTTTTTAAATTCAAATAAAAATCTATCTACGGGTGGCTGTACTTTGATCGTATCATATTTATATTGAAAAATCGGCGCACCAAATTGAGGTGCTTCATTTTTATCAAAAGTCAATACATCAATCCATTTTCTAGTGGTTAGAAAATCATGATCATCCAAGCCCAATAAGGTGTAATAATCTTTTCCTTTATAGCTATTTTTCAAAATTTTATAATACAATGCGCCGATCCAATGCTTGGCGTCACGCACAGAATCCCAAGGCATTTCGGTAAATTCAGAGGCATCAAAAAGTGGAAATATTTTCATTTTTCCATCTTTCGTATTCATCTGTATGGCTCCAAATTGACGGAAATAATTATCATTTAACTCCAATTCCCAAGTAAATATCCGAAAGGCATTATCTGGAGCATACTCAATAGAAATAGTTTGAAGCGAATCAAATTTGTATTGATAAGAATAAGGTTTTTCCAACACTTTTACTAATGAGCGAACAAATTTTTGATTGGATTGCATCCTTTGCTCCAAATCTTTATTGAAGATCATATCATTGGCAACAGTTTTCAGACTGTCTTCCATTTTAGAGATATGGACAGAATCCATCTTTTGGGCATGCGATAGTTGCAAAGCCAAACATCCATAAATAACTAAAATTAACTTTCGCATAATGATCTTTCTAATCGTTTTTAACGTTAGAATCTACTTTTTCTTGAATTTAAATTCTTATAATTTGGTTAAATTATAAGAGGATTTTTTGAACCAATAATTCCAAATATTTTTGATCAATCGTATCAAAAGTGTTCAAATCTTCGCTGTCAATATCCAAAACTCCCGCAACAATTCCATCTTTAAATATTGGAACAACGATTTCGGAATTGGAAGCGCTGCTACATGCAATGTGTCCAGGAAATGCATTCACATCAGGTACGACAAAAGTCTTTTGTTCTTCCCAGGCTTTTCCACACACGCCTTTACCCTTGCGAATACGCGTACAGGCAATCGGACCTTGAAATGGCCCCAAAACCAATTCATCTTTTTTCACTAAATAAAAGCCCGTCCACAACCATTTGAATTGTTGAGTTAAGGCACCTGCGATGTTTGCCAGATTGGCCACTACGTCTTCCTCACCATCAATCAATGCAAATATTTGCGGTAACAATTCTTTGTATTGCTCTTCTTTTGTTCCTTGTATTACATTTAAATCTTCTGCCATAAAATCTCCTTTATAAACTCATCATTTCTTTAAATTTCACCGCTTGACGACGACTCACTTCAATCTTTTCACCTCCTTTCAAATCAATAAGTAGGCCACCATTGAAAAATGGCTCTACATGCTCAATCCAATTGAGATTAATAATATGTTTTCTACTTGCTCTGAAAAAAAACTTTTCATTTAAACGCTCTTCCAATGCATTTAAAGACTTCAATATCAATGGTTTATTATTTGCAAAAAAAACTTTCGTATAATTGCCAGCACTTTCAAATAAGCGAATATCTGACAACTTGACAAACCAACATTTGTCACCGTCTTTAACAAATACTTGATTTTCCTCGGTCAATAATTTTCCAACATCTCCTTCAACTTTTGCAATAGCCGTCTTACGCAATTTAGCAATTGACTCTTGCAAGCGATTAGGATCAATTGGTTTGAGCAAATAATCTAATGCATTGACTTCAAATGCTTTCAATGCGTATTCATCATACGCCGTCGTAAAAATAACTTTGGGTGCGTAGGTCAATTCTGTCAAAAGGTCAAAGCCCGTTTTTCCTGGCATCTGAATATCCAAAAAGATAAGATCAGGATGCAAATCCTCCACCATCTCCACACCTTCCACAGCATTGGCAGCCTCTCCGATAATCTCAATATCTTCAAAGTCTGTCAATAATTTGCGTAACTCGGCACGTGCCAATCGCTCATCATCAATCAATATAGTTTTAAATATAGCCATAATCTTAACTATTTAAAGGAATTATCATTGTAGCCACCACTTTATTTCCTGGTAAATCTTGTAATACAAAACTAGCTTTTTCTCCATATAAAAGTCGGAGACGATCTTTGGTAGAAATGATCCCAAACCCTTTGGGTTCTTTTGCGAGATCTAATTTGCCCGTATTTTCCACTTGTATCTGCCACCTTGTATCAATGGAAGATGCTGATACTTTGATCATGCCGCCTTCCACAGAGCGACTAATCCCATGCTTGATCGCATTTTCCACTAACGTTTGCAATGTCATTGGCGGGATCGATTGTCCCAACAAATCCTCTTCTACTTGAAAATCTACATTTAAACGATCTTCAAAACGGATACGTTCCAAGGCGAGATAATCTTTTACGATCGACAATTCTTCGCGTAAAGTGGTTGTTTTTTTCTTATCGGCTTGCATACTGCTACGCAAAATATTGCTCAATTCCGTAATTGCCATCCTTGCTCTTTCTGGATTCTCGTCCACCAATGCGCGTATACTATTTAAGGCGTTAAACATAAAATGCGGATTAACATGCGCTTTGATAGTATTTAATTCAAGATCCTTTATTGTACTGGCCAATTGCACTTTATCCAACTCATCTTTATTATTCTTCTCTACATAATGGTAGAGAAAATAAAGTAAACTCCAAATCAATAAAATTACAAAACTGTACATCCATTGCAATAAGAAATAATTGAAAAAACTAATATTAGAATTGGGGCTGTGCAATCCAAAAATAATCGACAAGACAGAATAAACAATCGCATAAACCAATGCAAATGAAACCGTTAACAAAAGCACATTCACCGATTGTATTGCAATCTTTTTTTCCAAAATATGTCTTTGCAATACTTTTTTTCGAATCATCTGAGTCATCATTAAACCCAAAATAGCCTCTACAAAATGTGCAAAATATAGTTTAAATGAAACATGCCCACTTCCCATGTAAGCGAGCAGACAGTAGACAAAGTAATAGCAAAGCCAACCTCCTACTTGTACAATATAATATAATGAAATCTTGGGTTTCATTCTTTCCATGCAAATAAAGTAAAATAATCCACTCCACAGATAAGTATTAGCTATATGGCGTTAAATATGGATAAACGGAGATTAACGCATCTTTTTTAGAGCAATTAAAATATCATCTAGTCCATTAAGCTTAATTTCATAAACAGTTTCTAATAAAATGCCCAATTTACCATCTGGAAATCCACCTTTGCGTAAAAACCATTCCAAATAACTTACAGGAAGATCACACAACAATCGCTCTTTATACTTTCCAAAGGGCATTTTCATTCGGACAGTTTCTAATAAAAGCTTTGGATCTGGACCGATAGGTTGATTTTTTTCCATTTTGCAAATAAAATAAAAACCGATGAATCAAAAGAATATTAAAAATGTATAAGATTATTTCTCGACTATTTTGATAGACTAATTAAAATAGCTACTTTTACAGCCAGATATTTTGTGAAATCAATCGTAATCAAGCATGGATAGTAATCAATTACCTGTACTCACTAAGAAAATAGAGGCATTAAGTGAGATCGAAGCATTGACCTATATTGGCAATATGTACCCCGAAGATGTAATATTTTCGAGTAGTTTTGGTCTGGAAGATCAAGTAATCACCGATATGATTTTGGCAAATAATCTTCCAATTTCCATTTTTACGTTAGATACAGGTAGAATGTTCAGAGAAACCTATTCTACGTGGAGTCAAACTAATGATTATTACCATACAAAAATCAAAGCATTTTATCCCAAAAGCGAACCATTAGAAGATTATATTTTCGAACATGGACCGAACGCATTTTACGAATCCGTAGAATTAAGAAAGCAATGTTGTTTTATTCGAAAGGTTGAACCATTAGGCAGAGCATTACAAGGTAAAAAGGTATGGATAACGGGCATGCGTGCAGAGCAATCTGCGAATCGCCATGACCTACCACAATTGGAATGGGACGAGACGCATCAAGTGTACAAGTTTCACCCTTTATTGCATTGGACATTCGAAGATGTGAAAAAATACATCTCTGAACACCATGTACCCTACAATCCTTTACAAGATCAAGGATATGTAAGTATTGGTTGCCAACCTTGTACAAGAGCGATCAAAGATGGCGAAGATTTCCGTGCTGGTCGCTGGTGGTGGGAAGATAATTCCAAAAAAGAATGTGGCTTACACATACATGGATCAGTTACTAGTACAAACAATTAGTTTAAGAAATTTATATAAGTAGGATGAGTTATCAATTGGATTATTTGGATCAGTTAGAGTCTGAGTCCATTCACATTTTTAGAGAAGTTGCTGGGCAGTTTGAACGTCCAGCCTTATTATTTAGCGGTGGTAAAGATTCTATCGTTTTAGTTCATTTGGCGCTTAAAGCTTTTCGTCCAGGAAAATTTCCTTTTCCATTAGTTCATATTGACACAGGACATAATTTTCCTGAAGCCTTAGAATTCAGAGATAAATTAGCGAATGATATTGGGGAAAAATTGATTGTTCGCAATGTGGGCGATACCATCAAAGAAAAAGGCTTGACCGAACCGAAAGGTAAATTTGCAAGTAGAAATGCATTACAAACATACACCCTTTTGGATACGATTCAAGAATTTGAATTCGATGCATGTATTGGAGGCGCTAGAAGAGATGAGGAAAAAGCAAGAGCCAAAGAAAGAATTTTTTCCGTAAGGGATGATTTCGGACAATGGAATCCCAAATTGCAACGTCCAGAACTTTGGAATACTTATAATGGAAAAATTCACAAAGGGGAAAACGTACGCGTATTTCCTATCAGTAATTGGACGGAATTAGATATTTGGAATTATATAAAAAGAGAAAAAATTGAATTGCCTTCTATTTACTTTTCACATGATAGAGAAGTATTGGAATTTCAAGAGCAATTAATCGCAGTTTCTCCATTTATCCAAATCGAACCATCAGATTCAATTTCAGTTAAAAGTGTTCGTTACAGAACTGTTGGCGATATGACTTGTACCGCAGCAGTAGCATCTGAGGCACATACATTGGATGATATTATCAACGAAATCATTGCAACGAATACAAGCGAAAGAGGTCAAACTAGAATTGATGACCGCGTCTCGGAAGCAGCAATGGAAGACCGAAAGAAAAATGGATATTTTTAGTTAATAACAACTTTCATAAATAACTATAAAACGTATTCATAAAAATTATTAACTATTAACTAAGTACCGTGGATTTATTAAGATTTATAACAGCAGGCAGTGTCGATGATGGCAAAAGCACATTAATCGGACGACTATTGTATGATAGTAAAAATATATTAGTTGATCAATTAGATGCTATCGAACGAAGCAGTAAAAATAGAGGTGATGGCAGTATTGATCTAGCACTATTAACAGAT
Organism: Rhizosphaericola mali; assembly: GCF_004337365.2. Lineage (GTDB taxonomy): Bacteria > Bacteroidota > Bacteroidia > Chitinophagales > Chitinophagaceae > Rhizosphaericola > Rhizosphaericola mali. The sequence continues at coordinate 4,632,331 of NZ_CP044016.1, read as the reverse complement.
GGTTTGCGTGCAGAAAGAGAGCAAGGCATTACGATTGATGTTGCGTATAAATATTTCTCTACCCCAAAAAGAAAATTCATAATTGCTGATGCTCCAGGTCATATTCAGTATACTAGAAATATGGTAACTGGTGCATCTAATGCAGACTTAATTATCATACTAATCGATGCCAGAAATGGTGTGGTCGAACAAACTAGACGACATAGTATTATTGCGTCTCTTCTTAATATTCCAAATGTAGTCGTTGCCATCAACAAAATGGATTTGGTTGACTATGATCAAGATATCTATACAGATATTATTCAAGACTATAACGAAGTTGCAGAAGCACTTTCTTTAAAAAATTTGGTTTATATCCCAATTAGCGCGCTAAATGGTGACAATATAGTTGATCCATCTGAATTTATGGATTGGTACAAGGGCAAAAATCTATTAGAATTATTAGAGTCTGTGGAGCTACATGACACTGTTGATTTGGAACATAGTCGCTTCCCTGTTCAATTAGTTATACGACCTCAGACAGCAGAACTTCCAGACTATAGAGGTTATGCAGGCAAAGTATCTAGTGGTATTTTCAAAAAAGGGGAAAAAGTTACTATTTATCCATCCGAATTAGAAGCAACTATTTCAGATATTGAGGTGAATAGTTCTTCTGTAGCAGAAATATTTGCACCACAAAGTGGTGTCATTCATTTGGCAGAAGATATCGATATCAGTAGAGGTGATATTATTGTTAAAAAAGATGCGCTATTAAAAACTAATCAAGAGATTGAAGCAATTGTTTGCTGGATGGATGAAAAACCATTAACCGTAGGCAAACGGTATTTAATTCAACACAATAGTAAGGTTACTCCAGCAGTCGTTCGAAATATTGCTTATAAATTAGATGTTAATACGTTAGAAAAGCAAGAAAATCCAGAAAAAGCATTGTTAAATGAAGTTGTTGAGATTACAATAAAAACAGCTTCTCCATTGACCTATGATGCTTATCAAGATCTAAGAACTAATGGAGGTGCGATCCTTATTGATGAATCCAGTTTTGTAACAGTTGGTGCGGTGTTGTTTAAATAAAGGACTCATTTTTCTATGGAAAAATTTGAATATAAAATATTAGACGTAGACAAGTCAAAATTAAATAAATCCAGTTTTCAATCTGAATTAATTAGCAAATTAAATGACTTGGGAAGTCAAGGCTGGGAAGTCATTTCTTTGGAAGGAATTAATGAGAAAGACTATGGATTTCCTACAGGAACATCTACTACGAGTATTTTATTTCTTTTGAAAAGAAAAATTTAATCATTTTCATGCAAGGAAAAGTATATATCATCGGAGCAGGTCCTGGCGATCCAGAATTAATAACCGTGAAAGCTGTAAAAGCACTAAAAAAAGCGGATGTTATTCTTACAGATCGCTTGGTAAGTCAAGAAATATTGGAAGACTATGCTAATCCTATTGCAGAAATATTTTTAGTTGGCAAAGAAGGATGCAACAATCAAAAATCCGTAGCTCAAGCAGACATTGACCAACTATTACTTTCTAAAGCGATGGAAGGTAAAATTGTCGCACGCCTTAAAGGTGGAGATGTAGCTTTCTTTTCCAATGTTTTGAATGAATTGGAAATTCTTAATCGCTTTGATATTCCTTACGAAATCATCCCTGGTATTACTGCAGCATCCGGAGCATCTGCATTTGCGGGAATACCTTTGACCGCACGTGATTATTCACGTGGCGTTCGGTTCTTAACGTTTTCCAAAAAACATCATATTGATATTAATAATTGGGATGAATTAGCGAAAACAGATGACACTTTAGTTTTCTATATGGCAGGCGAAGCTTGGCATGAATTAGCAAACTTACTCATTGAAAATAATATTGGAAACACCAAAGGGCTTGCGGTGATTGAGCAAGCGACGACGCCTTTTCAAAAAGTGTATAACTATAGTTTTGAGGAGTTAAAGCAAGAGTTACCTTATATTCAATTTGTGTCTCCATCTTTAATTATAGTTGGTAATGTCGTAAGACTGCATAACAAATTTGCATGGTTTGAATCCGATCATACGAAAGACAATTATTTTTTACCTGCAGATAATTGCAAAAAATTAAAACAAGTGGATTTTATCAAGTCAAAATAGGATCGAATGAAAGAAACATTGCCAGAAATCATACAATCTAATCAAGGTGAAGCCATAGGGAATAAACTATTTCCCATATTTCTAAAATTAGAGGAATTAAAAATCATAATCATTGGTGGTGGCAATGTGGGCTTGGAAAAATTAACCGCACTATGTAAAAATGCCCCGGCTACGCAAATTACCGTTTTGGCAAATAAGTTTTCACCCGAACTACTACATTTTGCAAAAAATAAATCGACAATTCTATTAATCACTAAATCCTATGAAAATTCGGACTTAAATGGTTTTCAGATTGCCATTTCAGCAGTAAATGATTCTACTTTAAGTAAACAAATTACAGACGATGCGCATGACAAAGGCTTGCTCGTCAATGCGGCAGACAAACCTGAATATTGTGATTTTTATCTTAGCTCTATCGTAACTAAAGGAAATTTAAAAATCGCAATTTCAACAAATGGCAAATCCCCTACTGTTGCAAAAAGATTAAAAGAAATATTGACCGATACTTTGCCTGAAGAAATTGACCAGACATTGGAAAATATGTCCTCGATTCGGCAAAAATTAACAGGTAATCTTCCTCAAAAAATCATCCAGCTCAACGCCATTACAAAAACTTTAATCGAAGGCGAAAGCAAAGCCACGACTATGGGAAAAAGCAATTGGCTGAGTTCGCTTTCTTTGACTAAGATCATCATATTTGGTAGTTTGTTAGCGATATTTTTCATGGTATTAGGTTATGCCATCATTTCCAACTTACCTCCTACCTGGATTGCCAATATTCAATCTTATTCAGATCAACTATCCAAAACCAATTTTTATTGGATGTTGTTGGCTGGATTTTTAGCGCAATTGGTAGATGGTGCAATGGGTATGGGCTATGGCGTATTGTCCACTACATTTTTATTACAGTCTGGTGTGAGTATCGCCGCAGTGAGCAGTAGCGTACACATGGCTGAAATGTTTTCTGTAGGCGCTGCCGGTATCAGTCACTATAAATACAAACATGTAAATAAAAAACTACTCTTACGTCTTGCGATTCCAGGCGCAATTGGAGCGATTTGTGGAGCATTATTTATTGGGGCTTTTGGTAATAAATATGGAAAAATGCTACGTCCATTTATCTCCGTTTATACGATGTATTTAGGAATTCGCATCATTCAAAAAGCATTCAAAAAAAGAAATAAAGATAAAAAGAAACTTACCAACGTCACACCAGTTGCTCTATCCGGAGGTTTTTTAGATGCATTTGGTGGAGGTTGGGGACCGCTAGTGACGAGTACCCTTATTTCAGGTGGTCGTGATCCCAAATACACCATCGGGACGTCCACTTTGACTAAATTTTTTACCTCTATTTGTAGTACAGCTACATTTGTATTTGTATTGGGAGAAGCGCATTTTAATGTGATTGCCGGCTTGATATTTGGAGGTTTGATTGCCGCACCTATTGCTGCCAAACTATCAGGAAAGCTTAATTTAAAAACCATGTTTATTTGTGTCGGATCCCTAGTAATTCTTTGTAGTCTTAAAGTGATTTGGAGCGCAATTATGAAATAAAAGAAATGGCATTGTAATTACAATGCCATTTCTTTTATTTCTAATAACCAGAAGTTTTTAAAGTTTCTTCTTTTGCTCTTTTTCTTAGTTTAAAAAATATACTCAAATTCAAAAAATGCATTCCTCCAAGAATGAGAATAATCCAACCTAATTTATGACTCAATACTTCCATCACTTCTTTTGGGTTAGCAATTTCACTAGTTGATTTTAGTGCCAAACTCATATAACCAATATTGATTAAATAAAAACCAACGACTAAAAGTTTATTTACGGAGTCTGCCAAAGCTGTATTTCCGTGGAATATATCCACTAAAAAAATACGTCCATTGGTAAATAAAACTTTTGCGACCCAGATTGTCAAACTGATACTTACTATCAAATAGATAGAATAAGTTAATAGATAATTGTTCATAGTTTTGAAATTTTAAAGGTGATTATTGATTATTTTGAGGTGATTTATTTCTCATGATTTTAGTGATTATAGAACCCGCACCAATTGGACTAAAGTTATTGTCCACGCATGCTTGAGTAAATAATTCAGAGCGCAAACCGGAGCCATACATATCATGTTGAGATTCATTTGATCGAATGTAAAAATCAATTATTTTTTTATTTTGTGGAGATTGCAAACTTGCCAATATTTTTTGTGCATCAATGGAATCTTTGATAGGATTTAGCTTGAAAAAATATTGTAATTGTTTGTCCGAATAATATGTATAAAAAAACTAGAGTCTAATTGTTGTTCGGTAATGTGTGTAGTATCTAATTGTTCTTTTGTTAATCCATTATATATACCTCTACTTTTAAGTTGTCTGTCTGTTATTTTAGATAAGGCAATTATAAAATAGTTATTTTTACCTAATTGGTTTCTTGGTAGTGAATTTTCCTCTATAGGTTTCGTATAAAGTAGATCATATTTACCTAGGCTGACATGCTTAATAATCTTAGAAATCCGCTCTAACATGTATGGAAATTGACCAACAGTTTCTCCTCTATATTCAAATAATGAATCTTCCACTTGCTTAATCTGATGAATTTCACCGTCTGGGACTATGATACTATAACCTTCTTTTAGCAAATGTGGAATTTGTCCTTTACAAGAACTCATAAATAACATCAATACATAAAAACCAAAAATTTTATAGTAAAGTTTTCTTTTATAATTCATAATAATTGTATTTTCAGAAATATTTGAAACTTTATTTTAAAAAAATTATTTGAACATTTTAAATAGAGAACCCCAAAACCAATTCTCCTCAGCCTTGAACATAGTATCCAAAGTTTTGGACATATTATTGGTAAATTTTTGAATTCCATTTATAGAGTTCATAAACGTTGCATATTCAGGATCTTTCATGTCTCCCTCTATTACAGATAATTCACTCAAAACCTTAGTCACAGGATCTAATTCACGTTTACGTCTTTCTTTAGCAACTTGCTTTGCGATGTTCCAAATATCTTTATCAGCAAAAAAATATTCTTTTCGATCTCCCGGCTTTAAAATTTTATCAACCAAGCCCCAACCAATCAAATCTCTTAAGTTCATATTCGCATTGCCACGACTGATCTGCAATTTTTCCATTATTTCTTCAGCGCTCAATTCTTCCGGAGTGATTAATAGCAAGGCATGAATACTCGCCATAGTTCTATTGATCCCCCACTCCGAACCTAATTTACCCCAAGTTTCTATAAATTTTATTTGTCCTTCTTGTAGATTCATAACACAAATATATATAAACATTTTATACTTTCAATACTTTCTGAAACTTTATTTCTATGACGAATTTTATACATTTGTGTCCTTAGAAGAATTTAAGAAATGGTAGAAAATCAAGAAGAGCGAATCAATGCATCCGAAACGCATTCATTCAAAACTATATTCACAAGCCAAACAAATCATCACAATACATTATTTGGCGGCGCAGCTTTAGCAATTATGGACGATGTGGCATTTGTTACTGCGACACGTTTTTGCAGACAACGTTTTGTCACCGTTTCTACGGATAAAGTGAGTTTCGAAAAACCTATTCCTAATTCCTCTATTATTGAAGCAATCGGACGAGTGGATCATGTTGGTAATTCTAGCATCAGCATTAAGGTTGTAATTTTCGTTGAAGAAATGTACTCAACTAAAAGAGAAAAAGCGATCGAAGGTATATTTAAGATGGTTGCAGTAGACGAAAACGGACATTCTACCAAGATCGTTTAGTATTTCTCTAAAAAATCTGTCATTTTGTCTGAAAATAATTTTGGATAATTGTTTGTTATTACAAATATAGTTTTAACAAATAAAAGAAATAAAATGAACATTTTAATTACAAACACAGACAGACAATTCGAACAAGAAAATATAATGACAACAATTTCTATCGACAATGCAATTGAAAAATTGTATCAAAAAGATATAGATGTAATCATTTTGGATAATAATGTTTCTGAAATGGATGAAAAGAAATTGAAAGCAGTCATCAATACATTGCAACAATCCTATATTGTCATGCGTCAAGAAACGGAAGATTTAGACAAATCCATTGAAATAGCAACAGATATTTGGCAAACGGTTCGACGCGAACAATTAAATTTTGTAGATACCTTTGACGGTCAACAAATATAAATTATGAGCGCATTTGCTTTATTATTTGGTTTTCAATCAGGGCAATTTAGTGTAGTGGAAATCAAAAGATTGGATATCAACTCTGACAGAAAAGAAGATATCTATTATTGGATTCAAATTAAAAATTCAAATGGTAATTACGCGCTGAAAAGATTGAGTTTTGTATCCATGTCTCAAAATGAGAAAGAACAATTTCGGCAATTTCAAAAGGGGCGTTTGCATTTCAATAATACTACCGCAATATTTGAAAATGAAGAGGGAAAATTTGAACTACAAAAAATGGAAAATCTACCTCCAGATTTGGATAAGATAATTGGTCAATTCTTAATTGCATAAAAAAAGCGTAAGTGAAAACTTACGCTTTTTTACATCTAGATTCAAATTATCCCAATTCAGGATAAAGAGGGAAATCTTTCATAAATGCATTTACATCCCCTTTAATACCCGCAATTACATTTTCATCTTCAGGATTTCTGATAATTTTATCAAACGAATCCACGATGAATTGCATATCTTTTTCTTTCAAACCTCTTGTCGTAACAGCAGGGACACCGATACGTACACCAGAAGTAATGAATGCGCTCTTATCATCAAAAGGAACCATATTTTTATTACAAGTAATTTCTGCTTTTACAAGTGCTTGTTCTGCTTTTTTACCCGAGATATTTTTATTTCTCAAATCGATCAAGACCAAATGATTATCCGTACCACCACTGATGATATTGTAATCTTTAGCTACCAATAATTTTGCTAATTCTTGTGCATTTTTTTGAATTTGCAAAGCGTATTCTGTGTAATCATCAGACAAAACTTCACCGAAAGCAACGGCTTTACCTGCAATTACGTGTTCCAATGGACCACCTTGGATACCAGGGAAAACGGCCAAATTAATCATGCTGCTCATCGTCTTCAAATTTCCTTTGTTGTCTTTTACACCCCAAGGATTTTCGAAATCTTTACGCATCATGATAATACCACCTCTTGGTCCGCGCAATGTTTTGTGCGTTGTAGAGGTTACAATATGACAATAGTCAAATGGATCGTTTAATAATTGTTTTGCAATCAAACCCGCTGGATGCGCAATATCTGCCATGACAATAGCACCTACGCTATCAGCGATTTCTCTAATTCTTTTATAATCCCAGTCACGGCTATAAGCACTTGCACCGCAAATGATCATTTTAGGTTTTACAGCTTGCGCTTGTGACTCCATTTGTTCGTAATCCACATAACCTGTTTCTTTTTTTACACCGTAGAAATGAGGTTCGTATATTTTACCACTATAATTTACTGCAGAACCATGTGTCAAGTGACCACCCATGCTAAGATCCAATCCCAAAATTTTATCCCCAGGATTTAAAACGGCCAATGCAACGGCTGCATTTGCTTGTGCACCACTGTGTGGTTGTACATTGGCAAATTCGATATTGAAAATAGCTTTCAATCTATCTATAGCTAATTGTTCTACTTGATCGACAATCTCACAACCTGCATAATATCTATGCCCAGGATATCCTTCTGCATACTTATTAGTAAGTACACTTCCCATCGCTTGAATGGATTGTAAACTCGTAAAATTCTCTGACGCAATTAGCTCTAAACCAGATCTTTGTCTCCCTAATTCTTGATGTATTAAATCAAAAATCTGCGTATCTTTTTGCATGGATGTAAAATTTTTAGCGCAAATTTATACCTTGATGTTGAATTTTACTACTTTCACAACGAATAACTTTTACAGTAAATCAATTACGCATGAAAGCAATCATACCAGTTGCCGGTACAGGAGCCAAATTGAGACCACATACTTACACACAGCCAAAGGCTTTAATGCCCTTGGCAGGGAAGACAATTCTTGGGTATATCATCGACCGACTGAAAGCTGCCGGCATTACGGAATTTGTATTCATCATTGGTTATTTAGGAGAAAAAATTCAAGAATATGTGACCACATCTTATCCCGAAGTCACCAGTCACTTTGTCTTACAAAAAGATAGAAATGGTATTGCACACGCGATCTTAATGGTAGAGCAGATTGTTGGGGAGGATCAAATCTTAATCGCATTGGGAGATACGATTTGCGATTTTGACATAGAAAATGTTTTACACAAACAAGGCAATTTTATTGGGATCATGAAAGTAGAAGATCCGCGTCGTTTTGGGATTGTGGAAATGAATGAGAATGGAGAAATTACAAAATTGGTGGAAAAACCATCTATTCCGAAAAGTAATAAAGCGTTAGTTGGTGTTTATAAAATACAAGACACACAGACTTTATTTGAATGTATTAAACAACTTATCGAAAGAAATATTACAGAAAATAAAGAATACTCTTTAACTGACGCCTTGGAACTAATGAGAGAAAAGGAATCGTTATTGATTCCATTCAAAGTAAAATACTGGTATGACTGCGGTAGAAAAGATTCGATTATTGCGACCAATGCTTTGTTATTGGAGAGATTTGGAGGAAAAGTACACACCAGCGTAGCGCAAAACAATACGATCATCATTCCTCCTGTGGATATCGCTGCAGGATGTATTATTGAAAATTCTATTATCGGACCCAATGTCTCAATTGGAGAAAATACCCGAGTTTCTCACTCTGTCATAAAAGATAGCATTATAAATACCTATGCAACCTTATATGAAATTGTTATTGACAATTCAATAATTGGAAGTGATGCCAGTGTCAAAGGAATGAGTAGAAGTTTGAATATCGGCGATAATACGGAGATTGATTTTGGATAAAAAAAGCCAATGATTAGACAATCATCGGCCCAAAACAAACTATGAAAAAGACATTTAATTACTTAAATGGCTACCTCATTTATATAAACTCCAATTTCTATATATGGAGAAATAATTCCTTGTTTCTTTTTTAATAATATTTTCTAATAAATACTATAAGGAAGCTTCTCCCCTTTTAATCCAGCTAGAATATTTTCGGCTGCTAATCTTGCCATTTCATTTCTGGTATCTTCCGTAGCCGATCCAATATGTGGTAATACCGCAACATTTTCCATAAACAACAATGGATTTTTTGCATCCATTGGTTCAGGATGGGTAACATCCAAACCAGCACCCCAAATTGTTTTTTTCTTTAAGGCTTGGATCAATGCTTTTTCATCAACCATTGCACCTCGAGCGGTATTGACCAAAATACTAGTTGGTTTCATTAACTCAAATTGCTCCGTTCCAAAAAGACCCGTTGTTGCAGGTGTCAATGCCGCATGCAAAGTCAACACGTCACTATCTTTCAACAGTTTATTAAAACTTACCTTTTTAGCACCTAATTCCTTTTCAGCTTCTTCATTTTTTTTGCGATTGTGATAAATGACTTTCATTCCAAATGCATTCTTACAACGATTAGCCATTTCCATCCCGATTCGACCAAGTCCAAAAACACCTAATGTTTTCCCTTCCAAATCCTGTCCCAAATAAGCTGTCGGATCATAAAATCCCCAGTCACTATTGACAATTCTATTATAATTATAAATCGCTTTTCTCGCTGTCATCTGCATTAATAAAAATGCAGTATCTGCTGTCGCTTTACTCAATACGCCAGGCGTATTTCCAATTGGCATCTGCGCTTTTTTCGCAGCATCTACATCAACATTATCAAAACCAACAGATAATAAAGAAATCACGTTTAAATGTCCAACTTGACTAAGAAAATTTTCATCAATTTTATATGGTCCGACACAGATTAGCCCGTCAAAGCCTTTCAATTTTTCAATTAAATCAGGAGTTGAAAGATGCTCTTTCTTTTTCCAAATGGTTAATTTGATCCCTTTGGACTCTAAAATTTTTATTCCTTTTTCAGGCAGATTTCTAGTAACGAATACTTTCATGTTGTTTGTTTTGAATATCCTAGTGGCAAAGTTTACACATTTTATAAGAAAATTGTCTGTACTTTTAGAACATATTATTGTAACTTTAATATATGAAAAGACTGAAGCAATTCGAGCCATTAATCATAAGTGCATTTGAAGAACGTGTATATCATTTGCCTATGCACAATCACACTTACTTTGAGATCATCTATATTGTTTCAGGAAAAGGTAAGCACGTTTTGGACAATATGGAATTTGATTATGAGCCGAGCAGCATATTTTTTGTATCACCAGAAAATAAACATCATTTCAAAATAGAAGAAAAAACTCGATTCGTATTTATTAAATTCACCGATGCCTACTTCAACCAAAATAAATATTTAGATAATCAAAATGATTTTGCATTAAGTCCCAAAGAAATGATGCGTTATCCTTTATTGAAAGAAAGGGTATTATCGTTTGGACCTGATTGTAAATTAATATTAAGAAACGTAATTGAAAATATTCTCAATTATAAATGCAACGATAATTTAAGTAACTCTGCTGTCATATTTTTACAAATACTTTCTATATTCTCCTTGGTAAAAGAAAATATAAAACACAGTGAGGGTTTCTATTTGAATTCTGCTAAAGACAATGCCGACAATATATTGGCCTATATTCATGAGAAAATATATACACCTCATGCACTACAAATCAAACATATATCCGAACAATTTCATGTTGCGGAGAATTATTTCAGCGCCTATTTCAAACGTACATTCGAAATAAGTTTTAGAAATTATGTCAATAATTATCGTGCAAAATTGATTGAAAAACGTATTATCAGCGACAATCTATCTTTAAAACAAATTGCCGCAGAATTTGGCTTTACAGACGAAAGCCATTTGAGTAGATTTTTTAGAAATAAATTTGACCACTCTCCCAAAGAATATAAAATCCGAAATAGAGAACGTGTAAAAGTCTAATTATTTATTGTAGATTGTCTTTCGTACGACATCAGGCAAAAACATACTCGCGTCGCCATTATTTTTGATTACGTCGCGTACCATCGTAGAAGCTACAGAATTGTATATAGGAAGGCAAGTAAGAAACACAGTTTCAATCTCCGCATCCAAACTACGATTCATATCAGCAATCATTTTTTCGTATTCAAAATCACTGACGAATCGGATGCCACGAACAATATATTTGGCATTCAACTCTTGACAAAATTTTACGGTAAGACCTTCGTATACACTAGGAACGATTCGTTTTTCATCTTTAAAGATTTCATTTAACCAATCAATTCTCTGCTCCACACTATACATCGGCACTTTGGCGATATTGGTACCAATGCCAATAATTACTTTGTCAAAAATATTCAAAGCTCTTTTGGCTATATCAATATGACCAAGTGTAATAGGATCAAAAGTTCCGGGAAATAAGGCTATTTTTTCCATTTTATAAGCGTAAGTAGGAATTACAAAAGAAAACGCTAATTGTTCGATGCATTGGTACGATCTGCTAATAAATATAAAACAGACATTCTTACTGCTACACCGTTTTCTACTTCAGGTAAAATGATTGAATGCGGACCATCTGCCACATCACTATCCAATTCCACGCCTCGATTGATCGGACCTGGATGCATGATCGTAATATCTTTATTCAAACTATCCAACAATTTACTATTTACCCCAAATTGCAAACTATACTCTCTCAAGGAAGAGAATAATGGCTGATCCAATCTTTCCAATTGAATACGCAATACATTAGCAACATCGCACCATTGTAATGCTTTTTTGATATCGTATTCTACTTTTACAGGAAATGCTTGTTCTATATATTTTGGAATCAATGTAGGCGGACCGGCAAGCATCACTTCTGCGCCCATTTTATTCAAAAGATACATATCACTCATCGCTACACGACTATGCGAAATATCTCCCAAAATAGCCACTTTCAAGCCTTTCAAATCTCTTCCAAATTTCTGTTGGATAGAAAATGCTTCCAACAAAGCTTGTGTCGGATGTTCATTGATACCATCTCCAGCATTAACAATAGCTGCAGGAATATGCTTCGCCAAAAAATGCGGCGCACCACTTGCAGAATGGCGCATCACCACCATATCTACCTTCATGCTTAAGATGTTATTTACTGTATCTAATAAGGTTTCTCCTTTTTTAACAGAAGAGGCACTTGCTGTAAAGTTCAATGTATCCGCTGACAATCTTTTTTCCGCCAACTCAAAAGACATACGTGTCCTAGTTGAGTTTTCGAAAAATAAATTGACGATGGTTACATCACGTAAAGAGGGAACTTTTTTTACGGGTCGTTGTAATACTTCTTTAAATTGAGAAGCCGTGTCGAGGATTAACTCAATGTCTTCTTTCGTTAAATCCTTAATGCCTAAAAGATTACGCGTGGACAGTTTCATTAAAAGGCGAAGTTAATAGATATTCTCAAATCTCAAATTTTTAATTGCACTATTCTGTAGTAAAATTTGGATAACTGCCTATTTTTGAGCCATGAATGTACAAATGGAATCCAGTTGGAAAAATGTATTGAAAGTGGAATTTGAGAAACCTTATTTCAAAAATATTGTTCAATTTCTCAAAACAGAAAAGGAACAACATAAGATCATTTATCCGAAAGGGAATCTGATTTTCAATGCATTTAATCAGACACCATTTGACCAAGTAAAAGTGGTTATCATCGGACAAGATCCCTATCATGGACCAGATCAGGCGATGGGATTGTGTTTTTCTGTAGCGAAAGGAATTCCTACGCCACCGTCTTTGGTCAATATGTACAAAGAATTAAATACAGATATCGGCATGAATATCCCCAAAACAGGCGATCTAACAAGCTGGGCGCAACAAGGTGTTTTCATGCTCAATGCAACATTGACCGTACGCGCTGGCGAAGCCAATAGTCATGCACAAATCGGCTGGGGTAATTTTACAGATGCTGTTATTAAAAAGATTTCTGATGAAAAATCTGGCGTTGTATTTCTTTTATGGGGAAAATTTGCACAATCCAAAGCCGCTATGATCGACGCATCCAAACATCATATTTTGAAATCAGCACACCCATCTCCATTAAGTGCGTATAATGGTTTTTTCGGATGCAAACATTTCAGTAAAACCAATCAATTACTGGCATTACAAGGCAAAGAAGCGATTGATTGGAATCCTGCATAACATATTATTTATGAAGATTTTAAAAGAAATATTTGGAAGAATTTGGGCATTATGGGGATTGTTGCTTTTTGTAGCAACGATGTTCATTGCACTCCTATTTTTCCTACCATGTGCTATTTTACCTGAACCGAAAAAAGCATTTTGGCACAAGTCTGTTTCGAAAGTTTGGATGACGATTTATCTGAATTTGATCGGCTGTCCTTTAAAAATTTACAATAAAGACGTATTTAAAAAAGGAGAAAATTACATCGTTATTTGCAATCACAATAGCCTGATTGATATTCCCGTAACTACACCTTTTTTACCCAATCCTAATAAGACAATTGCCAAAAATAGTTTTGCAAAAGTTCCCTTTTTTGGATGGATTTATGCGTGGGGAAGCATTTTAGTAGATCGGAAAAGTATAAAAAGTAAGTCCGAAAGTTTTGAGGGCATGGTCAAAGTTTTGATGGATTGGCATATTGATATGGTCATTTATCCAGAAGGAACGAGAAATAAATCGGACAAACCTTTGGGTAAATTTTACGATGGTGCGTTCAAATTAGCTGAAAAAACGGGAAAAAATATTTTACCAAGTGTATTACTTAATGCACGTAAAGTGTTGCCCGCGAGCAAACCATTTTTTCTCATGCCACATAAATTGGAAATTCATTTTTTACCCGTAATTATTGCTAAAGGGAAAGATTTTCGTCAATTGAAAGAGGAAAGTTATCAAGCAATGTATACTTTTATTGAAAAGAGAAAAGGGCGATAATTATCGTACTTTTCTCTTTTGGTCACTTTTTCCTTGAATTGAAAAGTGACTTTAAATATTATCTTCCAATGAACGTCCTTTTGTTTCTGGCATTTTGAATATAGCCCAACCCAATAAGAAAAACATCATCACAAAGAAAAATCCAAAGGCATAAGTTGCACCTCCCGCCATATTGGCTATTACTGGAAATAAAAATGTGATAATCGTATCCAAACCCCAATGTGTCAAACTACCCAAAGTTTGCCCCTGCGCACGTACAGAATTGGGAAATATTTCAGAAATAAATACCCAAATAACGGAACCTAAAGACAAAGCAAAAAATGCTACATACATGAACAAGAAAATATGAATCTGTGATAAAAACGCTGGACTTTGGCTATAAAAAGAATAGGTTACCAAACCCAAAGAAACAATCAAGCCAACCGAACCGATAATCATCAAAGTCCGTCTTCCGATACGGTCGATAATCAAAATCGCAATTAAGGTAAACATGAAATTGACAATTCCCACACCGACGCTGGAGAGCAACGCATTATCTCGTCCAAAATGAGCAATCTCAAATATTCTTGGTGCAAAATACAAGATGGCATTTACTCCAGAAAATTGGTTAAACATCGCCATTGCAAATGCCAATAAGATGGGTTTTGCATATTTTTTTTGGAATAATTTTTCATTGACACCAGACTGTTTTGTTCTATCTCGATCAGAAATAATTTTCTCTACATCATTATTATAATCTTCTGGATTGATAATCTGCAATACGGTACGCGCCTCATCCACTTCGTCCAATCGATTAATTAACCAACGTGGACTGCGAGGAACGAATCTCAATAAAATCAAATAGATCAAAGATGGCACAGCTTGAATTCCCAACATGAAACGCCAAGAATTTTCCCCCATTCTTCCCAAAATATAATTGGAAAAATAAGAGATTAAAATACCCAAAATCACCATAAACTGAAACATTCCGACCATTTTACCACGAGATTTCGCAGGCGCAATTTCGGATATATAAATAGGCGCCGTAACAGATGAACCACCCACAGCGATGCCTCCCAAGAAGCGACATAATATAAATAAATACCAATTAGTCGACATCGCAGTACCAATAGAAGTGATCAAAAACAAGAATGCAATAGCAGAAAGCGTCTTGCGTCTTCCATATTTTTCCGAAGGAATACTTCCCAATGCCGCACCGACAACCGTACCTATCAAGGCGACAGAAATGGTAAATCCATGTTTCTCTGGTGATAAATGCCAAAATTGTTGAATCGCTTGCTCAGCACCGGAAATCACGGCAGTATCGAAACCAAACAAAAAGCCGCCAAGGGCGACAATAAAACTCCATCCAAAAACCTTATTTTTCATATGTGAATTGCATTATTGTTATTGTCGTAAGATAAAAAAAATATTTATTCTATCTCGTTTATTACCAACATATTAAGCATTTAATTTTTTGACGAAAAAAGTTTAACAAATTTTAAATGTTACAACAACAATTTTTATTTCTACCTTTATACTAGATAAGAAATCAAATAACTTATTGATTATCAATTATGAATATCTTAAAAAAGGTATGTCTTTATATATTGGGAATCAGCTTACTCTTATTGGGAAATAGAAAATTTTTACAAGATCTTCTACATCCAGCTGATGCAAACGAAGAAAATAAGGACGCACAACCACAAAATATTTCTTTTGATGTAATGCATTTGCAATACCATCCAGAAAACGACTCCCTATCTTCCGAGGAGCCGTATTTTCAAATTATGCGTTACGATCCGACAAAAGCAACCACGAGTTCACATATAGAATCTGACCATGCAGAGACCGCAACAGCAAGCAGCTAGACCACTCTATTGGACAAGAACAGAATTTTTATTTCATTGTCATTTCAAAATAAAAATTCCGCTATTCTATCCTGAAAATATTTTGGATGAATTATTTGAGGAAATAAAGCGAATCGACAAACTATACAATTCTTTTCAACCTCAATCCTATTTTTGGAAGGTCAATCAACAAGCTGGAGATTGGGTAAATGTAGACCAAACAACTATAGCGCTATTAAATAGAACTATAGAAATGTCGGATTATTTTAACGGTCAATACGATATTTCAATCACGCCGCTTTTGCGGTTATGGCATTTTTTTGATGAGGAGAAAAAATACATTCCTAAAGAATACGAAATTTTAGAAATTTTGGATAAGGTTAACTATAAAAATATTGAAATTAATCATGATAAGGTCAAGATTGCCAAAGGGATGGAATTAACAACCGGTTCTTTTCTAAAGTCATTTGCCGTGGATTGTATAGTTGATCAAATCAAAAACAAATACAAAATAACAGATGCGTTAATCAATGCTGGTGGCAGTACGATCTATGCGATAAATGATGATACACATCCTTATTGGAAAGTAAATATTCCAGACATTTCCAATCAAAAAGAAAATCTCGCAACTATCAAATTATCCAATACAAGTATCAATATTTCAGCGCAAAATCTATCTTTTGTAGAAATAAATGCAACCCAATTTGGACATATTATTCATCCAAAAACAGGACAACCTTCTACCAACAAACAAGTTGCAGTAATTACCGAAAATGCTTGTTCGGGTGATATGCTTTCGACTGGATTACTTTGTATGACGGACAACATAAAGGATACTATGGAAAATTTGGAAGAAAAATATCAAGCCTCTTCTTTATTAATTGATTCTACGAACAAAGAATATGCTTCCAGTAAATTTTCAACCTATAAATTATAGTCTATGATATCGATATTTTCTCCAAAAAATAAAATCAAATCAGTGCCATTAAGGTCTTTGACAGCACCTGAATTTGTAGAAATTAATTTTGGAAAAAATGTATCTACTATCGTCGAAATAGGCGATACCGTTTTAAAGTATCAGCCACTTGTAGCCACTACACAAAAATTTGCATCGATCATCCATGCTTCGATTTCGGGAACTATAGATGCTATTGAAGGAGATTTTGTTAGAATCAAAAATAACTTTTCAGATCAGGAATACACGTTCTCAGAAATAAATTTAACTACAATTACAAAAGATAATTTTGTTCAATTATTGCAAGACTATGGAATTGTAGGTGCAGGAGGTGCTATGTTCCCATCGCATATCAAATACGATATCGGAGATAAATCTGTAAAAACTTTTATTATCAACGCTGCTGAATGCGAACCTTATTTGACAGCAGATTATATTTTACTACAAGATCAATTTTCGGAAATTATAAAGACTGTAGACTTCATTGCGCAGCTATTTCAATTTAAAGAAATTGTAATTGGCATTGAAAAAACACATAAAAATTTACACAAACAACTTAATGAAATTATAGTCAACTCAAATAGTTCAGTTCCAATTATTATCAAATGGCTACCCGAAAGTTACCCACAAGGAGGCGAATTACAATTGATTCAATCCGTTATAGGTATTGAGCTAGCAAGAGGTACGCTTCCAATTGAAAAAGGAATTATGGTCAATAATATTGCGACAATCCAAGCCATTCACAATGTTTTATTTCAAAATATTCCATTTACAGAAAGGATTGTAACGATAGCAGGCGATAGCATTCCTAATACTGGTAACTATAAAATCCCAATAGGAATGTCTCTCAACGAGATACAACATCAATTATTTCCTGATGCGGATTTAAGTAATTTCAACATTATTGCAGGTGGACCGATGATGGGAAAAATCATTACAGAAAGGAATTATGCTATAAAGAAAGGAAATGGAGGTTTGCTTTTTTTACAAAAACATTCCGCTACAGACTATAATTGTATTAAATGTGGAGATTGTGTCAATGTGTGTCCAATGAATTTAATGCCCTTAAATTTCGTCTTAGATAATTACGAAAATGATTTGCAAAAATTTAAAGAAGACAGAATTACAGATTGTATAGAATGCGGTGCTTGCGCCTATGTGTGTCCAAGCAACGTACCATTGATTGAAGGAATATTATCTGGAAAAAACAAACTCAAACAAGCCAATGCTTAATGCGACTTATTTAAATACAGCACCATTTATTCGTCATAAATCAACGGCAAATATAGTTATGATGGACGTCATCATTGCATTATTACCGATGATTATATTCGCATATTTGGCGCATGGTTGGTGGTCACTAACTATAATATTACTCTGTATTGTCACTTCTCTCTTAACGGATTTGATAGGAAGTTGTTTACTTTTGAATAAAACGACAACTATTTTTGATGGTTCATCCATTATAACGGGAATTTTACTTTCTTTTACGTTGTCTCCTTTTACCAATTGGGGTGTGGTAGTTTTTGGAAGCTTTTGTGCGATTCTTTTTGGTAAAATATTATGGGGTGGTTTGGGTAAAAATTTAATCAATCCGGCACTACTAGGGAGAGAATTTATGAGCGCTTTTTTTCCAGATGATATGAATAGTTCAAGTCTTTGGTCTGGAAAAAACTATGTAAATGTAGACACACAACATTTTTTCGAAAATATTCCTATCAACAAAACACTACAATCAATAATATACAAGCCTTATGGCGCAATTGGAGAATATTCTGTGTTATTCTTAGTGCTTGGTGGACTCTATTTAATTATCCGAAAACGTATTTCTTGGCATATTCCACTATGTTTGGCTTTATGTTTTACCGCATTAAATCTAATCTTTCCCATATCTGAAAACATTGCATTTGGAGGCATTGTTCTTGGAGCAATATATATGGCTACCGATATGCCATCTAGCCCAGTTACTAATAGTGGTAAAGCTTATTATGGTTGTCTGATTGGCATAGTTGCCTTTATCTTGTTAAAAGACAAAATAAGTCACGAATACATGTCTTTTTCGATCATCTTACTGAATATTTTTTCTAGAAAAATAAACGATATTTTTACCCCCAGACCTTGGTCAAAAAAATTGGACTATCAATCAAGGTTTAATAATATTAGTAACTTAACAATTCAAATATTAATAACCACACTCGCCGTGATGAGTTTATTTTATTTCAAACTCACACAATGGGCAGTTTACCTTTTTATAGTGTACATCATTCTTCAATTTACCAATAAATCACAACGTGAAATCGATCAAACTATTTAATATGAATAAGTCAATATTTCTTTTTGCATTTATCACAATCATTCTTTCTTCTTGCGCTGAGAAAAAATCACGCGAAGTGTACAATGGCACCGCCAAAGAAGCAATTATCAACAATATTCTAACGAGACGTTCCATCCGAGAATATACGGACCAACCAGTTCCCAACAAGCTGATTGACTCCATTATGAAGTGTGCCATTTATGCACCAAGCGCTAATAATAATCAATCATGGGAATTAAGAATTATTAAAAACAAACAACTTTTAGATAAGGTAAATGACCATTTCCTTACGTATGCAAAAACCAAAAAATTATCTGGTCATGCAGCGTTGGCAAATGTTCCAGGTTCTGGTTTTCACTCCTTCTATAAAGCGCCAGTTTTGCTAGTTTTGGCACATGATAAAACCAATCCTTATAGTTTGCTTGACGCTGGTCTAATTACAGAAAATATCCTATTAAGTGCACATGCATTGGGATTGGGCACTTGTCCATTAGGTTCATTAGTAACGATTTTTACCAATCCAGACAATCAAGATATCATCAAACCATTGAATTTTTCAGATAATTTCGAACCATGTTTGACTATTGCCTTAGGTTACCCAAATGAAAATCCTCTTCCAAAAGAAAGATTTTCAGATAAGGTGAAATATGTTGAATAACCATAATCTTATAACAATTTGCCATAATTGTATAACATAATTTCCATTTCCACAATCTAACTTTGTAGGAAAATTAGGTATCATGGCAATGGTAGAAGATAGAATAGACGAAAAGACAAAAAAGACATTTCCTGTATTGGAAATGTCTTGTGCTGCCTGTGCTAATAGTGTGGAAACTATCTTACAATCCCAACCAGGCGTTGTAAATGCAACAGTTAATTTTGCAAATGCTACCGCCAATGTAGAGTATAACAACTCACTCACTAATTCTAATAAATTAAAATCAGCCGTCCAATCCATTGGTTACGACTTGATGATAGATGATTCTGAAAAAGCAAAAGAAGATTTAGAAAAAATAAAGGAAAACAATGCCCTTGCGTTAAAAAGAAAAGCAATTGGCGCCTTAATTTGTTCCTTTCCTCTATTCCTATTAGCTATGATACCATCACTCATGCATCAGCAATGGGCAAGGGTAATCATGTGGTTATTAGCAACGCCGGTAGTTTTCTATTTTGGAAAACAGTTTTATATTAACGCGTGGAAACAACTACAACATAAGTCCGCTAACATGGATACACTAGTTGCGTTGAGTACTGAAGTTGCATATATTTATAGTGTAATAAGTTTATTTTTTCCCAATATTTGGTTGAGAAATCACTTGGAGCCGCATGTATATTTCGAAGCATCGGCAGTGGTCATCACATTTGTGTTACTAGGTCGAATATTAGAAGAAAAAGCAAAAAATAATACGAGTAGTGCGATAAAAAAATTAATGGGTTTACAACCTAAAACTGTCACTATTATCCAAAATGGACAACCGATCGAAAGTCCTATTCAAAATATTAGTTTGGGTAATATTCTCTTAGTCAAACCAGGAGAAAAAATTGCAGTTGATGGTATTGTTGTTGAAGGATCATCATACATTGATGAGAGCATGCTTTCTGGCGAACCTATTGCAGTAAAGAAAGACAAGGCCAGTAAAGTTCTTGCAGGCACCATTAATCAAAATGGGACATTACAGTACAAAGCAGAAAAAATTGGATCCGACACTGTTCTTGCGCAGATTATACAGTCTGTACAAGATGCACAAGGAAGCAAAGCTCCCGTACAGAAACTAGTAGATAAAATTGCGAGCATATTTGTTCCTATAGTGTTGATTATAGCAGTTATTAGTTTTATCCTTTGGTATTTCTTTGCCCCTAGCAATAATATTTCCATGGCATTTTCTGCTTTTGTAACAGTTTTGGTTATTGCGTGCCCTTGTGCATTGGGATTAGCGACACCAACAGCCATTATGGTAGGAATTGGGAAAGGTGCGGAAAATGGAATTCTAATAAAAGACGCAGTTATACTAGAGAAAGCAGAAAAAATTACAGATATCGTTTTGGATAAAACAGGAACGATTACTCAAGGTAATCCGTCTGTAGTGGATAGTATCGCATTGGAAAATTTATCAGAAACAGAAAAAAACATTTTTTATTCTATTGAAGCAAATTCTCAACATCCATTAGCTAAAGCGATAACGAATAGTTTGGGTAAAAATGCGCAATTATTAAAAGTACAAATTTCCAATATAGAAGGCAAAGGCATCGAGGGAATATTTGAATCAGCGAAATATTATATTGGCAATAAAACACTATTAGATTCATTAGAAATTCAATTGCCGGAAAATATAGAAAAATGGAGTGTAGCACAATTTGAATTAGCGAGAACTGTCGTATTTCTCCTTGGTAAAAATAAGGTTTTGGCAGGAATGGCGATTGCAGATGCAATCAAACCAAGTAGTAAAGAAGCCATTGAAATTTTGCAAAATAATTTTCATATTCAAATACATTTATTAACAGGCGACAATAGTCAAACAGCCGAAGCCGTTGCTAAACAATTGGGGATAAAAAATGTAGTTGCGAATGCACTACCAAGTAACAAATTAGATTACATAAAAAGTATTCAAAAACAAGGGAAAGTGGTTGCCATGGTTGGCGATGGCATCAACGACAGTAATGCTTTGGCACAAGCTGACGTAAGTATCGCAATGGGTAATGGTAGTGATATTGCTATGGATGTTGCTCAAATGACTATTTTGAGTTCGGGTTTGAAAAAAATCCATCAGGCAATCCAACTATCCAAACAAACAGAAAAAACAATTCGTACGAATTTATTTTGGGCATTTATTTACAATGTAATTGGCATCCCAATTGCAGCAGGAGCATTGTATCCCATCAATCATTATTTACTCAATCCGATGATTGCAGGAGCTGCGATGGCATTTAGTAGTGTAAGTGTAGTTTGCAATAGTTTATTGTTAAAATCAAGAAAACTTTTATAATTTAATTTAAAATTTAGAATTATGTCAACATTAAAATTCAATACAACCTTGAAATGTTCAGGTTGCGTCAATACAATCAAACCAAATTTTGATAATGAAAAATCTATCCAAAATTGGGAAGTAGATCTAAATAGTAATCCTAAAGTATTGACCGTAGAAACGGATAGTTTAAAACCAGAGGAAATTCAAGTTTTGCTACAAAAGTCAGGATATAAAGGTGATTTAATTTCAGAAAATTAATAGCAATTCATTGAGGAAAATCGTTTCCATATTTCTATTGGTATTGTATTGCCTTACTGCAACCGGAGCGGGATTCCGGTTGCACTTTTGCATGCATAAATTTAGTCATTGGAATTTTGCACTGAATGGACAACATTCTGACCTCAAAAGCAGTGCCATCCAATTTGACCAGAATTGTAGTTGTTGTAAAGATGAAATTTATCAGATTCATACCGATCACTCCTATTTTCATTCTAATTATGAAAAATCACAACTCACTCAAATAGTAACGATAGTTCCTGCTATTTTTCATAGTTATGATTATACAATAGTACAATATGCCAAAGAACAAAAATTAAGACTCGCGTGGAAACCACCAGATCATATTTATCCAAATAAATTATTTATCCCAATAAATCAGTGGCGTATTTGATCCTATTCATTTTACTAGAAAATATATTTCCAAAAATGAAAGAATACAAATATGTACAAGATTTTAGCTACAATTTTAGCTCTATTTACTATAATTAATTATAGCCATGCACAGCATCATCACATGGCGAACTATACAGACTCCGCAAGATTACCAGAAAGAATGCAACATGGTACTAATGTAACGTATCACTTATATGTCACAGATACCATGGTAAGTTACAATAAGCACAAGCCTGTTATGGGCATGGCAATTAATGGCGCAATTCCTGGTCCAGCACTCAATTTTACACTAGGAGATACTGCATGGATTTATGTTCACAATCTGACAGATATGGAAACTTCTATTCATTGGCATGGATTAATTTTACCCAATGAAGAAGATGGCGTTCCTTACTTAACCACCGCGCCAGTCAAAGCACACGGGACACATTTATACAAATTTCCCATAACGCATACAGGTACATATTGGTATCATAGTCATGATATGTTACAACAACAAAGCGGATTGTATGGCGCATTTATCGTTCGAAAAAAAGACGACGATCGTTCGCATGACTATACTTTAGTTTTGAGTGATTGGACCAATGATAAACCTGAGCAAGTGAATCGTTTTTTACATCAAGGAAATGACTGGTATGCCATCAAAAAACATGCAGTTCAAAGCTATGGAGAAGCAATAGTTTCTGGACATTTGGGAACTAAAATTGGAAATGAGTGGAAAAGAATGGAGGCGATGGACGTGAGCGATGTTGCCTACGACGCATTTACCTCCAATGGAAAAATCAATCAATATTTATCCCAATATCACAAAGGGGACAAAGTACATATTCATGTGGTGAATGGTTCCTCCTCTACTTATTTTTGGCTGACTTGGGCAGGCGGAAAAATGTCTGTAGTGGCCAACGACGGGATGCCAGTCAAACCTGTTCCCGTGGACAAAATGATTATCGGAACGGCAGAAACCTACGATATCGAATTGACCATTCCCGAAAATATGCAATATGAATTAAGAGCTACTTCGGAAGATCGGATTGGTCACACATCCACATGGTTTGGCAAAGGAATGAAAATGGAAGCTCCGAATCTTGGCAGACTAGATTATTTCGCTGGGATGAAGATGATGAATAAGATGATGAACATGAATGGTACCATGAATGATATGGGCATGGATATGAGTTTGCAAAAAATGGATATGAATAAAGTCATGTATCCCGAGTTGAAAAAAACAAAATCCTCTACCATGACCAAAGACACGTCGATGTCTTCTTCTATGAGAAAAATGGATATGTCGCACATGGATCATATGCAAGGAATGAGTGGAATGAAAATGTCCGATTCTAAAAATGAACCCGTCGTACTAAACTACGCCATGCTAGAGTCTCCGACACCGACAACTTTACCTGAAGGAAAATGGAAAACATTGACATTCGAACTATGGGGTAATATGAATCGCTATGTTTGGACAATCAACAATAAAACAGTTTCTGAATCGGATGCGATTTTGATCAAAAGAGGTGAAAATATCCGTATTATTTTAAAAAATCAATCAATGATGCGTCATCCGATGCATTTGCATGGTCATTTTTTTAGAGTATTGAACGGTTCGGGGGAATATTCTCCTTTGAAAAACACATTGGACATTATGCCAATGGAAACCGATACTTTGGAATTTCATGGATCCGAATATGGCGATTGGTTTTTCCATTGTCACATTTTGTATCATATGATGAGTGGCATGGGACGTATTTTCCGATATGAAAATTCGCCTTATAATCCGCAAGTTCCGGATCCAGATAAGGCGTACAAAATTGCCGGAAAAGATGATCAAAAAATCTATCCACATGTAGATGCCGAATTTCAGTCCAACAATACCAATGGAACAGCAGAATTATTTAACACGCGTTATCGTCTTTGGACAGATTGGGCAGTTGGATATAATAGTGAAGCAGGTTATTCATCCGAAACCCATTTCGGTAGATATATTGGGAAAATGCAATGGTTTTTACCTTATGTTGGTTGGGATTTTAGACATCGTACAGGCAATTTCAAGGAAACAAATATTTTCGGTCAATCGAATACCAAAAATGATCGTCGTGTTTTTTGTATGGGATTTCAATACACATTACCCATGTTAATTACTGCCGATACTAGAATTGATACCGAAGGTAAATTACGCGTCCAATTTTCTAAAAATGACATAGCCATCACCGAAAAAATAAGAGGTGAAGCAATGTGGGATACGGACAAAGAATGGTCTGCAGGTGTTCGTTACATTATGGGAAAATATTGGGGTATTTCTGCGCACTATGATAGTAATATCGGTGTTGGTGCAGGTATTTCTTTGAATTATTAATATAAAAAACGATCTAGTTTATGTATTAGCTAGATCGTTTCTTACTTAATCTAATTTAATAAATCTAAGGCTTTATCTAAATATTCATCTTTACCTTGTTTAATGCCATCTATGGACCTATTTACATAAATATCAGGTAGTATGCCTAACAAATGATGTTTGGATCCGTCATGATTTTTCACCATCATTCCTGTCCAAGAAATTGTATAACCACCAGGAAGATTAAAAGGGTTAATATCGCCATTGGTACCTGCCGTGGGCTGACCAATTATAGTTGCAAGTTTAAAGTCTTTGATGAATCCCATGTAACTTTCTGCATAACTGATAGATCTACCATCTATTAAAAATATCACTTTAGCATTTATATGCGGATTTGTAGTATCCATATTCCAACCTAACTCTAAATACTCTATATTTTTCTGATCTGGATAAGTCGTTTTAGGTATAAACATCCATTTTGTATCTTCTTTCTGAGTCAATAAATGATTGATTAAATTATGATTTCCGTTTGGATATCCTCTTAAATCGCAAATAATACCCTTTGCTGTACTTAATTTAGGCATCCATTGGTCTATCGTATCCTTGGATATGGTATTTAAATTCAGATAAAATATACCTGGCTTAATTTCTCCACTCGGTTTAAACGCTTTTTTTGTTCTAGTATAATAAGTGTAGCTATCCATATTACGATTCATTGTAATCGGATTCTCCATTCTATCAATTTTAAGCACAATCGGATTTTGTTTTGCTCCATTTGTAAAAATATTAAGTGCTCGATATTGTTTCCATTGTTTAGACCCTGATATTTCTGCCATAATTCGATCTAAATACTGTATTGCTACTATACCATTAATTTTTTCAATTACATCTCCCGATTGTAAATCCGAAAATGTCGAATCAAAGATTTTATCGACAACTATATGATCGTCAACAATAGTTAAAGAAATTGGCAACTGCCATCTGTTTAAGGTATCTCCTTTATAACTTACCCAGATATGTCCATCATTTAATGAAGCTGTCAATTGCATTAAAGTTTTTTCAAAATCTAAACTATTCTTAACATTATAAGCATGCACTACAGCTGTATGCAAAATTGATATCGGATCTGACGAAGCATCTTGCCAATAAGGGAAAAAATGCTTAAAGATATTCCAAGTAATAACAATATCGGCGAAGCGTACATTAAGATTATCTCCTGTTTTATTATTCACGTTTACGTGAATTAATGCATTGTATAAATTATTATAAGCATTGGAATCTCCTTTTGGGTAAGTATGGCTTGCATCACCATATACCGATATAGGAAAAATTACGTTCACCCCCTTTACCAACTCGGCATTATATAACGATAACGGCTTCGGAATATTTTTATAGTCAATACTATCTATAATTTTTGAATTATCAATAGGTTTGACCCTTGCGATCTGAATAACAGGTCCAATCGAATCTTTATAATAAGAGTAGGAATAATTATCTTTTTTATTATAAAACCACTTATCAGGCAAACCTTCCGCATTTTTCAGTTTCAAATCAGCATTTTCAACTGGCAACAAGCTCCAATTCTCATTATTATTTGATCTCTTAAAAATTTTAATTGAGTCTATCCAAATCTTACCTTTTCCTGCCAAAAAAGCGCCAAAATAGATATTCAGTGCGTCATTATCCACCTTTCCTTCGATACTATAATTCTGCCATTTATTACTAACTATTGGATTATTATTCATATTATTAAAGAATCCCATACCATTTTTTTTATCCACTCTTAGCCAAAAATGACCGCTACTTCCGTCCTCTACATCCGCTTTCATTTTACCAACAAGTTTGATAAATTTTCCATTTAACCCTTTAGAATCTAAATCATAACTTATAGGAAAGAATTGTGCACCTTTACTTTCCTTTTCAGTCGTATATTTCCGATTAAAACGTTGACTAAAATAGGTCTCTCCTGTATTATTTATCCCAACTCCTTGATGAAACCAAAAAATATTTTTGTTTATATTTTTGTCTTTAGGCGTTATAGTTTGTATATCAAACTTAGGAGATTTAGCAATGCGAATTGAGGGAGCTATCGGTTTAAATAGTTCATATAAGGTCTTCTTCAATTCCACATCTGAAGTAACATTTTTTACCTTGGAAATTCCATAAATGGCAAATTTATCCCAGTTCAAAGATGCAGCTTCATCTGAAGGATGGAAATATCTAATATAACCATACAATTTAGTGAAAGCCTCCACATTTCTTATTTCTTGTTTGTTTTGGGCATGTACGATAAATGCTAGTAGTTGTGCTAAAATTAAGGACAGGTATTTCATAAAAGTATTTTGATTAAATAAAAATATTTATAAGTTTGAATAAATATTGTTAAATATGATTCCCTACTTTTAATCTCATGCAAAAACTAGTCTTCCTTTTTTTTTACCTAACATTCCTTATTCCAAAAGGGAATGCGCAGATTTTGCAAAAAGTAGATCATTGGGATTATCAAACATTACAATATTTGGAAACGACCAGAACAGATGAAAAAACGCATATTCTAAAGACAATTTCTGATGCGAACAATTATGTAAATGCTGCAATTCCCTTGGGTTTACTCATTGCAGGAACGGTGCATGATGACAAAGCCATGCGACAGAATGCACTTTATGTTGCCACAAGCTCGGCAAGTACTGCAGTTTTCAATTTTGCATTAAAAAAAATATTCAAACGAAAACGCCCCTTCAATGTACATGTAAGTTTGTCTCCAGTTTATATGCCCAAAAGTTACTCATTCCCATCTGGACATACCTCCTTATCATTCAGCACAGCGACCGCATTGTCACGCGCATATCCGAAATGGTATGTGATCGTCCCCTCCTATTTATGGGCAGGCACTGTGGGATACTCTAGGATGTACTTGGGTGTACACAATCCTTCCGACGTCATTGCAGGTGCAGTATTAGGATCTGGAACCGCTTTAGGTTTTGGATTTATGAAAAAATAAAAACTCCCAACAATTGAATTGTTGGGAGTTTTCACGTATTCAAATAAGATATTATCCGTGTCTGAAATGTCTTTTATCGGTGATGCCCATAGCTAGCTTGTTTTCTACTGCGTAGTCAATAATATCTTTGTCACGGATGGAACCGCCGGGTTGGATAAACGATTTGATTCCTTTCTTGTGTGCATAAAGACCTTGAAAAAATTTGTTCGCAAAAATCCCTCTTTACACCTACAAATGGGATTGTTGCATTGATAATAAAAAGTTAACAAAAAAGCCTCCGAAATTTCGAAGGCTTTTTTGTTATTATTCTCAGTTGGATATTAAATAGCAAGAATACCTTTCAGTTGCAATATATAAATATGAATCCATTGAAGAAGTGCATTTTTGTCTATCAAATCTAAAAGTTGTGGATCATGTTGTTTTTGGACATCTTTTGTAAAATATGAAGTTGTTACTAATATTCCCTTATTAGCACTTTGCTGGACAACATAACTAAATGATCTCATAATTTGAACATCAACTTTATTTGTTTCGGCGTACTTCTTACACTCTACTAGATACTTTATTGGTCTTAATAGAGGTCCCTGCGGCTTGATTGCAATTATGTCTTTACCTCCATCTCTTGTTTGCTGTGTAAGTTCAACATCAAAACCTTGAGAAGATAATAGCTCTGCAATCATTATTTCAAAGTCTCTAGGATTTAGATTATATAAATCCTGATTGTTGAAATAAATATCAGAGATTACCTTTTTTACTCTTTGAGTTTCGGAAAAAATAATTTCTTTAAATAAATCTTGACTAACCGAACCTTCAATATCATCCAAAATATTTTCTAAGTTGTATTGAATTTCGGTTGAATTGACTTCGTTCTTTGCTACATTAATATAAGAAGGTGCTTTCGTACTTTTATTAGAACGGATTGATAACGTATTGAGTATAGGAGATTTTCCAATTGTTTTCTGATAGTCTTTTATATGGTTTTTAAAATTCTTTTGAATATCATATAAAAGAATTTTATTAGCAAGTATAGTATCAACAGTCCCTAATTTTTTAATCAAGCCAAAATTATCTTGTAGATTTTCTCTTAGATTGCTTTTCTGAATTGTTTGGTTGTATAATTCAAGAACTGGATTTTGTTTTGGGAAATCAAAAAAAAAGTCTGAAAAAATGGGATTTAATGATGTTTCTGCATCTAAATAGAAATGAGCCATTAACCATTGATTATAGTATAAATAAAAATTCCTAATGAGCATTGCTCACTAGGAATAAATAAGACTTATCCGTGGCGGAAATGACGTTTTCCAGTTAATACCATGGGTAAATTATTTTCTACGCAATATTCAATACTATCTTTATCTCTGATAGAACCTCCGGGTTGAATGAAAGAAGTAATGCCCGCTTCGTGCGCTAATTTCACACAGTCATTAAATGGGAAAAATGCATCAGAAGCTAAAACAGCATCTTTCAAATCAAAATTAAATTGTTCTGCTTTGGCAATTGCCTGACGCAACGCATCTACACGGCTTGTCTGTCCACAACCTTTTCCGATCAATTGACGATCTTTTACAAGCGCAATTGCATTGGATTTCAAATGTTTACAGATAATATTGGCAAATGAAAGCGCTGCTTTTTCTTCCGCAGTTGTTTCGCGTCCACCCACTTCTTTCCATTCTGTATAATTACCTTGATCCGTATCTTGAACCAAAACGCCATTCAAAACAGATTTGAATTGTACGTTATTCTCTTTATTGTTTGGTTTTAATTTTAATAAGATACGGTTTTTCTTTGCTTTCAATACGTCCAATGCATCCGCATCGAAATCCGCTGCGATCAATACTTCAAAGAAAACTTCTTGTATTTTCTCCGCAGTAACTTTATCAATTGTACCAGAGCAAATCAAGATACCACCAAAAGCACTTTCTGGATCTCCCGCATCTGCTGCGTCATAGGCTTCTTTCACTGTTGGACGAACCGCAACACCACAGACATTGGTATGTTTTATAATTCCAAAAACGACATCTTTTTCGTCTTTGAAATCTTTGATCAATGCCATTGCAGAATCAACATCTACTAAATTATTATAAGAAAGTTCTTTTCCGTTTAATTTTTCAAAATCCTCATCCAAATCACCATAGAATGCGGCTTTTTGATCTGGATTTTCCCCATAACGCAATACTTTTTTATTGGTTAATGGTTGAAGAATCGTTCCGTTGAAAAAGTTATTAATGGCTATATCATAGTTCATTACTACTTCAAATGATTTTGCAGCGAACGCTTTTCTTTCTTCCAAAGAAGTTTCCCCATCTTGCTCTTGCAACACTTTCAATAACCAAGTATATTCATCTCGAGAAGCTAATACGACTTCATCTTTGAAATTTTTCGCAGCAGCACGAATGGCAGAAGGACCACCAATATCAATTTTTTCAATAATTGCAGCTTCATCATCTGTACTTTTCAAAGTTTCTTCGAAAGGATACAAATCAATGATCACCAAATCGATCTCAGGAATATTGTATTTCGCCATTTCTGCACGATCCTCTTCCAAATCACGACGTCCCAAGATACCCCCAAAAACGGCAGGATGAAGGATCTTAACACGGCCACCAAGGATGGATGGGTAAGTTGTCAAGTCCTCAACAGGAATACATTTTATACCTAGATTTTCAATAAATTTCTGTGTACCGCCAGTAGAATAAATCGTTACACCTAGACGATCCAACTCTTTTACAATCGGTTCCAAACCATCTTTGTAAAAAACGGAAATTAATGCTGATTTGATTTTCTTTTGCATTCTGAAATTATTTGTATTGAAAAACATCTCATTTTATACATGTTTTTCAGTTAATTGAGGATGCAAAGTTAACCCCTTATATTGGGATTCATGGTCAGTATTTTCCACAATTTGATGCACATATTTTTCTATTTTGAAAAGAATAAGCATT
This sequence comes from Rhizosphaericola mali, assembly GCF_004337365.2. Classification (GTDB taxonomy): domain Bacteria; phylum Bacteroidota; class Bacteroidia; order Chitinophagales; family Chitinophagaceae; genus Rhizosphaericola; species Rhizosphaericola mali. The sequence continues at coordinate 4,601,251 of NZ_CP044016.1, read as the reverse complement.
CATTTAAAATAAATACAAAAATCAGCAATGTCAAATACCAGAAATATATCTTTTTTCTAAAAATGACCATACAATAACTCAAACCGATTATTCCATACAAAACAATTGCTTGTTCCCAATTGATCTTTAATTTCCAAACTGAAATTGGCAAATCATTGGAATAAATAGCCAACCAATTCATCCATTGGAGCACATATTTGGAGAAAAATATAATAGCATCGGAAATAATTGGAATTTTGGAAAATAGTAATATGCTTAAAAGTAGAAATATCCCGACGGATGATAAAGGCACCATCCAAATATTGAAAAATAAAAACCAAATGGGAAATTGATGAAAACAGTACAATACAATCGGGATGGTTCCTAATTGTGCAGCGAGGGTTATCGCAATCATTTTCATGAAAAATTGTAAAATGGGATTTTCAACTTTCAACCATTTTTCCAAAATCGGCGACCATAATAAAATACCGACGAGCGAACTGTAAGACAAAAGAAATCCAATGTTCCACAACCAATTAGGATCAATAAGCAACAAAATAAATGCGGAGAATAGCAAACCATTTAAGGCTCCATTGCGTCGACCAAGCAAATTGCCAATTAAGGAAAATGTTAACATAACAGCCGCTCTTAAAATCGAAGGCCCCATTCCCACCAAAAAAGTAAATAGCCAAATGAAAAGCAAGACAATAGAAAAACGAATACCTTTCTTATACTTTACAATTGGAATCCGTCCTAATATTATTTCCAAAAATCCAAATAATAAAGTCAAATGCATTCCACTCACGGCAATTACATGTACTGTCCCTGTATTGATATACGCTTGATAGATTTTCGGCTCCAATAAGGAAGTTTCCCCTAAAATCAATGCCATAGACAATCCTACATCCAAACTATCATTTAAAGTTTCAGAATATGTGGCGAGAATATTATTCCGCATAAAAGAAATAAGTCTCTCAAATAAATTCAATTTTTTCGGATAAATATTACAATGATTAACATCTATAAATACATTGTAGAAATAGCCTTGTCGGTTATAAAACGTCTTAATATCATATTCCGAATTAAAATTTGCAATCGTTCTTATTTTTAATTGAGAAGTTATGATTGTATCTCCTTTACGTAAATCTTTATTGAGGTAAATTAAAATCGGAGTTTCTTTGGAGCTTAAGTAAGCTTTTGCACGGTAGTATTTGGTCGTTTTGATGGCATTTTCCTGTAAGATTATTTCGCAATTTTTAAGCGGAATATTTGTATTTAGATACTTTGATAGTTGATATTTTTCCCTAGAAATAAAACCAAGAGCTATAAAACACAATAATATCCCGATAAGAAAAAGTAGATTTTTGAATAGTGGAAATTTAAGTACAGAAATAGCAATATTACTTATCGCCGCTATTGCCAAACCCAAAACTAGCAAAATCAACACCCAAAATATCGGAATCGTAATAATTGAAGAAACATATATACCAATAATCAAACAGATTAATGGTAATAATAAAGGTAGTTGTTTGGTTATCGGTAATTTCATAAGTTATTAGCTCATTAAAATTACATCAATTAGATCAAATGCAAAAAAGCGGCTTGGAAAAGCCGCTTAAAATATAGTATTATTTCTAAGAAATTAAACTCTAAAGTGAGAGAATGCTTTATTAGCTTCAGCCATACGATGCGTATCTTCTTTCTTTTTGAAAGCAGCACCTTCACCTTTGCTTGCAGCTACTAATTCATTCGCTAATTTATCTGCCATTGTACGTCCGTTTCTTTCACGGCTATAACGTACAATCCATTTGATACTTAAAGAAATTTTTCTATCCAAACGAACTTCTGTTGGGATTTGGAAAGTAGCACCACCGATACGACGGCTACGTACTTCAACCGCAGGAGTTACATTAGATAATGCTTTTTTCCATACTTCATAACCATCTTCACCAGTGATTTTGCTCACTTTGTCGATAGCATCATAAAATATAGTAAATGCAATGCTTTTTTTACCTTCCCACATGATATTGTTTACAAAACGTGTAACCAATTTATCATTAAAACGAGAATCAGGAGCTAAAGGAAGCTTCTTCGCTTGTGCTTTTCTCATTATATATTAAATTAAAAACTTTTGAAATATATTAATTAGTGCTTAAGAACTAGCTTTTAGCTTTTTCCATTTTAGCACCGTATTTAGAACGACTTTGTTTACGACCTTTTACACCCGCAGTATCCAAGCTACCACGAACGATATGATAACGTACACCTGGCAAATCTTTTACACGACCACCACGTATCAATACGATAGAGTGCTCTTGTAAGTTGTGACCTTCACCTGGAATATATGCGATAACTTCTACTTTGTTAGTCAAACGAACTTTCGCTACTTTACGTAACGCAGAGTTTGGCTTTTTAGGAGTAGTTGTGTACACACGAGTACATACGCCACGACGCTGAGGACATGCGTCCAAAGCTCTGGATTTACTTTTAGCCTTGATAATTTCACGGCCTTTTCTTACTAATTGTTGTATTGTAGGCATTCTAAAATACTATTATTTTTTTTAGGACTGCAAAGGTAACTAGTTTTTTCGCAATCAACAAAATATTTTTTATTTTACTTGAATAAATGAGCATCAAATATACGAACACTATCGGTACCTTCCCGAATTCTTTTTTACATATGCTGAATTCGAATATAAAAAAACGCAATCAAGTAAAGCCACATCCGTATAAAATCGATCAAAGTGAGAATTACAAATATTATTTTAAATAAAACAGTTAAACGTATATTTCCCGAGCGAGAAAAGGATATGTAAAAAAGGCGTTGAAATAAATTTGTTAACTCATGATCTTTTTTAATTAACTTGAAATGCAGATTCTAGTATTTCATTTTTTAATAAAGCCATGAGACAATATCTGATTCGAATTAAAATAATAACGATATTAATTTTTCTTACATGTATAACGAATAACATTAATGCTAAGCAGATTTGTTATATCAAAGGACGTATTATAAAAAGATATGACAACAAATTTATTTACTTATTTGGAATCGATTATTCAAGTTTAAACAAGCGTATTATAGACTCCACACGAATTCATAATGGCAAATTCTCCTTTACTGAAAAGTTACATACTCCAGGACTACTCACAACATTGTATATACGAGACGGGCATAGTAAAATTCCGCCTACAAGTATACAGTTAATGCTAAATCCCGGTAAAATAAATATCAAAATAACAGATTCGGTATGGTATGAATGGGAAAATCCAAATGCCGTAAAAATAAAAAATGCTCATATCAATGAACAATGGAAAAAGTGGGAAAATATAATACCATTCACTGAAACTAAATCTTACCTTTCATACAAAATTGACAGTTTAAAAAAAGCTTTTCCAGATTCTAATTTTGCATATATGTATCATGTTAAAGATTCTTTAGCAGGAGAAGAAATCAGAAAACAAAAACAATATATTCTCAACCACCCAAACGAGTATTTTAGTCTATACGCCGTTTCCTATTTTATGGGCGATTGGAAACACGATTCGACTGGTCTTTATTTAATGTATGAGTCCTTATCTCCAAATTTAAAGAGGTTACCAGAAGGACTAAAATTAAAAGAAAAATTTTATAAGATAACAAAACTCATAAATGGAGCCTTCGCTCCAGATTTCGCCATACCAGACACAAGCGGCAAGATTGTAAAACTATCAGAATTCAAAGGTCATTACGTGCTTCTTGACTTTTGGGCATCATGGTGTATACCTTGTATATCCCAAATACCCGAATTAAAAAACTTTGCAGAAAAAAATAAAAATAAAGGGCTTAAAATTGTTAGCATTTCCCTTGATAATAATAGAATTGCGTGGTTGAAAGGGATTAAAAAATTTGGACTTACCTGGATAAATGTTTCAGATATAAAGGAATGGAAATCTAAAATTGTTGATGATTATTATATTAATTCCATTCCACATGCTATTCTAATCGACAAAAATGGTAAAATACTAGAAATGAATGTTGATTTTAGTAAAAATTATTTTTAATGCATAAAAAAGGCGTTGAAATAATCCATTCAACGCCTCTTTTTTATTTTGAAATAATTTGTAACACTATATTTTCACTAACCAATTATGGCTATCAGGAACCAATCCTAAGCGGATTTCATTCATTTTTGCTTTGATTTCATTGGCAATTTTGAATTTTTCAACATCAAAATTTACAATTGCATCCTCTGCCAATCCCAATTTTCCTATAGGTGAAATTACGGCCGCAGTACCTGTCCCGAAAGCTTCTGTCAAATGTCCATTTTTGTATGCGTCAATCAATTCTTGTACACTTACTTTTCTTTCCTCAACGGTATATCCCAATTCTTTTAAAACAGTAATAACGCTATCTCTAGTAACACCCGCCAAGATTGTTCCGTCCAATTCAGGAGTTACAACTTTGCCATCAATAACGAACATTACATTCATAGCCCCTACTTCTTGTACATATTCATGTTCGTTTGGAGCAGTCCAAAGAACTTGATCATAACCTTCCGCCTCAGCGACTTCTGTTGCTTTCAAACTAGCTGCATAATTTCCCCCATTTTTAGAAAAACCTACACCACCTTTTGCCGCACGTGTAAAATGTTTTTCAATTTTTATGGCTGCAGGTTTTGCGAAATATGGTCCTGAAGGACTTAAAATGATGATAAATTTATATTCTTGCGCTGGATGCACACCCAAAAATGCTTGCGTAGCGATCATAAATGGACGAATATATAAGGAATGTTCCGCCGCTGTTGGGATCCACGCACGATCTACATCAATCAATTGACGCAAACCATCAATAAATATTTCTTGAGGTACAGTTGGCATACACAATCTTTCCGCAGAAGTATTGAAACGCTTCCAGTTCATATCTGGTCGGAAAATGTAATCATTGCCATCTTGATTATGGAAAGCTTTAATCCCTTCGAAAATCTCTTGTCCATAATGAAAGACCGTTGCTGATGGATCTAAAGCAATCGGACCATAAGGTAAAATCTCAATTTTTTCCCAATTACCATTCTTATAATCAGCAACGAGCATGTGATCGGTAAATACTTTACCGAAAGGCAAATGATTCAAATCCGTCTCGCTCAGACGACTTTTTTCTGTTTTTTTTACTTCAATCTTGAAAGCTTGTGACATAATATTAAATTTGCGAATGTGTAGAGCACATTCAAACTCTTACAATTAATAACTTTATATCAAAGAATTTTGGTATATAACAAATCACGATGGATAAAAAGTTACCCGATTTAGTCTTGGCTCATTTATTTCCAGAAAGCATAGTCGTACTTCCTGAAGACGCCTCTGCAAATGCCGTGAACAAAACGGAAGATAAAGGTAGGGATATTGACCAATTTCCCAATAATAAAATTGCTGCAGCACCCGAATTGTCCGTTCCCTTTTGGTTAGGTGAAAACAAAAAGCAAGTTTGTATCATTTTGCATGATAGGAATAATGTATTTATCAGCGAGCATAGTTTGGATTTTTTGGGTAAAATATTGAGCGCATGCCAATTAAATATTGCAGATACTGCGATTATTAATATGGCGAGAACGCCCGTTAATTTGGAACAAATACAACAATATATACAACCCAAATTTTTACTTTCCTTTCATATTAAATTCAACACTATTGGATTGAACGATGATATTAAATTATATCAACCCAATCGAAAAAATGGTTGTTCGTATTTATTAGCAGGAGATTTAGACAAAATGAATGACGGCAGCGATGCATCCAAACAAGAAAAGGGTAGATTTTGGATAAGCCTTAAACAACTTTTTGGTATTTAAATATTTATATAAATGAAAATCATTTTTGCGACTAACAATCAAAATAAAGTCAAAGAAATCAAGAAATCCACGGGACATAGATTGGAAATTTTAACCTTGAAACAAGCGGGAATTGATATCGATATACCCGAACCATATGATACTTTGGTTGAAAATGCAGAAACGAAGGCTAAAACGATATTTAAATTAACACGCGAAGATTGTTTCAGTGAAGATACAGGATTGGAAGTAACAGCACTAGATGGCGCACCAGGAGTACATACCGCGAGATATGCAGGCGAAGAAAAAGATGATGCGAAAAATATTGCATTGCTATTACAAAATCTAGCAGGAAAAGAAGACCGTTCGGCGCAATTTCACACAATTATCTATTTGATTTACGAAGGTCGCCATCATACATTTGAAGGTATTTGCAAAGGACATATTGCGCAAGCAACGCAAGGTGAAGATGGATTTGGATACGATCCTATTTTTATTCCAGAAGGTAGCGATCGCACATTTGCACAAATGACTATGGAAGAAAAAAATAGTTACAGTCATCGCAAAAAAGCTATGGAAAAATTAATTGCATTTCTTCTAAAGTAGTAAGTAAGGCTTACGGTTTGAGGTAGGAGAAAATAATTTAATTTTCTTTTACCTCATACCTCACACCTTCACCTCGTTTCTATTCATTCCAAATACGCCAATTTTCCTCTGCTTGTAATTCCAACATCAACAATCCATTTTCCGCAAAAGCGCCTTTCTCACGTCCTAAACGCATGAATTTAGTCTCTTCGGGATTATAAATTAAATCGTATAAATAGTGTTGATCAGTAATAAATTGGTAAGGAATCTCTGGAGCAGCATCTACTTTTGGATACATACCCAAAGGCGTTGAATTAATTAAGATGGTATATTCAGATAGAATATTCGCATCGATATTTTCATAAGTAAATTGTCCGTCTGCCGCGTTACGCGAAACATATTTGTATTCTATCCCCAATTTTTCCAAAACAAAAGCGACCGCTGAGGACGCACCACCAGTCCCTAAGATCAACGCTTTTTTATGGTTAGGTTTTAGATGAGGAACAAATGATTTTTCAAATCCAACGACATCGGTATTAAATCCTTTTAAATAACCATTGCGAATCTGCACGCAATTACAAGCGCCCATTTTGGCAACTTCCGGAGAAACCTCATTCAAATAGGAAATAATCGCTTTTTTGTAAGGAATGGTAATGCAAAATCCTTGTAAATCAAGTGTATTTAAAATATCAGAGGGAACTTTTTCTATATTATCTAATTCAAAATTGATAAAAGAGGCTTCTTTTTCAATGCCTTCTTGAATGAATTTATTTTCAAAATATTTCTTCGAGAAAGAATGCCCTAACGGAAATCCCAAAATACCATAATTTTTTCCCATCTAAATTGTCTCCATTTTAATATTGCGCACTTTTTTCCAAAAACATGTGAAACGTATCTCCACGCAGACCGACACGCATTGCTTCTAAAGGAATAACTTCATTTGGAGCAATATTTCCCAAATTACAATTGCACCCTAATAATTGGATAAAATATAATTGTTGTTCTTTTTGCGGAGCTTCCCACAATACTTTTTCTCCAGGAATTTGCGTAAGTATTTCATGCACAAGGCCTTGTCTAACTTCGCCCGTACCTCGATAGATACCCACGTTGCCCGATTCTCTAGCCTCGGCAATGACATAAGATGCACCAGCATTTAGCTCGCCCTGCATCAATTCAATCCATTTATATGGAGCCATGATATTGGTTGCATCTTTACTACCAACTTCACTTAGTACAGTGCCATATTTTGTTAATTTTTCAATGTATTTGCACTTTTCCACGTGAGGAATATTGATCGAGCCATCGCTAACTTCCATATATTGAACGCCATAATCTTGGCAAACAGCGATATATTCCTCAATCTGATCTCTCACTAAAAATGCTTCAAACAAAGTACCACCGAAATATAGTGGAATTTTGTGCTTATGATAAACCTCGATTTTTTCTCTCAGGTTGGGAGTAACATAAGAAGTACCGAAACCTAATTTAACGATATCTACATGTGGACCAGAAACGCTTAAAAAATTTTCTACTTCATTAATACTTAGTCCTTTGTCCATCACCATTGTAATTCCATCTGTGCGTGGTTTTACATTACGGTCTGGCATTTGCGATAATTCAAAATTCATTTATGCTTCTTTTTACCTCACCTAAAAATTCTCTCGATGAAATATTTCACCAAAATTGACGCGCAAAAATAACAAACCTATTCTAATTAGAAAATGAAGAATATATTAGCGTTTTGCTTTCTTATATCGAGCCAAAATATCGACGATATTTCTATTTTGTAAAAGACCTGGAGTTAATTCGAATATTTTTTTGAAATGTTTTGGATTTTCTGCCATACCATTTTCCAATTGAACATAGCCTTCTTTCATTTTATTTTGACCAAATAACGCAATGGCTAAGTAAAAATAAAATATAGACTTCCCCCCTGTAATATCAAATGCTTCCTTAGCGGCGATTTCCATTTCTTCAAAATTATTTGCCAAATACAATCCTTTCAAAAAAGATTCCCAAGCGGAACCTTGTTTAGGCTTCGATTGTACCACTTCCGAAAAATAAACTAACGCATCATCCAATCTTTCCAATTGAAGCAAACACTCTCCCAATGCCAATTTGTATTCTGCTGAGGGATACATATTTACCGATTTTTCCAACGGTTTCAAAGCCGCGGCCCAATTATCCTCATCAATATAAGTCAACGCTATTTTGTACACTAGTTTACTATCTTCTGGCTGCATATAAGCAGCCTTTCTATAATATAGCCGCGCTTTTTTGAATTCCAATAATTTGTGATAACAATGACCTATTGCTTCCAAAACAACATCCTCTGGTTTAGATAATTCTAGCACTTTTTCTAACGCTTCTATTCCTTCTTTATATTTTCTGATACGTATTAAAGCATCTGCCATATTACGATAAGCAAAATCAAATTTGTCGTTAATAGCCGTTACATATTGATAGCAATCAATAGCCTTCTCATATAATTTAATTCCTTGATATGCAGTAGCCAAATTAAACCAGGCCAATTCGCAATATGGATATTCATCTATAATTTTTTGATGCAAAGAGATAGATTCTTCATACCGACCAGTAAAATCTGTCCAATAACACATTTTGTATAAGGCCGATTCATCGAGAGGAACCCTTTCTAATAATAAAACTAAACAATCAAAAACTCTTTCAAAATCTTCATAATCATCATAGACATCAATTGCTTCAAATAGAAAATCAACTAACTCCTCGCCATTAAAAAGCTGAATTGCTTGATCAAATGATTTGGACGCAGCATCGGTATTTTTCAATCCCAAAAATGCGTCCATCTTCAAGACATAAAGATTGATATCATTAGGATTATATACTTCCACTTTATTTAAAAAATCCAAAGCAAAATTATAGTTTCCATTTGCTATGAGTAAATCAGCTCTTTTTATCAACAATTCAGAAGAAAATGGATAATATTCTAAAGCGATTTTAGACATTTCAATTGCCTTAGATAAATCTTGCGCTTCATCATAGTAATCAATTAATAACTCCCATTCAAATTCGTGTAAAAGATCATCTTTATTTCCATTTTCAAAAGATGTAAACTTCAATAATATATCTTCTATTGAACCCACAGCATCATCCTCTTCATCTTCAAAGAAATCATCAGACATACTATATCATTTTAAAATATAAATAAATTGAGTTCAAATTGAAAGCTAATTAAAAACCAATAAGAATAAAAATAATTTAGTTCACATTTTTACCAAAATAAGAAAAGAATTCAATTATTACATTTTTTTTACCAAAATCGTAAAATATTTTTTAAATAATTAATTGTAAATCACCTAACTTTGCAAATAGATGTTAAGAGTATCAAAAAATATTGCCCTAATCGCGTTAACACTTGTAAGCTTTGGTTTACAAACTACGTTTGCTGCTATCATAGAAGATGGTAGTTCTAAAAAAGCGAATAGCAACAATAAATACAATCTTAAATCTCTTTCACACGGTAATAAATACTCTCCTTTTTCTTTGAATTCTCTAAAAAAAGACAAGGATTATAATTACAATTATAATTTTGCCGATAGGTCTATTGATGGGCTTAATGTCGATATCCTCAACAACTCTCCTGCGGGCATTGTAGAAATAACTACTCCAGTGAGAATTCAAAAAGGAAATAATGTATATATTTATGACTACAAATATAGAATACCTGCAAGTCATAATCCACTTCCATTCATGAAGGCTCCGTCAAATCCAAATCATTAATTTTTTATAAAAAAAATATAAGTAATTGATTTTTTTACTTTACCTTTGCAGTCCTTTCACCGGGCGGCAGTAATGGTAACTGTTTCCTGAATTTTTAAAATAATTTATTTTTATAAAATCATTTAACGATGAAACGTACATTTCAACCACATAATCGCCGTCGTAAATCAATCCATGGTTTTCGTGAGCGTATGTCTACTGCAAACGGTCGTAAAGTTTTAGCTCGCCGTCGTGCAAAAGGTCGTAAAAAATTGACCGTATCAAGCGAAAAAACTTTGAAATAATATTTAGATTATATTCGCTAATAATACTTTAAGCTCCAATATAATTGGAGCTTTTTTTATAGATGGAAAGATTTACATATAAGAGATCTGAAAAACTGAAAAGTAGAAAACAAATTGAATTGCTATTTATAAAAAAGCAATCAATATCTATATATCCAATACGTATTTCCTATCTACAAGTCAATGAAGAGATAGAGGCCAATTCATTAAAAGTTGGTGTCGGCACATCGAAACGTAATTTTAAAAAAGCCATTGATCGTAATAGAGTTAAACGTCTATTGAGAGAATCTTATCGCCTATACAAATTACCATTACACAAAATTGTACAAGAAAAAAACATTCACTTAATTGTATTCTTCCACTATTATAGCAGAAATATTTTAAGCCAAACTGAATTGCACAAAAAAATGGAATTGGGCATTAATAAAATAGTAGCTTTATTGCATGAACCTTTGGCATAAAATGATACGTTTTCCATTCATTCTAATGATCAAATTCTATCAATTTGGAATTTCACCAATGATAGGTCCAAAATGCCGTTACACTCCTACTTGTTCCCAATATACGATTGAAGCTATCGAAAAATATGGAATATTAAAAGGATTAAAACTAGGAATCAAGCGTTTATCCACATGTCATCCTGGCGGAGGAAGTGGATACGATCCAGTACCTTAGTTGAGCGGAAAACGGGACTCGGACCCGCCACCTTCAGTTTGGGAAACTGATGCTCTACCAGATGAGCTATTTCCGCAATTGACATTTCAAATGTAACCAATCTTTCAATACATAAACTATATATTTGCAATATGGTTGAATTAAAAGATTTACGTGTTGTTTTTATGGGAACTCCCGACTTTGCCGTGGCTTCTTTAGACGCATTAGTCAAAGCTGGTGCTAATATAGTTGGTGTTGTAACAGGCCCTGACAAACAAGCAGGTCGAGGTATGAAGTACACAGAAACTGCCGTAAAAAAATATGCCGTCAATCATAAACTACCATTATTGCAACCAGAAAAATTACGCAATCCAATCTTTTTAGAAGAATTAAAAAAATGGAACGCAGATGTTCAAATAGTTGTTGCATTTAAGATGCTACCAGAAATCGTTTGGGATATGCCACCCATGGGTACTATAAATTTACATGGTTCCTTATTACCAAAATATCGTGGAGCCGCACCAATCAATTGGGCAATTATAAATGGAGAAAAGGAAACTGGTGTAACTACATTTCAACTGAAACATGAAATAGATACAGGAAACATATTAGTAAAAGGAATTTTGCCTATAACTGAAAATGAGACTGCTGGTGAATTACATGATCAAATGATGGTATTGGGAGGAAAAGTTTTGGTTGAAACTATCCAAGGATTAATTACTAATACAATATCTCCACAACCACAAGATGATATAGAAGGTTATCCAGCACCTAAAATATTCAAAGAAGATTGTGAAATCAATTGGAACAGCGATTTGGATAAAATACACAATTTTATTAGAGGTTTAGCACCTTATCCAGCCGCAACGACTACAATTTTAGATAGGCAATTCAAAATTTACAAAATAGAAAAAGAAATAACACAAGTTGATACAACTAATCCAAAAATATTGTGCGATAATAAGACATATTTAAAAATCAAAACAAAAAATGGATATGCATCCATTTTAGAACTACAACAACTTGGTAAAAAAGCAATGAATATCCAAGATTACCTAAGAGGAAATAAATTTGAATTATAAACTATATAAATGATCAATTTCATTCCTATTATACATCTACCTGATTATGTATATCCAGGCGAAATGTTAAATATTCATATAAAATTAGATACAGTTAAACATCTAATTACCGATTGCTATGGAGAAAATAAACCATTTGGAATTATACCAATAAATGAAGGAAAGGGTAATTATGGAACATTGGTAGAAATTGAAACAATACATGAAGTATGGAATGACCAAAAAATGAATATTACGTTAAAAGGGAAATCTATTTTTAAAACATTAGAAGAAATATCTCATATTCCAAACAAATTATATAATGGAGCAATAGTAACTTATCCTGATAATGTATTAGAGACCACAATACCAGTACTACCAAGGGTCATAGATCTACTTGCTAAAATAAATCAAACAGGTATTTTTAAATATGAAATTGACAAATTATCACCACAGACAATACCAAGCTATAAACTAGCCAATAGAATAGGATTACAAGATTCACAACAGCAAGAATTTATCCAATTACTATTTGAGAGCCAACGACTAGAATACATCAGAATACATTTAGAAAAACTGTTACCTGTAGTAGAAGCCATTCAACGCTCCGAACTATTTACTAAAAACAATAAAATATTTAAAGAATATTCGGGGATCTAATAAAGATATAAGGCAGGCCAAAGTCCATCTTTAGCCTGCCTTATATTAATTAATTAATTATTTTCAATAAGCAAGAAGAACTATACCATTTTAAGTATATATAGAAATAGTGGTATTAATTATATAATAAAAATATAGGGATATTTTACTTCTAGTATTCGAGTACAATACTTTTACCGACAAAGATGGGGAAGTATGTGTAAAACAAAACAGCCTTTGTGATTTCTCACAAAGGCTGTAAAATAAATATGGCAGTTACCTACTCTCCCAGGGACAAGGCCCAAGTACCATCGGCCATAAGGGGCTTAACTTCTCTGTTCGGTATGGGAAGAGGTGAACACCCTTGGTAAGACCACCATAAAAAGGTTATACTTCGTAAATCATAAATTATAATTTATTATAATCCTTAATTCATAACTACTCCATATTTAATATCGTGACATATTGAAAAACTACTCTCTTTTTAATTTTATAAAGCTTACGGGCTATTAGTACTGCTCAGCTAAGATGTTACCACCTGTACACCTGCAGCCTATCAACGTAGTCGTCTCCTACGACCCTTAACAGTAAACTCATCTTGAGATAGGTTTCACGCTTAGATGCTTTCAGCGTTTATCCTGTCTGTACATAGCTACCCAGCAATGCAATTGGCATCACAACTGGTACACCAGCGGTACATACGCTCCGGTCCTCTCGTACTAAGAGCATGTTCCCTCAATTTACTTGCGCCCACCACAGATAGGGACCGAACTGTCTTGCGACGTTCTGAACCCAGTTCGCGTGCCACTTTAATCGGCGAACAGCCGAACCCTTGGGACCTTCTCCAGCCCCAGGATGTGACGAACCGACATCGAGGTGCCAAACCTTACCGTCGATATGAGCTCTTGGGTAAGATCAGCCTGTTATCCCCGGAGTACCTTTTATCCTTTGAGCGATGGCCCTTCCATACAGAACCACCGGATCACTTTAGCCGACTTTCGTCCCTGTTCGACGTGTCTGTCTCACAGTCAAGCACCCTTATACCAATATGCTCTGCGTACGATTACCAACCGTACTGAGGGTACCTTTGCAAGCCTCCGTTACTTTTTAGGAGGCGACCACCCCAGTCAAACTACCCGCCATACAATGTCCCCAATCGCATTGGGTTAGGTCCTAAACAACAGAAGGTTGGTATTTCAACAGTGACTCCCCGACTCCTGGCGAAGCCGGCTCATAGTCTCCCAACTATCCTACACATCGGTTGTTCAAGATCAATGTAAAGCTGTAGTGAAGGTTCACGGGGTCTTTCCGTCCCGTGGCGGGTAACCGGCATCTTCACCGATACTACAATTTCACCGGGCTCGTGGAGGAGACAGTGTGCAACTCATTAGACCATTCGTGCAGGTCGGAACTTACCCGACAAGGAATTTCGCTACCTTAGGACCGTTATAGTTACGGCCGCCGTTTACTGGGGCTTCAGTCAGAAGCTTTGGATTACTCCGAACATCCTTCCTTAACCTTCCAGCACCGGGCAGGCATCAGGCTCTATACTTCATCTTTCGATTTCGCAGGGCCCTGTGTTTTTGTTAAACAGTTGGTCGCACCATTTTATTGAAACCACATTGCTGTGGTACGCTTTATCCCGAAGTTACAGCGTTAATTTGCCTAGTTCCTTCTCCACGGCTCACCCGAGCGCCTTAGAATACTCTTCCCATCCACCTGTGTCGGTTTACGGTACCAGCCGCTATACTCGCTTTTCTTGGAACCTTCTCCCCTTCTTCACTTTGTCCGTAGACTCCGTTCAACGCACTATTCCGTAAGTACGTAGAAAGCTTGAAGATCCGTCACTTTTAATGTATAGCAGGTTCAGGAATATTAACCTGATTGCCATCAGCTTCCCCTTTCGGGTACACCTAAGGACTGGACTAACCCTGATCCGATTAACGTTGATCAGGAACCCTTGGATTTTCGGCGTTAAAGTTTTTCACTTTAATTATCGTTACTTATACCTACATTTTCTTTTGAAATCGCTCCACCATACGTCGCCATACGGCTTCGGTGCAATTTCAATGCTCCCCTACCAATGATACACTTAAGTGTACTATTACAGAGCTTCGGTTCATGGTTTGATACCCGATCATTTTCCGTGCAGAATCTCTCGACCAGTGAGCTGTTACGCACTCTTTAAATGAATGGCTGCTTCCGAGCAAACATCCTGGCTGTCCTAGAAATTCCACCTCGTTTGTTTAACTTAACCATGTATTGGGGACCTTAGCTGCTGTTCTGGGTTATTTCCCTCTCGGCCCTGCACCTTAGCGCACAAAGCCTCACTGCTGCAGATATTTGTTAGCATTCGGAGTTTGTCAGGATTTGGCAGGCGGTGAAGCCCCCTAGTCCAATCAGTAGCTCTACCTCTAACAAAATTCTTAATGCAACGCTGTTCCTAAAAACATTTCGGGGAGAACGAGCTATCTCTCAGTTTGATTGGCCTTTCACCCCTATCCACACGTCATCCCAAGACTTTTCAACGTCAACGGGTTCGGTCCTCCAGTTTGTGTTACCAAACCTTCAACCTGCACATGGATAGATCACAAAGTTTCGCGTCTACACCTACTGACTATGCGCCCTATTCGGACTCGCTTTCGCTACGGCTCCATTTTTTAAAAACTTAACCTCGCCAGTAAATAGTAACTCGTAGGTTCATTATGCAAAAGGCACGCCGTCACTTCTTGCGAAGCTCCGACCGCTTGTAGGCGTACGGTTTCAGGTACTATTTCACTCCGTTGTTCACGGTTCTTTTCACCTTTCCCTTACGGTACTGGTTCACTATCGGTGTCTGAGGAGTATTTAGCCTTACCAGATGGTGCTGGCAGATTCACACAGGATTCCTCCGGTCCCGCGCTACTCAGGATACTGCTCGTCCTAGTTAATTTCTGTTTACACGGCTTTCACGCTCTGCGGCTTACCTTTCCAGGTAATTCTACTTGATAACTATTTCTAAATGCAGTCCTACAACCCCGATACCGCACGCGGTATCGGTTTGGGCTATTTCCTGTTCGCTCGCCACTACTTGGGAAATCATTTAATTATTTTCTTTTCCTCTCCCTACTTAGATGTTTCAGTTCAGGAGGTTGGCTCTCTTGCGAGTGCTATATCTTCAATATAGCGGGTTGTCCCATTCGGAGATCTTGGGATATAATGCTCGTGTGCAGCTCTCCCAAGCTTTTCGCAGCTTACCACGTCCTTCTTCGCCTCTCAGACCCTAGGCATCCACCATACGCCCTTATTTCACTTTAAATTTCTTTATTTACCCTGTCTAATAGTGTGGTGATCACACTATTAAACAGCATTGATTTCGTTTTCCAATATGTCAAAGATCTTTTGAGTTATAAGTAATAAGTGATGAGTTATAAGTAATTGAATACTTACGACTTAAGACTGACTACTTCTTACTCACTGTGGAGGATAACGGATTCAAACCGTTGACCCCCTGCGTGCAAAGCAGGTGCTCTAGTCAACTGAGCTAATCCCCCGAGTTATTTAACTCGTAGACCCGCCCAGATTTGAACTGGGGACCTCTACATTATCAGTGTAGCGCTCTAACCAACTGAGCTACGAGTCTGTCTATATAGCGACTCTTCGCCCTGAGGCATGAGCTGCATCCCTTACGCCCTTTCTTCTTATCTATAAGAACTTTTCTTCTGTACTCTCGTACAATATTTTTAAAAGACAATAAAACTACTAAATATTAAAAACCTTCGTATCTCTAAAAAGGAGGTATTCCAGCCGCACCTTCCGGTACGGCTACCTTGTTACGACTTAGCCCCAATTACTAGTTTTACCCTAGGCGGATCCTTTCGGTTACCGACTTTAGGTACACCCAGCTTTCATGGCTTGACGGGCGGTGTGTGCAAGGTCCGGGAACGTATTCACCGTAGCATTGCTGATCTACGATTACTAGCGATTCCAGCTTCACGGAGTCGAGTTGCAGACTCCGATCCGAACTGAGATAAGGTTTTTGAGATTCGCGCCTTGTCACCAAGTGGCTGCTCTTTGTCCTTACCATTGTAGTACGTGTGTAGCCCCGGGCATAAAGGCCATGATGATTTGACATCATCCCCTCCTTCCTCGCGCCTTACGGCGGCGGTCTCATTAGAGTGCCCAGCTTAACCTGATGGCAACTAACGATAGGGGTTGCGCTCGTTGCGGGACTTAACCCAACACCTCACGGCACGAGCTGACGACAACCATGCAGCACCTTGTTTCGTGTATATTGCTATAAATAGACCTTTCAATCTACGTCACTCACATTCTAGCCCGGGTAAGGTTCCTCGCGTATCATCGAATTAAACCACATACTCCACCGCTTGTGCGGACCCCCGCCAATTCCTTTGAGTTTCAACCTTGCGGTCGTACTTCCCAGGTGGATTACTTAATGCTTTCGCTCAGACACTTACTATCGTATCGCAAATGTCGAGTAATCATCGTTTAGGGCGTGGACTACCAGGGTATCTAATCCTGTTCGCTACCCACGCTTTCGTGCCTCAGCGTCAATCGTCCTTTAGTCAGCTGCCTTCGCAATCGGTGTTCTATAACATATCTATGCATTTCACCGCTACATGTTATATTCCGCTGACCTCAGCGACATTCAAGATCTATAGTATCAAAGGCAGTTTGTAGGTTAAGCCTACAGATTTCACCTCTGACTTATAAATCCGCCTGCGCACCCTTTAAACCCAGTGAATCCGGATAACGCTTGCACCCTCCGTATTACCGCGGCTGCTGGCACGGAGTTAGCCGGTGCTTATTCTTCTGGTACTGTCAAATATCTTAGAAAAGATGGTTTTCGCCCCAGATAAAAGAAGTTTACAATCCAGAGGACCTTCATCCTTCACGCGGCATGGCTGGTTCAGACTTTCGTCCATTGACCAATATTCCTTACTGCTGCCTCCCGTAGGAGTTGGGCCCGTGTCTCAGTGCCCATGTGGCTGATCATGCTCTCACATCAGCTAATGATCGTGGTCTTGGTGGGCCGTTACCCCGCCAACTAACTAATCATACGCACATCCGTCTTATCCCCTTACGTTTAATATTCTACTCATGCGAACAAAATATACTATGGAGTATTAATCCGGTTTTCACCGGGCTATCCTCCAGGATAAGGTTGGTTATGTACGTGTTCCGCACCCGTTTGCCGGTCGCCACCATCCGAAGACGTGCTGCCCCTCGACTTGCATGTATTAAGCCTGCCGCTAGCGTTCATCCTGAGCCAGGATCAAACTCTCCATTGTAAATGTTGTTGTTTGACCCGACTAGCTTCTCTCGAAATCTATTCGGTTCTTGTTGTTTTTTCGTTTATACTTCAGGTTCTTTTTACCCTTCGTTTTACTGTCTTTCAAAGATCTTTTAAAACTACTCTCTAGTAATCTTATTGCCAAATGTTAACCTCTCAGCCAATCATCCGTTCCGCTTAGCGGGTTGCAAAGGTAAGTGATTATTTTTATTTAAACAAAATTTATTTTTTATTTATTTTTCTAACTTACTCATTTTCAAGAACTTATCTCGTTATTCGCTTCCGTTTAACGGGTTGCAAAAGTAAACCAAATATTTAACTTAAACAAATTTTATTTAAATCTTTTTTCACCTCTTTCTTAGAACTCTTCCCCCACTTCCGTAAGGGGGCGCAAAAATACAAACTTTTTTCATCTGGCAAAATATTTTGAGAAGTTTTTTTAGTTTTTTTTCGAAAATAGGCAAGATTGGACGCTGTTTATATATTTATATAGATATTCGCACAACTTAAATGGTCGCATGAAAAATAAAAAGTTATCTATTTTAAATCCTATTTTATTTTCCCTAGTTATGATTGTAGGGATGTTCGTCGGTTTTAAACTTAAAAAAGAACGCAATGGTGCTTCTTTTTTTAATAACGAACAAAAAACGCCTACAGAGGAAATATTATCATTAATTAATAAAGATTATGTCGATCCTGTAAATCCTGACAGTTTGCAATTGAAGGCAATTGATGACTTACTGTCTCAACTTGACCCACATTCTAAATATATAACGCCCGAAAAAATAAAATTATTAAATGAGGAATTGAATGGAGAGTTTAAAGGAATGGGTCTTGAATTTATGATGTATCAAGATACAGCAACCGTCCTTTATTCTATTCCAAATGGTCCAGCGGCAAAAGCTGGTCTAAAATTAGGAGATCGCCTTTTGTCCATTAATGACAATATCTCATTGATTAATAAGAGATATAATATGGATAGTATTTACAAAATTATCGCAAATGCTCCTGGCAATAAGATACAATTAAAGATTCTAAAAGATGATAAAATAGGTACGGTCGAAGTTGAGAAAAGCATTGTACCACTTATATCTGTTCCTGCTGCGTTTATGTTGGATAATCAAACAGCCTTTGTTAGAATAGATCGATTTGCGGAGACTACTTACCCTGAATTTATGGTACAAGCGGAGCGATTGAAAAAGCAAGGAGTGCAAAATATCATTTTAGATTTGAGAGGAAATGGTGGAGGAGCCTTTCAACAAGCGGTTGACTTGTGTGATGAATTCCTTGCAGATAGTAAATTAGTAGTATATACGGAAGGGAATAAAGTTGGCAAAAAGGAATATTATACCAAGAGAGATGGCTTATTTGAAAAAGGGAAAGTAGTCTTATTGGTAGATGAGGAAACTGCATCGGCTAGCGAAGTGTTATCTGGAGCCATACAAGATTGGGATAGGGGAACCATTATCGGCAGAAGAACTTTTGGCAAAGGATTGGTACAGGAACAATATAATCTGACTAATAATGGAGCGCTTCGCTTGACTATTGCACGTTATTACACACCATTGGGGCGTAGTATCCAAAAACCTTATGATAAAAACTTAGCTGACTATGATGAAGAAGTAACTCATAGATTTGCTGACGGAGAAGTGGAAAAAGGAGATACAAGCAAAAATCGAGGCAAAGCATATAAAACACCTCATGGCAAAGTAGTTTACGGAGGAGGAGGTATAACTCCTGATATATTTATTCCATATAACCCAGAAATTTTACCTACGGAAGTTTACATGCTTTATATAAATGGGTTGATGAATCAATTTGTCTTCAAATATTATTCTGAAAATAAAACTCAAATTGATCAGTATGGTAATATCCAACAATATGTTCAACAATTTAATCTGAATGAAAGAGCATGGACAGAATTAGTACAATTTGCTCAACAACATAACATATTTATCCAAAATGTAAAACCCAAAGCAAAGGCAGACTTGTTACTACATATCAAGGCTTATATCGCTAAATTGAAATGGCAAGGAGAAGGTTTCTATAGAGTAATGAATCCACAGGATCCATTTATACAACAGGCCATAAATGTCATTTCAAAAAAATAAGAAAAAAGGAATAGAAATATTTGGATATAATTTTTCAAATATTATCTTTGCCGCCCTGTCAGAATAGACATTCCTCCTTAGCTCAGTTGGTTAGAGCATCTGACTGTTAATCAGAGGGTCGTTGGTTCAAGTCCAACAGGGGGAGCTGAAAATCAAGAAGTTATGAAGTTTAATTCATAACTTCTTTTTTATTTGATACATCATTCGATACATTATCTAGCCTGAATATCAAACACTGCAGCTGTTAAAACATTTGCATTCATTTGACAAAATCGGAAACATTAGTCCATTACATTTGTCAGACATCTAATTTCCCTGATAAATGAAGAAATTTTTATTCACCATTGGCATTTTTACCGCAGCTACACACATACAAGCGCAAAATTTTGTTCCTTTTCATGTAACCGAACCCATTTTTTCCAAAAACAATGTAAACATAGCAGCAAAAGGAGCTGTTGGTAATGGTCAATATTTAAATACATCCATCTTACAAGATGCAATTGATTCTATCAGCAAATTAGGAGGGGGAACAATAATCATTCCGGAAGGTATTTGGCTAACTGGGCCAATAGAATTACAAAACAACATTCGGTTACAACTTAATCAGAATGCATTACTATTATTTACACATGATTTTTCCCAATATAAAATCGTAAAGGATATGTATGAAGGAATGCCAGAATGGCGAAACCAACCATTAATCTGGGGTAAAAATTTGTCTAATATTGCAATTACTGGTAATGGAGTAATTGACGGCAATGGCAATTACTGGCGTATGATGAAAAAAGATAAAATGCTGCCGACTGATTGGAATAATTTAGTCCAAACTGGCATATTGAGTAGCGATGGCAATACCTGGTATCCAACTATTTCCGCAGAAAAAGGAAGTCATACCCAAAATGCAGGCGATGCTTTACATGGAGAAACTGCGAAAACTTACGAGGATATCAAAGATTATCTTCGTCCCAAATTGATCACCTTAAATCATTGTAGCAATATTCTAATTGAAGGTGTAACTATTCAAAACTCTCCGGCATGGACAATTCATCCTTATAATTGTTCTGATGTAACATTGAGAGATATACATGTAAAAAACAATTGGAATGCGCAAAATACGGATGGTATCGATGTAGAAGCTTGCAAAAATGTACAAATATTACACTCCATATTTGAAGATGGTGATGATGGTATTTGCATAAAATCTGGGAAAAAAGTAACCGATTGGTCTCCAAATATCCCAACAGAAAATGTTATTATAGCAAATTGTACGGTCTATCGTGCTCATGGCGGTATTGTGATTGGAAGTGAAATGAGCGGAGGTGTTAAGAATCTACGAGCAACAAATAATACATTTATGGGAACAGATATCGGACTGCGGTTCAAAACAACACGTGGTCGTGGTGGCATTGTTCAAAATATATTTGTAGATAATTGCAATATGTTGAATATACGTTATGACGCTGTTTTATTTGATATGTATTATACCGCAATATCTCCTTCTGATAAGGAAAAAGCACCTAAAATTGAAAGCGTAAAAGTAGATGCATCCACACCTCAATTTAAACATTTCCGTATAAATAATATTCGAGTAAAAGGAGCGCGACGAGCATTATTCGTTAGAGGTTTGCCAGAAATGCCCATACAAGATATTCAACTTTCAAATATGACGATTGAAGCGCAAAATGGCATGGAATGCACAGAAGCCAAGAATATTCATTTGGATAATTGTCAATTCATCACGCCCACCAATAAACCAGTTATTCAATTAAATAATAGTCAAAATCTAACTTTTAAAAAAGTAATATTACCTAATGACACAAAAATTGGATATCAAATTACAGGAGCAAAAAGCACAGGGATTACAATTGATGGTTTAAAAAATAAAGACCCTATTCAAATAAATAACGAAGTTTCCAAAAATGCAGTCATTCTTTATTAAATGCATCTAAATAAAAAAGCCGAATTGCAAATTGCAATTCGGCTTTTTTATTTAAAAGAAGGTGATTTATTTATCCCAACCCAAACTTGTAACAGTTGCATCTATTTTGTCATGCAAAGCTTTTACTTTTTCATCATATGCTTCTTTGTTTTCTAAAGTCGTATTTACGCTAAAGTAAAATTTGATCTTAGGCTCTGTACCTGATGGACGTGCAGATATTTTTACGCCATCTTCTGTGTAGAATTGTAGTACATTGCTCTTTGGAAGATCGATTGCCCAACTTTCGCCAGTCAATAGGTTTTTACCTTCACCTAATTGATAATCAATAATTTTAGCCACTTTGCTTCCGTTGATTTCTTGTGGCGGATTTGCACGGAAATCTGCCATCATCTGAGCGATTTCTTCTTGACCATGCATTCCTTTTTTCACGATGTAAATCAATTTTTCCTGGTACAATCCGTATTGGATATACAAGTCAATCAATTTATCGAAAAGCGTACGACCTTTATCTTTTTCATAGGCCGCCATTTCACAAAGAATTGCCACCGCAGAAACGGAATCTTTATCTCTCACTTGATCGCCGATCATCAAACCAAAGCTCTCCTCTCCTCCTACGATATAATTTTCTTTACCTTCTAATTCTCTAATTTTTTCAGCGATCCATTTGAATCCGGTCAAAACATTATAACAACTCAAACCATTCTTAGCGGCAACACTGTCAATCATTTCTGAGGTAACAATCGTCTTAATGATCATATCATTAGGTTGATTAATTCCTTTTGCTTTCCTAGCTTCTATCAAATAAGAAAATGCCAGAACCGCAGTTTGATTACCGTTCATCAATTGCCATTCGCCTTTGTTATTTTTAATCGCAACTGCAACACGATCCGCATCTGGATCCGTTCCCAACAAAATATCTGCATCCAATTCTTTCGCCAAATTCAAACCTAAAGTCATTGCTTCAGATTCTTCAGGATTTGGATAAATTACTGTAGGAAAATTACCGTCTGGAACCTCTTGTTCTTTTACAATATGTACATTATCAAAACCAAATGCTTTCAATACCGGCGGCACCAATTTGATACCACTTCCGTGGATTGGCGTATAGACAATTTTCAAATCATGTTGGCGCGCAACGACATCAGGATATACGCTCAAGCCTTTTACCATAGCGATGTATTTCTCATCCATTTCGGCACCGATGATCGTAATATTTGCTTCGCCTCCAGACCATTTTACTTCATCAATACTTTGAATCAATTCTACTTCTTTGATGACATTTTTGTCATGTGGCGGCACTAATTGACCACCATCATCCCAATAGGCTTTATAACCATTATATTCTTTTGGATTATGGGAAGCTGTGCACACCACACCACCTTTACAACCAAGGGTACGAATTGCGAAAGACAATTCTGGTGTAGGACGCAATGAATCAAATAAAAATACTTTAATACCATTAGATGCAAATACGTTAGCAGTGGTTTCAGCAAAAAAACGACTATTATTACGACAATCGTGGGCAATCGCAACACTGATTTCAATATCTCCGTATGTTTTTTTCAAATAATTGGCGAATCCTTGTGTCGCCATGCCGACCGTATATTTATTCATACGATTGGTACCTACGCCCATCAATCCACGCAAACCACCTGTTCCAAATTCCAAATCTTTATAAAATGCATCCACTAAATCATCGGGAGCACTTTCTTGTAATTTAGTAATTTCATTTTTCGTATCTTGGTCATAACTACCTGATAACCAAGAACCTACTTTTGCTTTAATAGCTGCATCCATAGTTTAAGTATTAAAATTTTCTTTTATTAATTATTTGAAATAATATATGCTCCGACAACTTCTTCTTTTTCTATTGATAATTTGACAAAATCATTTTTAGTCGTGGCAATAGATAATCCTACAAAATCAGATTTTACAGGATATATTTTATGCATGCGCTCCACCATTACCAATGTTTGTATTTTTTTAGGTAAAAATTCTAATAGAGGTTTCAAGGCATATAGCAGCGTGCGACCACTATTACTAACGTCATCCACCAAGATAATTTCTTGATCAGTAATATTTATTTCTGGTTGAATATTAGAAATGCGCAAATCCTCCTTATCAAATTTTAATTGAGCTATAGAAATTGGAATTTGAATATAATTTTTCAGAAATTCTGCGATTTTGGACGCAATAACCATTCCACTATTTTTGATACCGATAAACAAAAGTGATTTTTCATCTTCGATACTTTCAGCAATTTCCAATGCCATGCGGTGCATTTTTTCCAATGCTTCCTCTTTCGTCAGAATTTTGTTGTTCTCTTCCATTCTACATTTAATAAGAACTCAAACCTAAGCTAAAATTATATTTTGACAAAAGGCAAAATGGTCATTTACCTAAAAATCATTTACCTCCTAAACAATGCGCAAAATAAAAGAGTTCACTTTCCTTTTTTTGACGTAAATCAACAATCAATCTAACTAATTGAATTTCAATATTTTAAATAAAAATAAAACACATAAACTAACAATTATTTGTTTTCATTTTTACAAAATATCTTGCAACCCAATTTGATGTTGACAGAAAAATGACAAATCTATTATCTTCGCAATATATCCTTGAATATTATGCATTTACTATTAGAAATTATATTTATTGCTATTCTCGCGTTTGCCATTTGGTTCTTTGCAAAAAACGTGAAGAAAATTAGCCGTAATATCCAATTAGGCAGAAAAGATGAGATCAATGACCATAAAGATCTTCGATGGAAAAATGTACTTTTATTGGCATTTGGACAAAAGAAAATGTTCAAAAAACCGGTTGTCGGCGTGCTTCACTTTTTAGTATACGCGGGTTTCATCATCATCAATATAGAAGTGATGGAGATATTGTTGGACGGTATTTTAGGAAAACATCGCTTATTTTCCTTCGCTGGCGGTTTGTATACATTTCTAATTGATTGTTTTGAAATACTTGCTTTCTTAGTTTTAGCAAGTTGTGCGATATTTTTAGTAAGACGTAATATATTAAAAATCAAAAGGTTAAATAATAAAGATCTGAATGGTTGGCCTAAAACAGATGCAAATGCCATCTTGTGTACGGAAATCATATTGATGAGTTTATTCCTTTTGATGAATGGTTGCGATACCTTATTGCAACAAAGAGGTTTTGGCGAATATGGCGAAACAATTACCGGTAATTTTGTACTTTCTCAGTTCTTACATCCGTTATTAAGTGGATTAAGCAGCCCAGCATTAGAAGGTATTGAACGTACTTGCTGGTGGTTGCACATTGTAGGTATATTGGCATTTTTAAATTATTTACCTTATTCCAAACATTTACATATCATATTGGCTTTTCCAAATGCGTATTATTCTCGCTTGATTCCAGAAGGCGAAATGAAGAATATGAAAGATATTCAAAATGAAGTTTTGTATGCGATGCAACCGGAATTAGCACCAACAGAAGCGCCATCTGAGAAAACGAATTTTGGAGCGAAAGATGTTTTTGATCTTAGTTGGAAAAATCTTTTGGATGCATATTCTTGTACCGAATGTGGTCGCTGCTCCGCGGCGTGTCCAGCAAATCAAACAGGCAAATTATTGAGTCCGCGCAATATCATGATGCAAACGAGAGATCGTCTTACTTCTGTGGGAGAAAATATTGATAAAAACGGAAAATTTGAAGAGGATAATAAATCTTTATTGAGAGATTATATTTCTGAAGAAGAATTACGTGCATGTACGACCTGTAATGCATGTGTAGAAGAGTGTCCAGTAAGTATTTCTCCATTAGATATTATCTTACAAATGCGCCGTTACCTTGTGATGGAAGAAAGTAATGCTCCTGCAGAATGGAATGGTATGTTCAGCAATACCGAGACCAATTTCGCTCCTTGGAAATTTTCTCCAGATGACAGAGACGCTTGGGTCAATGAGATGTAAAATTAAACTTTGACATCATATTTTTAGTCTAAGTTTGCATATAGAAAATTTAATCTAAGGAAAATGAAAAAAAGATTTTTAGTATTATTTGTATTAGGTTTGGGATTATCAAGCGCAACATTTGCACAAAGTTCTTTATTATCTAAAGCAGAATCTGCAATCAGCGGAGGAAGTGCATTGTCTATGCTTTCTGGTGGCACAAGTGTTAGTTCTTTAACAAAAACAATTGTTGAAAAATCATTAACTCCAAAATTGAGTTTGACAAGTGCCCAGACACCAGGTGTTACATCTGCCGTTTCTGATTTTTTAACAAAGAAAAAATCAATTTTGTCTTTGGCACAAACAGATAAGAGCGCTTACACAACAAAACAAAATTCATTATTTTCTAGTTTGAAAACTAAGTTAGCTGGAATCTTATTGAAACAACAAATGAACAAATTTTTAGGATTGCAATCCTCTACTAGTTCCTCTAGCCCATTATCTCTATTATTCAAATAATCATTGAATTAGAAATATATAAAAAAGCCTTCCAAAATCTTGGAAGGCTTTTTTGATAGAAGGAAGTTATTAGAATGTTTTTAATTTATCTCTAAATACTTCTTCGAATTTTTTAATCTTCGGTTGTATTACGAAGTGGCAATATGCTTGGCCACCATTTTCGTTATAATAATTTTGATGGTAATCTTCTGCTGCATAGAAATTAGAATAAGGTTCTACCGCAGTCACCACCGGACTATTATACGCTTCAATTTTGTTTAATTCCTCTTTGTAGTGTTCCGCCTTTTCTTTTTGATCATCAGAGTGGTAAAATATTACGCTTCTATATTGTGGTCCTACGTCATTACCTTGTCTGTTCAAAGTTGTCGGATCGTGCACTTTCCAAAAAACTTTCAACAATTCATCGTAAGAAATCGTTGCTGGATCATATACCACTTGACACACTTCCGCATATCCTGAAGTACCTTTACACACTTCCTCGTAAGTCGGATTTCCAATCGTACCACCGCTATATCCACTCGTTACTTTTGTTACGCCTTTTAACCTTTGAAAAATAGCTTCTGTACACCAAAAACATCCTGTTCCAAAAGTTGCTGTATCCAAACCTTCAGTTATTACTTGCGCATCTGCTAATTCATCATTCATATTCTTCTTTTGCTTTTTTTGTTCGATACATGAAAATGATGCCATGGATACCAAGCTAAAAATTGCTGCATTAAAAATCAATCTCAACTCCATTAATTATCCTTTCTTTTTTAATACAAGTCCTTT
This sequence comes from Rhizosphaericola mali, assembly GCF_004337365.2. Taxonomy (GTDB): domain Bacteria; phylum Bacteroidota; class Bacteroidia; order Chitinophagales; family Chitinophagaceae; genus Rhizosphaericola; species Rhizosphaericola mali. The sequence goes on along the minus strand of NZ_CP044016.1, from coordinate 4,573,924 downwards.
CGAACTTGGTACAAATCTCATCTTATTTCCTCGTATCGATATGTTAATTAACAATACCTATCCAAACGGCTTTTGTCATTCTATCCTTCCCTTGGAGATCTTTTTTCAATTCAACATTTGTGTATCCCAAATCTTGAAGTAAACTTACTACATCTTGTCCAAAAATTTCATTTATTTCAAAATATAATGTGCCATTTTTATACAAATGTTTCGTTCCCAAAGCTGCTATTTTCCGATAAAAAAGTAATGGATCATTTTCTTCGATAAATAGTGCCAAATGTGGTTCAAAATCTAAAACATTGCCGCGCATTTCTAATTGTTCGCTTGGTCGGATATATGGAGGATTACTGACAATAATATCCCATTTTTCATTTTCTAAAACATTGAATTCCAAAATATTTCTTTGTAAAAATTGAACATCCGCATCCAGATTTATTGCATTTTTCATAGCGACATTCAACGCCTTATCCGAAATATCCAATCCAAAAACATGGTCTTTAGGTAATAGTTTTTTCAAACTAATCGCTATACAACCCGATCCGGTGCCAATATCCAAAATAGAAACTTGTTGCTCCTTAAAATCGTTGTAAACCCAATCCACCAATTCCTCTGTCTCTGGGCGAGGAATCAATACATTTTCATTTACATAGAAAGGATAATGCACAAACCATGCCTCACCAATCACATATTGAACTGGGCGATTATATAACAATTCTTGTCTCCATTTATCCAAAATTGTCATTTGACGATCTGATAAAACGTCATTTTTGAATAAAGAAAACTTGATTCGATCCCATCCTGTCAGTTTTTCCAATACTAATTGTGTGATTTGTTCGGATTCTCTACGATCGTATATTACTTCCAAATCTTGAATGAATCGTGCCTGCACCTCTTGAAATGTCATTTTGCAAAAATACTTACTTACCTCAAATTACAATTCGTTGTGTTAACTTTGTCACATGCAGGACAACCATGTTTTATACATGACCAGATGCTTAGAACTGGCAAAATTGGGAATAAATCATGCGGCTCCGAATCCAATGGTCGGCGCAGTATTAGTTTATCAGAATAGAATTATCGGAGAAGGTTACCATCAAAAATATGGCGAACCGCATGCAGAAGTCAATTGTATCAATAGCGTCCAACCTGAGGACGAGCATTTAATTGCGCAAAGCACTATATATGTTTCTTTGGAACCATGTGCCCATTATGGAAAAACGCCACCATGCGCAGATTTGATTATTCGCAAGCAAATTCCAAAAGTGGTTGTCGGCTGTCGTGATCCATTTGAATCGGTGAATGGAAAAGGTATTGAAAAATTAAAAGCGGCAGGAATTGAAGTGGAAATGTATGCGTACTCACAACAATGTATCGCTTTAAATAAACGCTTTTTTACTTTTCATATAAAGAAAAGACCTTTTGTTTTATTGAAATGGGCGCAATCTGCCGATCATTTTATTGGGAGCAATTCGGATAAAAGAATATTGATTTCAAATGAATTAAGCAATAGAGAAGTACACAAATTAAGATCAGAATATTCGGCTATTTTAATCGGTACGAATACCGCATTAAAAGATAATCCTTCACTTACCAATAGATTATGGACGGGCAAAAATCCAATTAGATTGGTCATTGATAAGCAATTATCCATACCAAATGATCATCAGATTTTCAATGCAGAAGCTCCAACCGTGGTTTTTAATTTGAAAAAAGCGGCAACAATTGGAAATGTTGAATTTGTAAAAATAGAAGCTCATACTTCGACCATTCAGCAAATATTAGAATATTGTTATCAGAAAAATATCACCAGCATATTGGTGGAGGGCGGACAAAAATTATTGCAATCTTTTATTGACGAAAGTCTTTGGGATGAGGCTTTGGTCATTGAAAATTCACATTTATATATCCAAAATGGCACGCATGCGCCACTTTTAAAAGGAGAAATTTCCCAACTTAATCAGATTGTATTGGAAAATGATACGCTAACTTATTTCAAATCATCTTTAAATCCTTACCTTTTATCAGACGATGGAAAATGATTTTTACAGTTCAATACAAGGTCCGTCCACAGCAGAATTCAAGGATAAGGGAAGTAAATTCATAGCTTATGCATTTCCTATTAATGACGAAAAAGATTTCAAAAATCATTTATCCGAATTAAAAAAAGAACACCCAAAAGCCAACCATTATTGTTTTGCATATAGACTCGGTACAGACGGAAATAATTTCCGAGCCAGTGATGCAGGCGAACCGGCAGGAACGGCGGGACGTCCAATTTTAGGACAAATAGATTCTAAAGAATATACGAATATTCTGATCATTGTAATTAGATATTTCGGTGGTACGTTATTGGGTGTTCCTGGTCTGATAAATGCTTATAAAACTGCAGCCGCACTGGCATTACAAGTTGTTCCTGGCATCAAAAAGCCTATTTACAAGTCCATTCAATTTGATTTTGATTATACCAAACTCAATGACGTTATGAATTGGATCAAAAAATTGGACGGTGTAATTGATTATCAAGAGATGCAGCTTTTTTGTACCATTAAATGCTCTATTCCAAAATCCAAATTAGCACTTGCGGAATCGCTTTTGAGTGATTGGCATGATATGGAATGGAAGTGGTTGTAAAAATAAAGAGAGTCCTAAAAATAGAACTCTCTTTATCTTTTATTCTGCTAATATGGATGAATTATAATCTGATTCTTTCAGTGGAATCATCCAAGTCCACTTATTGTTATCTTCTGGTTTAATCGTCATTGCTAATGTAGCAGGGTAATTTCCTCCATTAGTTGTACTATATCTCACAATAGTATCTCCCCAACGTTTCATATCAAACCAATCAAATCCTTCACCCCAAAGCTCTATTGATCTGTAAAGCTTAATTTCAGTCAGTAAATCTGTACCAGTCTTAGTATTTGTATAATTAGGATCACGACCTGATGTTTTATTTAGAGCAATAAGTAACGCTTGTATTTCTGACGCAGGTTTATTTTGAAAATATTTCGCCTCTGCCTCGATTAAATACATTTCCGAACTTCTAAAATGATTTAAATTACCAACTCCTGGTTGATCATTTGCTTTTACTTTAAAATTCATATATGCATAAACTGTTGCATTAGATTGTATATCAGGATAAAGAGATCTTGCATGAGCCGCTAAAGCCGTTCCCGCTACACCAGAAGAGGCCGTATATGTATAACCTGTTGGATCTAAAAACATACTTTTTCTAATATCAGTAGAGGGTATTTTATTATATAATGTTTTACTTATACATTTCGGATATGTTCTAACAGCACTAGCACTTGAGTTGTATGCGATATAAGCGAAATAAGAATAATAGTATAAGGTTTCATCAGAAGCTCCATAACTACTCCATATCCATTCGGATGTAGCATTGGCAAACCCTGCTTTATAATTTGTTGTATCCATTAAAGCATATCCATTTCTTGCTTTTACTGCATTACTTTCTGCATTGGCATAATCTTGTCTATTTAAAGCAGCTCTCGCATATACTGAATATGCCACATTTATATCAGGATCAAAATTATTAGATCTTGTCAATCCAGAAGATGAGTATAAGGAAATTGCTTGATCCAAGTCCGCATAAATCTGACTATAAGTTTCAGAAAGTGTTGATAACGGCAAGTCCCCAATTGACTCATCTAATCTTAAAACAACACCATCTGTAGCCCCATTATTTGAATCACTCCACCTGTAAGAATATAATTGAGCTAACATCATGTAGCTATAAGCTCTATATGTCAACGCTTGTGCTTTTAAAAACGCTTTTTCTGCCTCTGTCCCTTCAGCAGCATCTACACGTAAGATTATTGAATTAGCATTTCCAATAATTTTATAGTAATAATACCATGGATAATAGTCATATATTGAAGATGTGTTTACGTTATATAAACTATTTATTATAGGAGCCCATCCTGTCAAATAAACGTAGAAATCATTTCCTGGATAGTTTCCATAGTACATTTTTATGGTACCTTCCCCATTAAAACCTTGTGATCCGAGATATTGAATGGTCATCATTTTGGCTAAACCATTCACTGCCAACGCGACATTATCTGTTGTTGCAAAAACTGTTGTAGTACTTGTTCTATCTGTAGGAGTTGTATCAAGATAGGATTTTGAGCATGAGGATACAAACAAAGAACAAAGTAATATTATAGTGATATATTGTAATCGTTTCATCATTAAATTTTTATAGTCCAACGTTTACTCCAAGAGAAAAAACTCGTGGTGTCATAAAATAATTATAGTTGTTTCCGTCAAAAGATTGTTGCGGATCCATTCCTCTTAACTTAGTAAATGTCGCCAAATTCTCGATTGTAAAATTGAATACACAGCTGGATATATCGAGCTTATCTACTATTGATTTTTCTAATTTATAAGTTAATGCAATATTCTTAATAACGAAATACTTTCCATCTTGTAAAAAACGTGATGAGGTTGCATTAGCGAATGAGCTTTTAGAAAAATCTACAACAGGAATTCCTTTTGGATCAATTCTATTACTTGAAGTCTCTGTCATTCCTTCAGGAATGCCATTCCACGCATTTAACAAATCCTTATGAAGGGCATTAATAGAACCGTTCATCGTCATTAAAGATTGATAATTGTAGTCCATAATTTTACTTCCAAAAGAATAAGTAAATAATCCACTCAATGAAATATTTTTCCAAGTTAAGGATGTATTAAACGACCCATAGACCTTAGGAATAGCACTGCCACTCCAGTCTCTCTTTGCATACGATGGATTAGTTGTATAGTATTTTCCGTTGATTTCTACAACATATTGGGTTGGGATTGCCGCCTTATCCGTATTACTTGGATCACCTCCATTATATACGTCATTATCCGCCAAGTATAGTGCATTTCCAGTCATTTGATCAACTCCCGCATATTGGTATAGCCAATAATCATATATACTATGACCTATCATAATTTTTTTATTGCCACTAATTATGCCATTTGCGGTATTTTGAGGGGGTAGTTTGGTAACTCTATTTTTCATTACAGTGGCATTTGCTCCAATATTCCATGTAAATGATCTTGTTTTGATGGCATCCACATCAAAATTAAATTCCCATCCTCTATTATAATTATCTCCAATATTCTGAGTAACAATAGCTTGAGGATCCGATGTAGAAGTTGCACCCGCAGAAAGTGGGAGATTTACGTCAAAAATTTGTTTGTGCGAGGCTTTATTAAAAAATTCAACGGATAAATTCAATTTGTTAAAAAATCTTCCTTCCATAGCAATCCCCAGAGCACTTTGGGTTTCCCATTGTAGATCTTTATTTTCTAATTGGTTTTTATAAAAGGCGGTAGTATTCGCATTTTGTCCATTATCATATAAAGCCATCCAAGCATAATAATCTAGACTGGCATTATTACCGACTTGTCCATAGGATGCTCTTAACTTCAATTCATTAATTTGCGGTTTCAGACTAGACATAAAAGATTCATTTGATAGCAACCAAGCGCCTCCAACTGACCAGAATTGCCCCCATCTTGAATCTTTGTATAATCTTGAAGTACCATCTGCCCTAAAAGATGCATCGAAATAGTAAGTTTGATTATAATTATATCTAAAACTACTAAGATAACTCTCCGTACGATCTTGATATGTATAGTCGTATAAATATGTAATCTTCGTAAAATTTTGTAAATCTGTTTTATTAGCAAAAGTTTGATTTGTTTTATATCCATACAGATAACTATAATCGTAATTATAATTTTCATGACCTGCAAAGGCATAAAAATTGTTTTTTGCTATATCTTTATTCCAACTCAATTGTTGTTGAAAGGTATATGTTTTATACCTGTATAGAGATCTTGACGCACGTCCAAGATTTCCAGTTCCATCACCAATTTCTGCGTTATCATATGTTTGCCTTTCTGAATTTTTGACGTTTAAATCACCTCTGGTGCTAATGGTAAAATCTTTAAGAAATTTGATATCAACATAACCTTGCCCTTGAAGATTATTTATAAATGTCTTATCCTGGTTTAGTTCATTTTCCCAGATAGAATGTCGTCCCAAATTTTGAGTTCTGTTATAAGTATTACCATCATCATATATTTCATTTCCATCAGCATCTAAAATATAATCTCCTGTAGACATATCATGTAAGTGAACTGGAAATATTGGGGCAATATTTCTGGCAAAATAAATCGGATTGGCATAGGAAGAATTTCCATCAGAATAATTACTCTTTATTTGATGACTACCACTCATTGCGAAGCCTGCTTTAATCCATGTCCTTGGTGTAATATCCCCCTTCAAACGTCCTGTAAATCTTTTAAAATCAGAACGTTTCATAAAACCTTTTTCATCCAAATATCCTGCAGAAAAATACAAACTACTTTTTTCTGTACCGGATGAACCAGAAATTGAATAATCTTGCCTATGCCCGTTTTGAATAATCGGCGAATACCAATCTAAATCATTCAGATACCCACTTCTTATTTTAGCATCAGATACCAATTTTCCATTATCGTCAAACAACGCAGAATCTCCTTTATCATAAATATTATAATGTAAATAATCTGCGATTAATGAATTAGAAGCTTTCGCATTTGCAAGAGCCGTAGATGTATAAACAGTAGGTTGAGTAGATAATAAATTATTTCGATACCCCTTCCACATGGTTTCCATGAAATCATTTGGCCCCATTCTTTCATATTCTTTTAATCCACGATTATATATACCTTGATTAGCAATGAAATTAAGCTTAACGTTGCCCGCTTTTCCTTTTTTAGTAGTCACAATGATAACCCCATTAGAAGCTCTATTACCATATAGTGCAGAAGATGCCGCATCCTTTAAGACTGAAACACTTTCTATATCGTTTGGATTTAAATCTGCAATACTACCACTAAAAACAACTCCATCAAGAACAACAAGTGGCGTATTAGAGCCATTAATGGAAGAAAAGCCTCTAATTCTAATCGTAGGAGTTGAGCCAGGTTGCCCATATGTATTATTGACTTGGATACCAGGAGCAGCACCCTCTAATACACCGGTTACACTTGTCAATGCTCGCTTTTCAATATCTTTTGCATTTACTTGAGCAACTGAACCTGTAATTGATTTTTTCGTAGCTCTACCATAGGCAATTACTACGATATCATCAAGATTCTCATTTTTAGTTTTTAGAAAAATATCCGTCCCGTCAATTTCATTTATTAGTTTAACTAATTTTTGATAACCTACATAGGAGAATTCTATTTCTTTAACTTCCTTTGAAACAGAGATTTCGAAGTGTCCTACTTTGTCTGTTACAACTCCTTTATTTCCTTTACCTAATAACTTAACAGAAACTCCCTCCAGCGGTAGATTTGTTGAATCAGAATAGACAGTTCCCTGAATTGTCTTAAGTTGAGCCATGACTTTAGGCCCAAACAATATTAGGCCCATGAGCATGGCAAAAAATGCAATTTTTTGCCTCATGTGTATGGTTTAATTAATAGTAAATTGTATTAGAAGTGCCGAACTAAATTTTCTCGTTTAAAGCAATTCTCAATAGCATCGGCGCAAATTAATAGCAATTAATCCACATTAACAATTTTTTATTATTTTAATATGAACTGTTTTAACAATAATCACAATAGCATTTCCGTAACTTTATAGTATGATTGGAAATAGATTTTTTAGATACACACCAGAAGGAGATGGCAGATCAAAATTTGAGCAAATGCTAGAGATTTTCATGCAAATGCTCAATTATACGAGTGGAGATGTGACAGAAGCGCTGCAATGGCTGAATCAATTGGACAAACAATATAAGATTACAGACAAGGATTATGGCATGGGAGATTTTATAGAAAATCTCAAAAATCAAGGCTATATCAAAGATGATCCGCAAACAAACAATCCCATTCTTACCGGAAAATCCGAGCAAACAATTCGAAAGAAAAGTTTGGAAGAAATATTCGGGAAAATAAAGAAAAGCAAACAAGGCGACCACAATACATTTCGCTCTGGTGTTGGTGATGAACCGAGTCCAGATTTGCGTCAATTTGAATTTGGAGATTTATTGGAACAAATTGATTTCACAGAAAGCATACGTCAAGCGCAGATTAATCACGGTGTAGATAGTTTTTCGATGCAAGAAAGTGATCTGCAAATACACGATACCGATTTTAAAGGACAGACGTCTACGGTTTTAATGATTGATATTTCACATTCAATGATTTTGTACGGAGAAGATAGAATTACGCCGGCAAAAAAAGTAGCGATGGCATTGAGCGAACTTATTACAACGCGCTATCCCAAAGACACCTTGGACATCGTTGTATTTGGCAATGATGCGTGGACCGTGGAAATGAAGGATTTGCCCTATTTACAAGTTGGGCCGTACCATACCAATACCGTTGCAGGATTGGAATTGGCGATGGAAATTTTGCGTAAACGAAAAAATAGCAATAAACAAATTTTCATGATTACGGATGGTAAACCGACTTGTCTAAAAATTGGTGGTCGGTATTATAAAAATAGTTTTGGATTAGATAGAAAGGTTACAAGCCGCTGTTTTAATCTCGCAGCTCAATGTAAAAAATTAAAAATTCCCATTACTACATTTATGATTGCCTCTGATCCTTATTTGCAACAATTTGTAGAAGAATTTACAGAAACAAATAATGGGAAAGCATTCTTTTCTTCTTTGGATAATTTGGGTGAATTTATTTTTCGAGATTTTGAAAAAGGAAAAAGAAAAATCTTGCGTTAATCGACTTTCATGCCATATATCGTCAGTAAATGTTTTAACTCAAACATAGAAAATTGTGCATTTTTCAATTTATTTTCTTCTAATTTGAATGCATAATTTTCTGCTGAACGAAAATCCGCTTTCTCCAAATTGGTATTTCTAAATATTGCGCCAGACAAATCTGATTGTTCGAATACGGCTTCTTTCAAATTGGTTTCGGAAAAATCAATTTCTTTCAATTGACAATTTTCAAATTTAGTTTTTGCCATTTGCAATTTGTGAAAAGAACTGCTATTTAAAATACATTGTTTGAATTGTAAATTGCTGGAAAACTTGTTCCAATTTTCAAATAAAATACCGATCATTTTACATCCTATAAACCGACAATCCTGAAAAACGGTTTCGGTAAGTTGTATCATACTAAGGTCACAATTTTCAAATATGCATTCTGAAAATCTACATCCCGATAAATTGACATGATTCAAATTACAACTTTCAAATTGACAATCTTCATATTCTCCTTTTTCGAAATATTTTTCCGTAAAATCAATCCTTTCAAAAGTTTCTGACTCGTAATATTTATCCATAAAATTTATTGTCACCGTTCGCTAAAAATAAAAAAATTCACTAAAACAACTCCAGATAAAAGAATCAATATAACGTTAAATAATGCTTTCTTATCATCACGATTTAATATTTATTATTGAAAATACGGATGAAACTATTTTTTAATCACGACCTTCGTCCGATATGGAAAGACGAGCATTAACGATCTCCCTCATTGTGGGAGGAGCCTTTCTGATGGAAAATATAGATGGAACTGTAATCTCTACGGCCTTACCTGAAATGGCAAAATCTTTTAGAGTCAATCCCATTCATTTGAGTGCAGGTATTACATCTTATTTAATCATGTTGGCAGTTTTTATCCCTATTAGTGGATGGGTCGCTGATAAATTTGGAACCAGAAATGTATTTGGATCAGCCATTATAGGATTTGTATTAGCCTCTGTGGGTTGTGGGTTAAGTCAAAATATTTATCATTTTGTTACTTTTAGAATATTACAAGGTGTCGCGGGGGCGATGATGGTACCAGTTGGTAGACTTTCAGTCCTACGTAATACAGAAAAAAAAGATCTAGTTACTGCTATAGCTTATATTACTTGGCCCGGCTTAATTGGTCCAATTATCGGTCCATTATTGGGAGGCATTTTCACTACTTATTTAAGTTGGCATTGGATCTTTTTTATCAATATTCCATTAGGAATTATTGCAGTTATTCTTACTTGGAAATTTATTCCCAATACGCACACAAAGGATCCTAAACCACTAGATTTTGTTGGTTTTTTATTAAGTGCGGTAGCTCTTTCCTCATTTATGTATGGTGTAGAATTATTGAGTAGAGAAGGAGAAAATTATTGGAAAATAGCAGGCATTTTGGTAGCAAGTGGTTTATTAATCGTTTTCAATATCTATCAATCACGCAAAAAAGAATTTCCATTAATTGACTATTCCATATTAAATGTGCGCACTTTTGCCATCACAGTGTACTCTGGTTCATTGGCAAGAATGGTAATCGGAATGGCGCCATTCCTTGTACCGATGATGTTTCAAATCGGCTTTGGATTAAATGCATTCCAATCTGGCCTGTTATTCATGGCAAGCATGGTTGGAAATTTGGCCATGAAACCCGCTACTATTTGGATAACACGCAAATTTAATTTCAAAGAAGTATTGATTGGTAATGGTATCTTATTGGCGATCTCCACATTTGCCACCGCATTATTGTTTCCAACGACGCCAACATGGATGGTCGTTGTCGTCATGTTTGCCTCAGGAATGTTTCGATCTATGCAATTTAGTAGTTTAAATACCTTAGCTTATGCAGATATTCCCAATAAAAATATGAGCAATGCCAACACCTTATATAGTACAGCACAACAGATGACATTAGGTATGGGGATTGCACTTGGTGCGGTTTCTTTGCATGTTGCAAGCGTTATTCATAGACATGGAACACGATATCAAATGAATGATTTTCACATGGCATTTGTATTTATTGGATTTCTTAGTTTATTAGGTTTGATCGAGTATGGTCGCTTAAGAAAAACAGATGGGCTAAATGTTAGAGGATTAGAAAAGAATCATAAATAGCTTAATTATCAATACTTTAAATATATTTATTATATCACTATATAGTTTAATACTCCTTTAACAGGGGATTATTAAAAAATTGGTCTTATATTTGCAGCCGCAATCCAGCGCATATTTGTGGATTACGGCTGTTTTATTTTGAACAAACAGCATTGAATTTTGTAATTATAATTATCAAAATTCTCCATCTGAAAAGTACAATTCATTTCGGATGTATATCATTGCCGATTTAGGTCAATGTCCATTTTTTAACCGTAAGAGTTTACTTCTAAAAATTAAGAGGTATTTTCTGATTCAATTTCAATCCAATACTTAATTTTTTTTCCGAAGAAAATGCGGAAGATAATGCTATAAGTATTTATTGAATTGGAACTCTTATTTAAAGATTTGATATGATCAAATTTAAATTGAGTTCTCATTTTAAGAGAACCATATTTGCACTTGCCATCATTTTAACTTCATTTTCAAGCATTTATGCTCAAAGTGCAGCTAAAAAATACATCAAAGCACATTCTATGCAAGCGATGGAATTAATGCAACAAACAGGTGTACCAGCCAGTGTCATTTTAGGAGTTGCGATGGTAGAGTCCAGTCTTGGACGTAGCAAAAACAGTAAGGTATTAAATAATCACTTTGGAATTATTGGAAAAAACGATTTGGCTGAAAAAGAAGGTTATCAATCACGTTTCAGAAAATTTTCTTCTGCAGAAGCATCCTTCGAAAATTTTGTAAAGGTCGTTACATCCAAATCATTTTATGCAGATCTTAAAGGATCGTTAGATTTCAAAAAATGGTTATTGAGTCTAAATAAAGCTGGATATTGTGCTACCCAAGGAAATATCTGGCTTAGAGATATTAATTTTTTCATAAATCGGTATTCTTTGTCAAATTTTGATAAATTTGCAAAGTGGCAAAAATACGAATCAGACTTTTTTACGATTCTGAATCATTAGTTATTATTGCTATAAAACTATAAAACCTAACCAGTGCTTACGTACTTGTTAGGTTTTGTCGTTTAGGTATTTAAGATATAATAATTGAAAATTTATCTTAAATAAAGGATATTTGCACACATCAAATCAAATCAAATCAATTATGCCCTTATTCTCTGGGATTTCGCTAAACATACCGGACACAGACAAACCAAGAGTAGTTATCATTGGAGGAGGATTCGGAGGGTTATATGCGGCACATAATTTAGATTCTTCTAAATTTCAAATCGTTCTTTTTGACAAACGAAATTACCACACATTCCAACCCCTTTTATATCAAGTTGCAACTGCAGGTTTACAAGCAGATGCTATTGCAGGACCGTTACGTACTACTTTTAAAAAGAAGAAGAATTTCTTTTTCAGATTATTGAGAGTACAGAAGATAGATCCAGATGAAAAATTGGTATTTACTAGTTCAGGCTCTTTACATTATGATTATCTAATTATTGCGAACGGATGTAGATCTAATTTTTATGGAGACGAAATGATGGAAAAGTTTTCTTTTCCAATGAAATCTATTCCCGATGCTCTCAACTTGAGAAGTCAGTTGATGCAAACATTTGAAATGGCGGGATTAGTAAAAGATCCGGCAAAGCAAAGAGATCTTTTATCTATCGTAATTGTTGGTGGTGGACCAACCGGAGTAGAGACAGCTGGGGCTTTATCCGAATTAAGAAAACACGTTTTACCGAAGGATTATCCAGATGTAGACTTTTCTAATATGCATATTCATTTGGTACAAAGTGGTAATTTCTTATTAGCAGGTATGGCTGAAAAATCTTGTAAAAGAGCATACGCCGACCTCACCAAAATGGGAGTCGAGGTTATTTTAAATTCAAAAGTTTCGTCCTATGATGGTTATACCGCCACATTAACGAATGGCCAAACCATTGCGACTAGTACTTTAATTTGGTCCGCAGGTGTCAAGGGCGACGTTATTCCAGGTCTAAAACCAGAATGGATTGATCATAATAAATTAGTCGTTGATAATCATTGTAAAGTTGTAGGTAGTGATGGCATATTTGCATTAGGTGATATTGCAATTTTACGTACAGACAAATATCCTAATGGTTTACCAGGTGTAGCACAACCCGCTATTCAGATGGGAACTTATGTAGGTAAAAACCTTTGTAAGATTCAAAATAATGAACCGCTGAAAGATTTCAAATATTTTGATAAAGGATCGTTAGCTACAATTGGAAAAGGTAAGGCGGTATGTGATCTTCCTAATAAGAAAGCTTTCGGAGGATTATTGGCTTGGATGATTTGGGCTTTTGTACATATCACCTTCTTGGTGAGTTTCAAGAATCGTGTAAAAGTATTTATCAATTGGGTTTGGAACTATCTTACCTACGATACAGGTAATCGATTGATTATCAGACCATATATCCGAACAAATGATCGCGTTGCGGAAAAAATAGTCAAAGACAACGAGTATAGTTCTTAGAAAAATTTACGATCTATGCTAGCAGTGGCATTACTAGATTTTTTCAGATAATTAAACATCAAAATGTTTTGTTTCATGCCGTCGTTGGCTTCATTGGAGATATAAAGATTATTGGTAGAATCAAATGCAATACCTTCTGGTTGTGCAAAGACTTTTGGATTTAATTGAAATACAGCCTTTACATGCCATTTTGAGTTAGCGATGACCAACATTTTATTATAATTAGATAAAATATACCATTCGTTAGTCAAAGTATTTTTTGCTAATGCAGATGGACGAAATGCAGAGATAGTAAAACCTAACTTGTTTTCTATTTCTGCATTTTTTATATAAAAAATAGCATTACGATAAACACGACCATCTGAACCTATTTTCAAAATATATCCCTTTTGATTGACGGATTCTCCGCTCCTTTTTTTACAAAGCAAATACATTTTATTCTCTTTTTCATCTATATACATACTCTCATATTCTGCTTTTGGCAAATAATCAACTTGAGCCATTAAGCTATCTTTAGGAACGTTTTTTTGTCCGACCAATCTAAATGGAAAGGAATAAATACTTCCGTGACTTTCTAATGCAAATACACGATCTTTTGCAATGACTAAGTCTTCAAAGTCACCTTTTGCCTTAAATTCTGTTTTGATTAGATTTTTATAGCTAGGATAGTAGCAATAAATAATACCATGCTCATCCTCAATCGCATAATATGGATTGGGATTATTTTTGTAAAAAGCAATACCAGAGATTTCTTTCAAATCTTTTGGTACATCTATTTTAACTGGATTATTCATATTATATCCATCAGGACTATCATAGGTCTGACTCACACACCCGCGCCAAGAACTTAACAACAAGGTTAGACTGGACACTAATAAGAGTTTAAGCATCATGCAAATATTGATAAATTAATGAAATCAAATACCATGCAAGTATTCAAATGTAGGTCGATAATTACGGATATTTTTCCCCATCGGATATTTTCACTTTATCTTAATTTTGTTCCATAGAATTATGAAATTATATCCAACAAACGCGGAATCTCAATTAGAGTTTGATAAAATAAAGGAATTACTCAAAGGCTTTTGTCAAAGCGATTATGCAAAAGAAAAAGCAAGCAAACTGAGAGTACACACCAAAATAGATTTTATACGATTAGAAGTAGGACAGACGAAAGAATTTAAGGGCATCAAAGAACAAGGTTTGTATTTTCCCAATGATTTCGTTCCAACTATTGCTAAAGAATTAAAATTACTCAGTATACCTGGCTCATTACTTACCGAAGATCAATTTATGCAAATAAAAAGGTTGATGGAAAGTATGGAAAAAATCTTTCGTTGGTTTGATAACGAAAGAAGACAATTATTTCCCAATCTTGCATACGTTATCCAAGATAGTTATTATGAGAAAACAATCATCGAACTCATCGATAGTACGATTGATGAGTATGGACATATAAGAGATAATGCAACACCTGAATTAGAAAAAATTCGTTTTCAATTATCCAAAAAGCGCGGTGAATTACGTCGCGTATTCATGAAAGCCATAGCTCGCATGCAAAGAGCTGGCTATACTGCAGACATCGACGAAAGTTTCAGCAATGGCCGTAGAGTAATTGCTATATTTTCAGAACATAAAAGACAAGTTAAAGGCATTTTGCATGGGGAAAGTGATAGTCGCCGCACCTCATATATAGAGCCAGAAGAAACAGTTGAATTAAATAATGAGGTTTATGCACTAGAAAGCGAAGAACAAGCAGAAGTTACTAGAATCTTGCGTGCGCTGACTTCTAAGATGAGCGTTTATGCTTCTCTCCTTGCAACATATCACCAGTTTTTGGGATTGTATGATTTCATCGAGGCAAAGGCATCCTTATCTTTAGAAATGAATGCAGACCTTCCTGAAATTGTAGATAAAGCGATATTAGATTTTAAAGATGCATATCACCCGTTATTGTATCTGTACAATAAAAAATCAAATAAGAAAACGATTCCTCTATCTCTAAAATTGGATGAGGACAATCGTATTTTAATTATTAGTGGCCCCAATGCTGGAGGTAAAACGGTGACGATGAAAACCATTGGCCTGAGTCAAATAATGTTGCAAAGCGGCCTACTCGTTCCGATGTCACCTGATTCAAAAATGGGAGTATTCAAACAATTATTTATTCAAATCGGCGATACGCAGAGTTTGGAATTTGAATTGAGTACTTATTCCTCTCATTTGACCAACATGAAATATTTCATTGAAAATGCGAATGGGAAAACCTTATTTTTCATAGACGAATTGGGAAGTGGTAGTGATCCGAATCTTGGTGGCGCCTTTGCGGAGGTGATTTTGGAAGAGTTAGCACGTAGACATTCTATTGGGTTGGTGACTACGCATTATCTCAATCTGAAAGTCATGGCAAATAAAACCAAAGGGATTTTGAATGGCGCAATGGCGTTTGATGAAGTGCATCTGCAACCTAAATATCAATTGATCCTTGGCAAACCTGGTAGTTCGTACACGTTTTCTATTGCGGAACGCATCGGCTTACCACAAAATCTGATTAATCGAGCGCGTAAATTAGTGGAAGAAGACCATTTTCGTCTGGATAAATTGTTGAATTCCACAGAACAAGGATTGCAACAATTAGATAAGGACAAAAAAGATTTGCATAAATTAATACGGGAAAATGAAAAGCTGAAAAAAGAACTTGCGGTGACTTTGGATAAAGAAAAACATAGTCAAAGAGTGGAGTTGCTCAAGCATCAAAATCAAATCACGGAAGAGCGTATGAACTTCCTACGTGATACCGAAAGAAAATTACGTCAAATGATTGTTGATTGGCGTAAATCTGATGATAAAGAAGAAGCAATTCAAAATATATACAAACTACTTTTCCCTAAAAATGAAAAAGTATTAGCACAAAAAATGTCCAAAAAATTACGTGCTAAATACGAAGAAGTGCATGAAGATGTAGAAATCGGTGCAAAAGTAATTTTGAAAAAAAGTCATCAAGTCGGCGAGGTACAAGAGATTAGAGGTAAAAGAGCGATTGTCAAAATAGGTATGCTTCCGATGAATGTTAATCTTGAAGATCTCAAAGTAGTTAAAGAAAAAAGTTTGGAGGACTAATAAATGAGCAGTGCATTAATTATAATCGACATGCAAAATGATTTTCTTCCTGGTGGCAGTTTGGCTGTACCAGAGGGCGATCAGATTATTCCTATCATTAATGCATTCAGTAACGATTATAGTCTAGTCGTAGCGACACAAGACTGGCATCCAAAAAATCATCATAGTTTTGCATCTAACCATCCAGGTAAACAAGTATTTGACACTATAGAATTAAATGCGCTACCGCAAACGCTTTGGCCAGACCATTGTGTACAAGGAAGTGTAGGTGCTGAAATTTCCACACAAATAAAACAAGAAAATATTGCTGCAATATTTCGCAAGGGAATGCATCCAGAAATAGATAGTTATAGTGCTTTTTTTGATAATGCACATCAATCCAATACCGGCCTACATGGTTATCTAAAAGATAAAAACATTTCGGAAATATTCCTTTGTGGTTTGGCGGCTGATTTTTGTGTTTATTATACGGCAATAGATTCCATACAACTTGGTTATAAAGTAACTATTTTTGACAATGCTGTAAAAGCTATCAATAACCAAATATATAGTACCTTAAAAATTGAATTAAAAAATCAAGGCGTACTATTCAAATAATACGCCTTGACTTTCTTTAAAATATCCCTCCAATGCCAATTCGTACACCGAATTGATTAGCATCTTTCGTAGCAAATGATTTTACAAAATCCACTCTTAGAATTTTAAATATATTTTCTAGTCCACCAAAAACTTCAACGTAACGATTGTCTTTATTTACATAAAAAGCATTTGTCCCTGCTACTAGATTCCAATGCATCGTATTAAAAAATGGAATTTTATTAGTTAATAATCCATTAAAATGATGTTCCAAATGTCCCGTCATATAAAAATGGTCTGCATTACTAAATAAATAATAAGGAGCCAATTGAAAACCTGAAACATACGAATTGGCAACAAGCGTCTGATTACCTGCAAAGTGTGTCATATCTTGTATGTACACATTTTTATTGTTCAAAAATCCGCCTAAGGAAAATTTATATTTCATAGTACCGCCCAGTTTCCAATCCCAACTATTAGCAATAGCAGCGCTCCATTTATCATAGTTCACATCACTTCCCAATAATCCATGAATTCCTTTTTGATAACTCAAGGAATACGTTGGCTGTGTCGAACCTAGAGATTCCTTTCCATCTGGATATTTTATAAATTTTTGCCCTGGCTGATAACTTGCATTAAAACCAACAATAACAGCTTGATGTCTATCCTGCGGCGCAGAAATTAAATCTGTTGGATAATTGGGCGTAAAATAATTAGGTGAGCGAAACGATTTATCTGTCGTATTATTGATAGATCTACGATCTTCATATTTTCCAAATATTTGCACGGACCAACCATCAGCACTACGTTTGTAAAATCCAATATTCGTATAATATTTTTCGTAAATCTTCATATAATTCTCCCCCCAAAACAAAGTATAAATACTATTGATCAAAGGACTAATAGGATCCATTCCATTATATTGGCCTACTGTTTTTCCTCCTGACACGTACCAGTACTGTTGATTATTGGTACTATTATTTCCTTTATATCTTTTACTCAAACTAAGCACTGCACTTGGATTCAAATGTTGATTGTGAAACCCATAGCGTACCGAAGGACTAAAAGAAAATACCTGATTTTTAAAATACTTACTATAACTACCACTCCAGGTCATCGCGATTCCTTCCACTGTATTATATTGTAATTTTCGGATGAGTGGATCTATCGAAAAAGTAGAAGTTATATGATTAGAATCATCATAATATCTTTTACTAAAGCCACCGGAAAATAGTAATCCCCCAACAGAAAACTTATTGTATTTCGCATGCAAACTATCCGTGTAATGTTTAGAAAGTAAGGAATCTTTTCTTGCAAAATAGGCACTATCTTTTTTATGATAATCCAAACTTTCTTCTTGAGTTAACAATACTGGACGCACAGAATCCCAATAGCTATTGCGCCTATTTTTTGCAGAATCTTGAAAGGCGATAAGCACATTGTCAAACTTAACTTTAGGATCTAAAGTATATTTGGAATAATCATCTAAAACATTTCCATACAAATCAATCCCTAATATTTTCATGGAAAAATCTAAAATTTGCTGTTTTTGCAACCAACCGGTCGTTTCATACTTTTCAAATTGTTGACGGACTCTTACGGTATCAAACAATTCTAAAGATGAGGTTTTAGTCAAATACAGATCTGTACTATAGATATGCCAATCATTATCTACAATATCTATCGTACCTGAAAACAAGGGTTCAAATTTTCGCTTTGGTATGACTTTGATACGATGAATTTTATCTTTACCCACCATATAACTGCCCCCATATTTGAATTTATAGTAATGAAACGCATTAGATGCAACTGGAGATATAAAACCTCGTTTATTGCCTGCGTCTTTCAACAAATCAATATTTTCTTGGTAAATATTTACATAAGTTGAAAATGCAAAACCATAACCTTGGCTTCCACTTTCTCGACTAGAAATTACTTCTGCTTTTATTTTATCAGGTTTGGCAAATGCAACATTACTAATTGACTCAGAAAGATACACTACACCTTTACCATTGGAATCTACGCCCATTTCTTTTTTATCTGCATCCTCCACTTTAGTGAAAAGAATTTTCTTGGGCATTTTTCTAGTTTTCATAAGCATTTTGATATATGCCTGACAAGAAAACGAATTATAAGGCATCAAAAAATTTCGCCTATTATCAATCGTATGTTGCACGATTCTATCAGAAGGATCTTTGGATTGAATGACTACATCCGCCAATTCCGTCTCTTGCAATGGCAATACAAAATCCAGTTGCAATTTACTAGCAGAAACTTCCACTTTTTTAGTTACTGTAATATAACCAATGTGCGAACAAGTAATTTCGTAATTACCATCGGAAATCTGTAGACTATAAAAGCCATTTGCATCAGCAGAAATAGTTGTTTTACCTTTTACAGAAATGGTCGCATAAGGTATAATTTCGCCTTTATTATCTTTTATAATCCCCGATATAATTCCTGCAAATACACTATAATTTAATAATAGAAAACTTAAAACCAAAAGTGTTCTTCTAGATAGCATAGTTGATCTTTATTTTTGTTTAGCCCATTTAATCAATTCTTTCCAAGTTGGCTTTTTACCATACATCAATATTCCAGTCCTATATACTTTACCTGCTAACCAAGTTGTAAATAAAAATCCTAATATTAATAGCGCGATACTCAATGCTAATTGCCAATAAGGAACGGCATCTGGAACGCCTTGCGCAATACGACCTAACATTACAATAGGTGAAGTTAGCGGAAATAAACTACCGAATACGGCAACACTACTATGCGGATCATTGATGGCTCTTGTCAATAACACAAATCCAAAAATGATCGGCATCATAATCGGAAAAGTAAATGACTGTGCATCTTGAGGATCTTCATTCACCGCACTACCTACCGCAGCAAACAAAGAAGCATATAAGAAATATCCACCTATAAAATAGATCAAAAAGAAGGTAATAATTACAGGGAAATTAATCGTACTCAGTCCATGCATCATAGCGCCAATACCTTCTTGCCCACCAGCGGCATTTTGAATATTTGAGGATATTCCTGGGAAAAACATAGGCATTAAGATTAAACGCAAAACGATAGTTAACACTATCCAAATTAAAAACTGTAATAGTCCAACAGCGCCTATACCTATAATTTTCCCCATCATTAACTGAAATGGCTTGACACTACTAATCATCACTTCTGCAATACGACTTACCTTCTCCTCCATCACACCACGCATCACAGACATACCATAAATAATGAGTACAAAATAGATCAAAAATCCACTTGCGAATCCCACCCCATAACTTACACCAGATTTCATCATACTATCTTCACCCTTATCTAATGTCGCATAGTTCAGATCTACTTCTTTATCCATCAATTGCAATACTTGTGGCCCACTTGCCAGCTTTCTGATACGCTCATTGCGAACTATATTATTCAAATAACTTGAGATAGCGGATTTGTCTTGCAGTCCTATGCTTTTAGAAGAAATTAATTTTGCTTTATTCAAACTATCCAATCCATCATTCCAAATGATATAGCCATCAATCGCCTCTGTACGTAGAAGCTTGTTTCCCACTGCGGTATCTCCTTTTTGTATAAATACAGAAAAATTTTTCGAATTTTTTAAATTAGAATCCCCATTAGTAAAAAATTCGCTCTGATCTAAAATGGCAATATTTAATTTTTTATCACCACCTTTTACGGAGAAATAAATCATTAAAGCATACAAACCAGAAATCAAAATGGGCAATAGTATGGTAGTTATAAGAAACGTTTTTTTCTTCACACGAAAAGAAAACTCTCTTTGTGCGATTAAAGTAATTTTATTCATATAGTAAGTTTAGGATTCAAAAGATCGAGTTACAGAATTGGTACCTTCTACAAGATGGATGAAAATATCATTCAAGGAAGGAAGAATTTCATTAAAACCTTTTACCAACACACCTTCTTGAATTAAATATTGCAAAATGGAATTTTCATTTGCACCCTCTTGAATCTTTAGGTAAAGTCGATCTCCAGATTGCTGGATAATTTCAAATGAATTATTGGTAATCAACGAAGCATTTCCCTGAAATTTTAGTTCCCAAATATTTTCTTTGAATTGTTGTTTTACACTATCCACGGTACCGTCCAACAGTACTTTACCTTGATTTACAAGTGCAATATGGTCACATATCTCTTCCACCTGCTCCATTCTATGTGTACTGAAGATAATGGTGCTTCCTTGCTGGGCCAAATTGAAAATCTCATCTTTTATCAATCCTGCATTTACGGGATCCAAACCACTAAAAGGTTCGTCTAAAATGATTAATTTGGGTGAATGCATTACAGTTACGACAAATTGTAATTTTTGCCCCATCCCTTTACTCAGATCTTCCAACTTTTTGTCCCACCAACTTTCCATTTTCAAACGAGAAAACCAGTATTTAGCACTTTCAAGTGCTTCTGATTTGGATAAACCTTTTAATTGAGCTAGATATAATGCTTGTTCGCCTATTTTCATTTTCTTGTAAAGACCGCGTTCCTCAGGCATATAACCAATTAAACGAACATCTTCGATGGGATCGAATTTCTTTCCTGCGATAATTACCTCTCCTTCATCGGGTTGAAATATACCTGTAATCATGCGCAACAAAGTAGTCTTACCCGCGCCATTGGGACCAAGTAAACCAAAAATGCTACCTTCTGCAATAGACAAACTAATATCATCTACTGCTTTTTGCGTAGCATAGTATTTTTTTAAATTGTGTAATTCAACTAGGGCCATTAGAGTCAAATTTTGATGTATTCAAATTTAACTCCTTCTTATTTTTTTACAACGATTAATATGATGAAGGGCGAAATCATTGTTATCAGTGGCAGAAATTCTATTTTGGGGTACGCGCTGACCATTGCGTGCGAAGTATTTCTTTTTTTCCCTCTGGGAAATTAGCGTGTTGGTAATCTCCGGCCAATTCTTTTTGTCTAAATGCTTCGTATAAAGTTACCGCACAAGCCACAGAGATATTCAGACTTTTGATCATACCATATTGTGGAATGTTGAAATTACCCGTACTATAAGATAACATTTCTTCCGAAATACCCTTTTGTTCATTACCAAATACGATTGCCGTAGTTTTTTGGGTAAAATTTATTTCATATAAATCTTTGGACGTTTCTCCTAAATGTGTACAGAAAATATTTTCATAGTTCAAAGACACCTTATCCATACAGTTTTTTACATTGTCAAATTGATGAATGGTTAACCATTTGTGTGCACTACGACTACTTCTAAAATTTTGGGCATCGTAATTAACCGCTTTTTTATCCAATGTATTCACTATGAAAACCTCTTGCACCCCAATAGAATCGCAGGTACGCATCACCGCAGCTACATTGTGGGGGTCATACACATTTTCCAAAATTATAGTCAAATCCTTTTGTCGATGTGCCAATACAAATTCTATTCTCGCTTTCCTTTCTTCGGATAGCATTTCGTACATACTATAAAAAATTAGTCTTTATTATTTAGATATTCCGCGGTTGCATCCAGCGCTTCATAAAATTCAGTACCATATTTTCGAATAATAGGCTCTTTCAAAAATTTATATACAGGCACTTTCAATTCCTCTCCCAATTGACATGCTGGATTACATAAATGATCCTCTTCGCGTGGTTCGTAATTGAGCATTTCCATATCCGTATCTGGTAATTTAACTCTGATGGGAAATAAATGACAACTAATTGGCTTTTTCCATTGCAATTTGCCATCATTGTAAGCTTGTTCAATGGCACAAAAGATAACACCATTGTCGTCCTTAATCCCATATGCACAAAGTCCGCCGTCTATAGTTGGCGTCACCTCTCCAAACTCTTCAGTATGAACATATTTGCCTTGTAACTCTATTTCATTTCTCCCAATTTCAGACATATAAGGAGCAATAACATCATAATTATTTTCTAATTCTACAAGTTCAGCCTCTTCTAATGGAGCTCCAGCATCGCCATCTTCACAGCATCCACCTTTGCATTTTGCAATATTACACACAAAATGCGCTTCCAAAATTTCGTCTCCGATAAGTTTATCTTCTATTAATACCATGACTTATTTCCATTGAAATGTGTTAATCAAATGTCGCATATCTGCAGCAACAAATTCATTTACGGGTCGCAAAGAATCCTGATTGGGCGTGGCATCAAAATACAATGCTCCTCTGACAAAATGTTTTGTTGAATCCGTCAAGAAGAATTGATACGCCGTAGCCACATTGCCACTTACCTTAAAAAACATACCATGAACACCATTTGGCGTATTGATTAAGGAATCGTCAATAGCGGATGCTTTTACATTATGTTTATTGGTCAATTTAAAGGCATCGTCCAATAATTTAGCAAATCTATTGGGGCCAATCTGTTTATAACTCAAGTAAATACGACCTTGTAATTTGGGAAAATCAATATTGATCCACCAGGGATTTTCCGCTGTTGTATTAAAAAATGTGGAATCTTTCAGAACATTGGCATATACAGGATATTCAAATTTGTAAGGATAACCAGCTTGATCAAAAACTCTGTAAGATTTTTTGGGTAATGGAATATTAAAATATCCAATTGGTTTGGGTGTATAACTGCTATTACATGCGGCAAATAGACCGAAAGCAATTACTCCAAAAAGCAAATACCTACTCTTTTTAAAAATGCGTTGCATGCTGCAAAGCTAAGGTCTAATCTTTCCTTTCCAATAAGGTTAACTTAATTTTTTGCAAGCGGTTACTAGATTTTTGAACTACTGCAAATTGAAAACCTGGAATTTCTAATACCGCTCCATCTTCGGGAAAGCCTTTTGCCAATTCCAAAACCAAACCCGCAATAGAATCATTTTCACCTTTGTATGCATCAAATGAAGATGAAGAAATACGTACAATACGGCAAACGTCAATCAACATCACACGTCCATCAAATATGTAATTTTGTGCATCAATTTTTTCAAATAAACTTTTCTCCTCGGCAAATTCATCCTTTATTTCACCAATGATTTCTTCTTGAATATCTTCCAACGTCACAATGCCACAAGTACCACCAAACTCATCCACAATCATGGCAAGATGCGTCTTATTTGTTTGAAATTCGTATAAAAGTGGTTCGATTAATTTATGTTCATGTACAAATGGAACGGGCTCGATAAGCGTATGCCAATCATAAATTTTGGGTTCATTTAGGTGTGGTAAAATATCTTTGGTATAAATCATCCCTATCGTATTATCCAAACTGCCCTTAAAAACTGGAAGCCTACTAAAATTCAATTCATTTATTAAACCAATTAAGTCCTCAAATTTCGTATTAAAATCAAGACCGCTTACTTCTAATCTAGGCGTCATAATTTGCTTAACAGAAATACCGCTAAATTTTACAATTCCCTTCAAAATATTTTTTTCTTCATCTGACGCGTCAGTTCCTAATACCGTACTATTATCAATTGCTTCATCCATTTCTAGATTATATTGCGCCTGATTTTTATGTTTAAATAACGTTGCTTCCAATGAAAAAGAAGCTTTGTAAACCCATGTACCCAATCGTCCAAATAAATAAAATATTCCTTGGCTAAAAAAACCAAAATCTCTTGCGAAACGAATCGAGTTTTGTCCAGCAAATAGACGAGGAATCAATTCCCCAAATAAAAAAACAATGATAAAAATGCCGACTATTTTTATCGCTGCCAATACTCCAATATTGGAAATTGGAATAGGAAGCGTATTAAATATAAAATTACCTACGGCAATAAGTATAAATAAAAAGAAAAAGTGCGCGACTTGCAAGGCAGAAAAAAAGTGTTGTTCACTATCCAATAACTCCACAACACGTCGATATGACGGCTGAGATTTCGTTTTTACAGTGGTAAGATCTTCCTCATCGAGTGAGAAATACGCAACTTGTGCCCCAGAAACAATAAATAAAAATAACAAGGCAACCACAAATACAGCACCTAAAATGGTTAGTTCGGGTGAGGAACTCGCCATCGTAGTCGTTGTATTTACTGCTAATACATTTGAAGCAGTGAAGCCCATAATAGTTTCTATTTATAATTTTAAATCTGCGTCATCAGAAAAATACTTGAAAGACGGCACACCGTCATTAGAACTGCTATCTTCTTTAGTATCCTCTCCAGCACAATCTTTTAATTCGTCTTGAGTGTTATTTTCAAAACAACCAGGTACGATAGAATTAAAATCGGATTTTTTATCTAACATAATCAGATTATCTCCGACAATCTCTGTAGCATATTTTTTTACACCTTCTTTATCTTCCCAACATCTATTTTTAAGATGCCCTTCTACATAAATCAAACTGCTTTTGTGTAAATACTTTTGTGCTAATTCTGCTAACCCACGCCAAAGGACGACAGTGTGCCATTCAGTTTGGGAGATTAATTTTCCGGTTCGATCTTTATAAGTTTCTGTTGTTGCTAATGGGAATTTGGCTACAGCAATATTTCCTTCCAATATCTGCACATCAGGATCTTTTCCTAAATTTCCTATTAATATAACTTTATTTACGCCCCTCATACAATTGGTTATTTTCTCGTCTGGTGAATAAATACTTGTTTAAAGTTAGTCTTTTTTTTACTCTGAACAAAAGATTCATTTTTTTGTCGCTAATGGACATTTGCCACGACTCTTGCTCCCGCTTTTTTGGCGGATTGCATAATTCTAAATACTTCTCCATAATAAGAAATTGTATCTGCATTAATGACCACAGAAGGAGTATCTAATCCTACTCTACTTTTTTCTATGGACATTTTAATCAGTGAATCAAGTTGATTCTCTGGGACTTGGGTCTGTCCTATATATATTTTTTGATCCTTATCTATCGAAACGACTACGTTTTGTTTCACCTTAGTATCCTTATGTGCTTTAGGATTATTTACCTTAATCACATTGGGATTAGCAAGGGTAGAGACAATTAAGAAAAACAAAAGCAAAATGAAAAGTATATCATTCAACGCTCCTGTCTGGACCTCGGCTTTTCTTTTTGCACCTCTTTTACTTCTTAAATTCATAATGGTAATAATTATTTGGTAGGTGCTTGTAAAATATCCATGAAATCAGCAGACGCAATTTCAATATCATTGGCAGTTTTATCTACTTGCGTAGACAAATAATTATGCAAAATAAACGCAAGCAAACCTATCACTAAACCTGTACCAGAGGTAATCATTTTTACATAAATACCACCAGCGATAACACTTAATTCAAAATTGCCTGTAGTGTTGATATCATAAAATAATTGAATCATACCAGCAATCGTACCTAAAAATCCAAACATTGGAGCAATTCCTGCAATTAGAGAAAGGATATTTAAATGTTTTTCCAAATTAAATAATTCAATCTCAGCAATGGATTCCATGCTTTTTTCAATTACATCAATTGGTTTGCCCAAACGTTGAATTCCTTTTGCAATTACTCTTGATACAGGACTACCATTATTTCTAGCCAAACTTTGTGCAGCACTTAGATTACCATTGACAATATTGTCTTGTACCATGCGCATAAAATTGGGATCCAATTTTCCAGCTTTCCTAATTACTTGCCATCTTTCAAAAAAAACAAATAACGTGATAATCAATAAAATATATAATGGGTACATTAAAATACCACCTTTTGACATTAGACTCCAAAGACTTAATTTTTCACTGACTGCACTCGTTGCATTTGCTACAGTTGCAGCTGTACTATCTGCAACTACTTGTAATAAAATTCCCATTATATTTTTTATTTTACCTTTTGGTTTGGAAAATTGTTGGTCAAAACTAATTGTTTCTTTATTCAAACAAAAATTTTACCAATTCAATTAAATCTGAATATAAATATGAGTGCAATTAAATTTATTTTATTGTAAGAGAAATAAATAAATTTATTTTTTGCATAAATCTTAAGAAAAAAGGCCTGTAGAATATTCTACAGGCCTTTTTCTTAAGATTTAATTAATTCTAAAATCTATGAATTTGTTTTTTCAAAATTTTTCTAGCAAAGTGAATTCTACTCTTTATCGTACCAAGAGGCTCATCCAGCATATGTGCAATTTCATGATATTTGAATCCATCAAAATATAACATAAACGGTTTCTTGAATATCTCCGGAAGACCGAAAATCGTCTTTTTAACCTCTTTCATATTCAATTGAGCCAATGCGTCATTTTGAACCACATTCTTATTGTTATTTAAAATGATTTCATTAGGAGTATTGTCAAAAATCGTATTTTGTCTAGACTTCCGACGATAGCTATTAATGAAAATATTGCGCATAATTGTATATAACCATGCTTTAATATTGGTCCCTACATTATATTTTTCTTTGTTAGCCAATGCTCTGTATATGGTTTCCTGAAAAAGGTCTCTTGCCGTTTCTGAATCTCTAGTTAGTGTCACAGCGAAAGGCCTTAAAAAATCCGCATTATTTACTAGCATTTGATCAAACTCCATAACATTAGGCATAAAGTTTATTTTTTTAGGTTATTGAAAGAATCGATCCTAATCAAAGTTAAAGTAGATTGATAATTCGAATTTTATCTATTCGAAAATTTTACAATCCCTTAACAAATCTAATATCCATTTAATCTAGAACCATAAATCATACCAATGAATTTTTCTGCCTTTCTGTCTGAATATTTTTTTGTAAAAATTATATACTTACAGCGGTATTTAATTGACTAGAATTATTAACTGTTGTTTTTTGAAAATTATAAATTTCAAAAGCTTCAGCTTGTTTTGATTTACTAATTTTCTTTGCAATGTCTTCAAAATTCAAATTTACCATTGGTAACCCAATTTCTGTATCAGAAGAATATGGCGTAAAATAATTCCAACCCGTACCTAAATTCAATAACGATTTATGTTTAATATCGTAGTAACCTGGTTTATAACTAATCGCAACTCCTTTGGCCCCAGCTGAGGCGGCAACAAGATGATGATGAAATCTTGTTGAATACCATAGTTGTCCCTTTTTAACAGGTAATCCATATCTGATACATTCTTTCGCCGAAAACCAATTTTCCTTATTAATTAAATCTGATAATTTTTCATATGCATAATGATCAGAATGCGGCAATGCCTCCACATATCCCACTACCATACCTTGTTCGTTGAACTTTATAATTTTTTCTCTTACAAGAGAGATAGTCTTATCAATACACTCTTGCTTTGAAAGATCTGATTGAATACAAATCATAACATCAGGAATATTCCGTCTCAATGATTTACTATATCGCGAAATTTCATCAGAAATGCCTAAAAATGCATCATCATAACCTAGTTCAATAGATAAAGCTTCTGCACTTGCTTGATCTCTTGCAGTAGCAAAATCAAATTTTTTAATTACTGGGCTAATCACATCCTTGGACTCTTTATCTAAAGGAAACATCCCTGCTCCTGTTAGAGCTAATCGGAGGTCTTTATTAATTCCTTTAAATGAATTGGCAGCAATTAATAAACCTAAGTTCCACTTCCAAAGAGAATTATAATACCCCCCCTAATAAATGGATGATATTATAATCAGAATAGTGATATAAAGCATCATCAGTAATTATATTCTTATTTATATCTCCTAAAAAATTACGAAGTGGGATTACTCTAGGAACACTCAAAGTTCCAACTATTTTCTTATCTCTAAATAAGAATCGTTTTACTCGGCTTAATTTATTTGGAACATAATCTACTTTATATTTATCGTTAATAATTTTGGATATTGAATTTACTATTTCGTAATTTCTATCATCATAATTGTCAATCATAAAATATAAAGATTCTTTGTGAATTGAATCAATTACAATGTCTATCTTTCCATGAAAATTATCATGTAACCAATGCAACCATGAATTTAGAATTAGTTCATCACCGTAGTTGGGATAGCCGGCAATGCATATTAAATACACTTTTTTTCTCATGCTATGTTTTTTGTTTTTAGGGTTTCTTATCATAGGAAATATCCTATGCTGTATATCTCAAAAAAGAAGACTTATATCTAAAAAATATATATCATGTAGAATAATATAGATAATAAGTACGAATGATTTACACAGTGAAACAAAACTAAAACATATCAAGATGATTAATCTTTATATCTCACATTATATCACAAACTATTGATAATAATCAATGTAGAAAATACAAATAATAAATACTTAGAATTTCGTTCCTTTACCTAAATATTTAATGTTGGAAAATTTAACAAAATATGCAATTATTGTTGCCGGAGGAATTGGGAGCCGGATGGGAAGCAATATTCCCAAACAATACCTAACGCTAAGAGGGCAACCAATATTTATTCATTCTATAAAAGCTTTTTTGAATGCAGATCCATATATAAAAATCATTCTTGTAGTCTCTAATGAATTTCAAAAAAATGCACAACAGTATATTAAAGAATTTCTTTTAACAGAAGAACAGAAAAGAATTGAAATAACTATTGGAGGCGAAACAAGATTCCATTCTGTAAATAATGGATTACAATGCATCCACAAGCAGGGAATAGTCGCGATACATGATGCCGTCAGATGCTTAGTTTCTTCTAAAATGATAAATAATTGTTATTATCAGGCGCAACTATTAGGAAGTGCCATTCCTGCAGTAACAGCGACAGATAGTATCAGAATTGCCGACAAAAATGAGAATCACGCTATAGATAGATCTACTATAAAAATTATTCAAACTCCACAAACTTTTAAAACTGACTTAATACTAAAAGCTTTCAAATCGGACTATAATAATAATTTTACTGACGAAGCAAGTGTAGTTGAATTTATTGGAGAAAAAGTACATCTAATTGATGGAGACTACAACAATATCAAAATTACAAGACCCTTGGATTTGATTATCGCTGAAAATATATTAGGAAATGAATAGTCCTTTAATTAGAAAGATAAGCCGACAAAACCTTGATGAAATAAAATATAACAATTGCTTACAAAATGCCATTAACTATCAAGTATATGCAGAAATATGGTACTTAGATATTGTAGCAGAGAAAAAATGGGATTGTTTAATATACGGTGATTATGAAGTAATCATGCCACTACCCTTTCAATACTTCCTATTTATTAAGTTCATTACACTACCTCCATTTTGTCAACAGTTAGGACTATTTTATAATACTACAATTACAGATTCTGTTTTTAACCATTTTATCACCTATATCAAATCTAAAAGAGTGCGTGGTTATACATTTAATCATCACAATGTCAATAACCATCCTTTTATTGGAAATAAATGTAAAAATCATATTTTAAGTATAGATAATCCTGCTGAGGTAATTATACAAAAATTTGCTAGAGATAGAAAACGTGAATTAAAGAAAAGTGAACAATTAAAGGGCAATATTCAGGTATCACAAAATATAAACATGTTTTTTTCTCTTATAGCAAATGAATATAATTATGTTAGAAAAAATAAACATTACGCCTTATTAAGGACTATAATAACTTCTATTCAAAAAAATAATGTTGGTTTTTTATTGGAATATAGTATTCAAGATATCCAATGTAATTATCGATTGATATTAAAAAATAAAAATAAGTTTATTATTTTGGCTTCTGCAAGAAAAAAAGAAAAACTTTACAATAGTACCTCAACTGCAATCATAGTGCATCTTATAAAAAATAATAGCCCAGAAATTAAATACTTAGATTTTGAAGGTTCTGATTTGAGTGGCGTTGCAGCATTTAACGAGAGTCTGGGAGCGAAACCTGAATTTTATACTTTCTACAAAAATTCATTTTCACATGACAAACTTCTTAATATATATAACAAATTTTTACGTTTAAAATTATAAATATTGCTTATAGTTCAGGGCATTTAAATTTATACTAAAACTTATCGTTTTTAAAAATTTATTATTAGAATAAACACTATTATAAATGTCTTTATATGCTCTACTAAAAGCAATAGGAACATACACATTTACAAATGATTTAAATAACGATAATTGAATACCCGCATCATACAGCAATTTTTCTGAATTTGCCTTATCCATCCATAATTCAGAATATGAACCGATATCAACGAATATTTTTAGTGGAACCTTAAAAGGTAGCATTTGAAATGGGTTAATTTTTTGTGGTATATCAGCAACTATATTTAAAGAAGAAAGCCAATTATCAGAAAAACCAAAATTACTCGAACTGATACCAGGAGGTTTCACTTTAAAAAAGCCATCGCGTTCCATAATTTGTTGACTCATCCAACCAGTACTCTCGCTTCGTCCAATATAATAGTCACTAAATAGAAAATCTTCATTTCCAGATGCACCATTCATGTAAAATCCGTAAGAGGCATTATTCACTTGTACCGCATTTGTTTGCGCCTTTAAATAAAATATTTTTCCCGCAAATAATCTTGTTGAGATTCCTTCACCTATAGAATTAAAATTAAAAAAATATTTTCCTGTCCAAGACAACCTTAATATATTTTTCACTTGCATTAAATCTAAATTAGCTGAATAAGGATATAAATTTCGTCGATCATCTAATCCTAGGTTGACTTCTGCTATATTGTTATGAAAATCTTGATTATACGGCGTATAAGCATCAGTACCGACATTATAGTTGAATCTGTAAGCCTGTTGATTAATAATTAAATCTCTTGCAAAAAAGGTGAAACTGCGCGTATCACTTAAATATTTTATATAGTCTATTCTAGGTGTAATTCTATACATCGATTGAAATAATCTTTCATATTCTGGCTGATTTAACTCATTGATAGAATTACGAACGCCACTTATCCCAAATTTCCAATGATCTTGTCGATTCCAAATATTGTATTCTAACCTTGCAGCTCCGTTTAATTTTTTGCTTGTAAAACTATACATAGGAGCAATTAGGAAACTAAATTTTTGCAGTGGAATTTGATAATTATGAATCGATGCGCCGACCATTATTTTATCATAATTATTATATCCTATTGATGGCGCAATATTCAAATACTTATATTTATCTGTATTTTTTAAATTAAATAAAAAAGATAATTTATAGTCCTTTTTCTCAACCGACTGATAAATGGAATCACGATAATTGAGATTACTAAATGGTAAATAATTATCCGAATTGGTCTGCAATTTTGTAATTATAGAATCCAATATAGTAGAATTATTATCAATCGATTTCACAAAACCATAAACGGGTGCAATTGGAAAATTAGAGTTATTATATTGACTACTTGGCAATTTGTAAGGTTGAAGTTGCTTTGTATTTTGCAATTGATAAAATCTTAGCCAATTACAATCATCTGTCAAATTACTTTTGGGAAATTTATACCCTTTGTTGCTATTGTTTGTATTTTGATAATATAATTCAAAAGCTAGACCTTCCGCTAGATATGGATACTTTTGAACATCTATTTTTGATTTATTCAAAATATAAATCTGAGCTAATTGCTTTTCTAATGGCACGCTCCACTTTTTATCTGAAGTATTTATTAAAATTTTATCTTCTTCGCCATAACTAATGGAAAACAAATTCAGATAAACATTTAATTGCGGTTGAATATTTGAGCCATATTTTCGATTTAATTTTGAAATAAACGAAACTATAGAATCTCCCATTTCATTGATTCTATTTTTAGATACCTTATCTCCAACTTGTATGAAATTTAAAATAAGATTCTCCTTAGATAATTGTGCAGTATTTGGAGTTTTAATTGCAATAATATCCGAACTATTACTTTGAATATCATTTCCTAATAATTTCCCATCCTGCGGTTGCGCATCTAAAAACAATT
The DNA here is from genome assembly GCF_004337365.2 of Rhizosphaericola mali. Lineage (GTDB taxonomy): Bacteria > Bacteroidota > Bacteroidia > Chitinophagales > Chitinophagaceae > Rhizosphaericola > Rhizosphaericola mali. The sequence goes on along the minus strand of NZ_CP044016.1, from coordinate 4,541,167 downwards.
TATATTTCTCCAGCCCTGTCAATTGAAAACTATATTTCGATGAATTGGTAAAAACCTTTCCTCGATTTACAAAAGGATATAAGCTCCACTCTTGATGGTTAATGCCCGCAATCTTAGGAATCCAATTTTGAAAATAAATAGTCGATTCCATAAATCCATTATTATTAAAATTATAGGGCAATTGAATATTTATTAATGAACTCAATTCTAATGAATTGCCCAATACTAATGGTTCACTCAGATTCAATTTCAACAATTCATTACTGATCGTGTCGATTGATACTATTTCAATATTTGAATTATTAATTTGAAACTTCAATCCTGATATATAGCCTTTATCACTTTTTCCTGAAAAATAAAAGTCCGTTTGATTTGCGGCAACTAAAGTATTTGAATATTGTGTTGTATCAGAACTATAAGCATTGGCATCTAGGCGAATATAAATCGCAGTCAAGGTATCTTTATATATGTTTTTAAATATTATAGTTTCCTTTCCAATAAATGTTTTAGTAGTATCATCGAAATGTCCAGACACGAAATATTGCGTCTTGTCTTGCTCATTTTTTGACACATCTTGTGCTATTGCAGCAAACCAAATAATAGTAAATAAAAAGCAAAATAATTTTTTCATATTCAATTATAGTCACATTATTTATACAAATATTTATTTCCCTTTTCCTAAAAATAATATTCGAATAGTATAAATCGTTATTTTTAAATCAATCAATAAAGAGGCGCTTTTCAGATATACCATATCATATTTTAATCTTGCTTTCATCTGTTGAAGATTACTAGCATAACCAAATTGTACCATTCCCCAAGATGTTAAACCTGGTTTTATCCTCCATATATATTTATAATACGCAACTTCTTTATTGATTAATTCTGCAAAAAATGGACGCTCCGGTCTTGGTCCCACAAAAGACATATCTCCTATTAAAATATTATATAATTGAGGTAATTCATCCAAACGCCATTTACGCATCACTTTCCCCCAAGGAGTAATACGTTTATCGTTTTCAAATGATAATTGAGGACCCTCTTTTTCCGCATCTATATACATAGAACGAAATTTTATTATTTTAAATATCTTACCATTTTTTCCAACTCGTTCTTGATGGTAAAAAACATTTCCATTGGAAGAAATTTTAGTTTTCAAATAAGTAAAAATAATCAGAGGAGATAATAAAATCATCCCAATAAATGAGAACAAAACATCTAAAATCCTTTTGATATTTCTTTGCCATTGCGGCATAACATGTGTCTCTATTTTGACCAATGGAATTCCTAAAATATCCGAAGAAGTCATATTTGAACCAATAAAATCAACGTCATCTGGCACTTTTCTAATCTCTAATTCTAATTCAGAAATATTGGCAATTAATTGCAAACATGCCTCTTCTTTTTTATAGATTTCATCCGCCAATATCATTTGTTGTACTTTATTTTGGCGAATAATGTTTGAAAGCTGATCTATTGAACCTAATGATGAGGAATTAATTTCATTATCCAAACTAATAAAACCGATATATTTATAACCATTCCTTATGGTGTTTCGATTAATTTCGGCTCCAATTATATTGGTAATCTCACTATTACCAATTACAATCGTTGGATAAAAAACATTGTAATTTTTGAATATCTTTTTAGTAAATGTTAGATAAATCATTCGAAATATAGAAACGAGTATTCCCAAAAACAGAAAGAAAAATACAAATACTAAAAGCCCAATCTTATAATTCAGATTGGAAGGTTCCAATACTGGAAAATATAAAAGAATCGAAGTAATAAGACATTCTGTCCAAGTAAAAATAAGTTCTTCTGCTCTTGATTTTTTAGCCGGAATTTGTTGGTAAGTTCCCGCAATAGCACTTATGAGTACAAATAATAGAGGAATAGTAAAATAGCTAAATATGGTAAATCGACCCGTTAATATTACACGATAATCATTTACCAGAAAAAAGGCAATATTAATGTAGTAGCAAGCGAACCAAAATAAAAAAACAGCAATATAATCTGCCAAAATATAAACGCCTATATTGCTGTTTTTTTTCATAGCATCTATTCGAAATGATTTCTAATGGACAGACACTATCTTATTGTTATTAATTTTATCTAAGATTTTATGTGCCACTTCCAATGCCAAAAAGCCATCTATTTCGCTGACTTTGGTTGGTTTATTTTCTTCTATTGCCTTTACGAACGAAACTAACTCGTCTTTCATTGCGTTAGAATCTGTAATTTTTGGATTAGAAATAGCAATTGTTTTCTTTTCTCCATTAGGAATGTCAATATCAAACGAAAAAACGTCGTTATCTTCCGGTTGGCGGATTTTGATAATTTCCGCTTTCTTCTCTAGAAAATCAATGCCGATATACGCATCTTTTTGAAACACACGCAGTTTACGCATTTTTTTCATACTGATACGACTACTTGTGAGATTGGCAACACAACCATTATTAAATTCGATACGAACGTTCGCAATATCTGGCGTTTCCGTAATCACGCCTACGCCACTTGCAGAAATCGTTTTTACATCACTATTGACAATACTCAAAATTATATCAATATCATGAATCATTAAATCCAAAATCACACTCACTTCCGTCCCACGGGGATTAAATTGCGCTAAACGATGCACTTCAATAAACATCGGTTGCGTAATATATTTCTCAGAAGCGACAAACGCAGGATTGAATCTTTCTACATGTCCGACTTGTACTTTGACATTTGCTTCGCGCACCATATTGATCAATCTTCTTCCTTCTTCTAAGGATTTAACCAAAGGTTTTTCTACGAAAACATGTTTGCCTCTTTTTACGGCTTTTTCACATAATTCAAAATGAAAATTGGTCGGTGCATCTATATCAGCTGCATCAATTAAGTCTAATAAATCCTCTTCTTTTAAATATCTTTTAAGTTGATATTTTTCCTCTACTTCTTTTGCAATTTCATCTGAAGGTTCAAAAAAACCTACCAATTCCACATTATCAATCTCCTTCCAATTATTCAAATGAAATTTTCCGATATGTCCAGCACCAAATACACCTATTTTTAGCATTATAATCTCCCATTTTTTGTGGTCGCAAAGGTATTAAAACTTACTATTTTGTACCTATTTTCTTTTCTTACCGCCCAATCCAAGCGAACCTAAAATACTTCTTACAATCGTACCTGTCACCAATGTTGTTGCCGTACGTAATGCAGATTTTACAAATGTATTGTCAAAGAAACCTGGTTCTTTCTTTTGAGCAGTTTCTTGTGCTGCAGTTTGCTGTTGCGCTGCTGCTTGTTGTAATTTTTGCGTTAAAATCTCGTAAGCACTTTGCGGATCTATCGAATTGGCATATTTAGGAGCTAATCTACTGCTGTTAATAAGTGTATTTATTTCACTTTCATTCAAAATATCCATACGACTTCTCGGCGAACATAATAATGTGTGTACCAATGGCGTAGGAATTCCTTTCTCATTTAGCAAGGTTACAAATGCCTCCCCAATACCCATTTGCGTAAGCAATTCGTCTGTTTTGTAAAAAGGAGATTCAGGGAAATTTTCTGCAGCTTGTTTGATCGTTTTGCGATCCGCTGCCGTAAATGCACGCAACGCATGTTGTATTTTTAAACCTAATTGGCTCAAAATCCCAGCAGGTACATCTTGCGGATTTTGGGTACAGAAATAAATACCAATTCCTTTGGAACGAATCAATTTGATAATTGTTTCTATTTTCTGCAAAAGCGCATCAGACGCTTCCTCAAATACCAAATGCGCCTCATCGATGACGATGACCAATTTGGGTTTGTCGATATCGCCGGCTTCTGGTGAAGAGGAGTATAATTCATCCAACATTTGCAACATGAAAGTGGAGAATAACTTGGGCTTATTTTGCATATCAGTCACACGCAAAATATTGACCATACCGCGTCCATCATCTGAAATGCGCATCAAATCAGCCACTTCAAAACTTGGTTCGCCAAAGAAAGTATCTGCTCCTTGTTGCTGCAATTCAATAACTTTTCGCAATATCGTCCCAACAGAAGTTGTGGCAATATTTCCATATTGTTTTACCAACTCATCCTTTCCTTCATTGGAAACATATTGCAATACTTTGATTAAATCTTTTAGATCAACTAATGGCAATTGATCATCATCACAAAATTTGAATAACATCGCCATCAAACCAGCTTGCGTATCATTCAATTCCAATATTTTACTCAATAAAATTGGTCCGAATTCACTCACCGTAGCTCGTAATTTGACCCCCTTTTCATTACTTAAAGTCAATAACTCCACCGGAAAAGCTTCCGGTTTATAATCTAAATGAAGTAATTTGTAACGCTCCGTAATTTTTTCGTTCAATGTTCCGGCTGCGGCCAAACCACTCAAATCGCCTTTAATATCCATCAATAACACAGGAATACTATTATCGCTTAAATACTCGGCAATCATTTGCACTGATTTGGTTTTACCTGTACCTGTTGCTCCAGCAATCAATCCGTGGCGATTCAATGTTTTTAAGGGAAGGAATACTTCGGCGTCTTCTACTGGAGTTCCTTCCAAAATACCGATTCCAAGTTTTACCTTATCTCCTTTAAAGGCATATCCATCTTTGATTGTTTGGATAAATGTGTCTTTCTGTGCCATAAATTATGTGAATTTTAATTCATTTCTACATGTTGGGCTTCTATCGATGAGCCATAAAAAATATTCGCTTGTTCTTCAAAATTTTGGGCGTCGTCCGTTGTAAAAAAAGTACGCGCTCCGTTTTTCGATATTTTATCATTTATATCATTATGTCTATGCAAATATTTCACTAAGCTTTCTGCAACTAAATTTCCTTGAGCGATTAATTTCACATCAATCGGAGTATATTTTCTAATTTTTTCCCAAAGCAATGGGTAATGCGTACAAGCCAATAAAATGGTATCAATATTTTTATCTTGCTTTAATAGCTGATCGATTCCTTTTTTAACAAAATAATCTGCACCAGCCCCATCAAATTCATTGTTTTCGACCAATGGAACCCACATCGGACAATACTCTTGAAAAACTTCAACATCTGGGAAAAACTTGTTGATTTCAATTTTATAGGATTCGGATTTTACAGTTCCTTTTGTGGCAAGTATGCCAATTTTTTTAGAATTAGAATAATCACCCACCACTTCACTTGTTGGACGAACGATACCCAAAACTCTCTTATCCGCACCTAATGTGGGTAAATCATTTTGCTGAATAGTGCGTAAGGCTTTGGCTGATGCAGTATTACATGCCAAGACGACTAATGGACATCCTTGTTCAAAAAACCATTTTACGGCTTGAAAAGTATATTTATATATGGTTTCAAAAGATCGTGTTCCATACGGAGCACGCGCATTGTCCCCTAAATATAAAAAATCATGCGAAGGCATGATGGATGTCAATTTGCGCAAAATTGTCAATCCGCCATAACCCGAATCAAAAACACCAATTGGACTTTTCTTTTCCATTTTATTTTCCTTAAAACTAAAAAGCACCGCAATAATGCGATGCTTCTAAGATATTTATTATTTTAAATAATTCCTAAGTAATTATTTTTTTGCTCCACCAGCTGCAGGAGTTTCATTAGTAGGTAATCCTAAATCCTTAGCTACAAGTAAAAACAAATTAACAACTGGCGCAACTGGATTGAATCCCATATCTAATGCATCTGATTTTAATACCAAGTTGATATGTTGTGCAGCACAAACTTTATCCAATGATTTTTGCACTTTAGCAAATAATGGACGAGCTAATTGAACATATTTAGCTTGAGAAGCTTGTTGAGAAATTGATTGCCAATTCATCAATTGACTAGCAATTTGTTGTTTAGCTTCATTGTTATGATCCATGATTGCTTTTGGGCGTTTAGCAATTGTATCTGCTTTCAACGTACTATCTAATCTTACATATTCACTTTGCAATACTTCATATTGACCACCAATAGAATCTCTTTGATAGATTTGCAACAAACTATCTACCGTACGATATTCTGGTAAATTTTGCATCATTTCTTCAGAGTTGAAAATACCGATTTTCAAAGCTGGTGTTGTCTGCGCATTAGATTGTAATGCAACCATTGTAAAAGCAAATAATGCTATAATACCTACTAAAACCTTTTTCATTTTGTATTTTTCTGTTTTTAATTTGTGTAACAAAAATAAACTACTCTTTGTAATAATCTAATTTATTTTATCTTAATTCCTAAATCGCTTAAAATTTCATCACTTCTATTTAATTTAGGGTCTGCAGCTAAAATAGTAGTTCCGTCGCTTTTATCAAAAATAATATCCAAACCATGTGCCACCATCATGTGTTGCACGGCATTGTAAATTTTATCTTGGATGGGTTGTACTAATTTTTTTCTTTCTTGAAATATTTCCCCCTCATAGCCAAAGTATTTTTCACGTTGTCTGCTAAGTAGTTTTTCCTTATTGGATATTTCAATTTCTCTTTTCTTTTTTAATTCGTCCGAAAGCATGTATTGCTCCGCTTCATAATTTTTTCGCATACGATCCAACTCTATCTGGGCATTGGAAAGTTCCTTCTGCCAACGATTGGCTATTAATTTTAAAGTTTCATCGGCTTGTTGATATTCAGGTATCTTACTTAAGATATATTTGGTATCAACCACCGCATATCGTTGACCGTATGATTTGCCAATACTTAGGCAAATAAACAAAAAAAGAATAAAGTGTTTACAATACTTAAACATAATCTACTAATCTGGTTCGAATCCCATCATGAACGTAAATGAACCCGCGCCCTTTATACCTTGTCCCTTTTGTATTCTATCCAAACCAATACCGTAATCAAATCCTAACAAACCAAACATTGGTAAATTGAAACGCATACCCAAACCTACAGATCTTCTCAATTGGAATGGATTGTAAGATTTAAAATCATACCATCCATTGGCTGCTTCGAAGAACGCTAAACCATAAATCGTACTTGACGGATTTAAACTTAACGGATATCTTAACTCAGTAGTATATTTATTGAAAATTGTGAAATAACTCGTTGCTTGTTGTTGATCTGGATTGATCGTCGGGTTAGAACTTGAATATACTGGATAACCTCTTTGAGATATGATATCATATCCAAGGAAAGAATATGTATTACTCAAACCCGAATTACCCACTTGGAATCTTTCGAATGGAGAAACCTCTATATTTTGATTGGTATTATATTTTCCGATATAACCCATTTTCGCTGCCATCTTCAATACAAATTGCTTGTGATCCTCTCCATGTGCCGCTCCGATAGGGATATACCATTCGCCAGTAAATCTCCATTTGTGATATTCAATCCAGCGATATTTTCTACTATCTGTATAACTTGCAATTTTAGAATCAATCAAGGAGTATGGAGGAGTTAATTGAGCACTCAACATTAAATTGGATCCATTAGTAGGAAATATAGGATTATTTATTGTATATCTATTTAATGTAAATTTAATATTGATATTATTAGAAGCTCCATTTCTAAAGTCCGGCAAATTATAATAATCTATATAATAATTATGCAATTGATAACGTGTATATCCTAATTGTACACCAAATGAGAAGTTATCATCAGGCCATCTTAATTGTTTAGTATATCCAACAGTAATACCCGTGGTTCTAAACCAAGTCGTATCAGATTGAGAATCATATCGACCCGTATAGTAATTATAACCATTAGAATATTTAGTATCTACTAAACTTACATTTAAACCATTTCTCTTTTTCCCTCCTAGCCAAGGCTCCGTAAAGGCAACGTTGTAGGAACGATATGCACGACCATTACTTTGATATCGCAAAGACAACTTCTGCCCGTCTCCTGTAGGAAGGGGACTCCATGCATCTTTATTAAATATATTTTTTGTAGAGAAATTACTAAATGTCAATCCTAAAGTACCAGTCAGACCGATACCACCACCAAAACCAGCACTTAATTCCAATTGATCGGCCGATTTTTCGGCTAACCCCCAGTTAATATCTACCGTACCATCTTCTTGATTAGGTTGTATATCTGGAGTTATTTTTTCTTGATCAAAGAAACCTAAGTTCGCCAATTGTCTTTGCGAGCGAATCAACATTTCACGACTAAACTTATCACCAGGAATAGTGTATAATTCACGGCGTGCTACGTGTTCATTTGTTTTATCATTACCCGCAATTCTTACATATTTAATGGTTGCCTGAGGACCTTCATTCAAACGAATCTCAAAGTTGATCGTGTCTTTGTATACACTTTCAACAGGATTAGCTTGGAAGAATAAATAACCTTGGTTTTGATATAATCCACTTACATCAGCTATCTCAGGATTCATCGTGATACCTAATTTCGTATTTAAGATCTCCTGATTATATACATCTCCCTTCTTAACGCCTAATATTTCATTTAATATAGAGTCAGAATAAAGTGTATTTCCTCTCCATGTGATCGTACCAAAATAGTATTTACGCCCTTCTCTTACTTTTAAAGCAATATCCAAATTTCCTTTAGAATTGTAGTACATGGTATCTTTCAAGATAGCCGCATCTCTATATCCTAATTTATTGTAATAGGCTATCACTTTTTCTTTATCCTCAGTATATTTTTTCTCGTCAAATTTACCAGAATTGAAAATTTTGCCAGGACGGAAATATGGGCTTAAAAATTTACCTGTTAAAGACGGGCGAAGCGGACCACGATCTTTCCAATATTCCGCAAATGGATATTGTGTCTTAATGCCCCAAACTCCAGAATCGGTTGCCGGGTATAAAGTCATTAATCCCATTTCCTTTGTACCCTTCATCTGTTTTTTTAACTGATCGGTAGGAACTTGAGGATTACCAGTAAAATATACGTCACTAATCTTAACTTTCTGCCCCTTGTCAACATAAATATTTAAAGTCGCCCCATTATTACTAAGATAGGAACTATCCTTTGCTTGTTGAATCCTAATATGACTATTTCGAAATCCTTTTTCGTCATAATATTTTTTTATAGCAGAAATCGCATTGATTTTTGCATCATCCGTGATTGTATGTCCCAATACAAGCCCCGTCTTACTTTTTAATTCATCTGCTTGACTCTTAGGAATTCCTTTGAAATACATATGAGTTAAACGAGGACGCTCTACTACATGTAGTTCCAAATACAATTGATCACCTACTAATTTAGTATAATAAATAGATATATCGCTAAATGATTTCTGTGACCAAAGTTTATTAATAGCTTTGGATATATTATCTGCGCCAGGAATTAAAACTTGATCACCAATGGCCAACCCAGAGACGGATATCAACAAACTTGAATCAAAATAATTATTACCAGTCACTGTGATACCAGCGATGATATATTTGTGAGGCGTAGTCTGATTATTAATATTCATCAAATTAGCATCAATTGATGTTATTTGACTAGAGGAATCTCCTTGAGTAGTTACGGGCAATTGAGCAAATACCGATAAGTGTATTAAACTTACAATTAATCCTAGTAAAATAAATTTTAATGGTTTGTACATCCAAAAATACAATTTGAGTTTTGCTCCTAATCTTAATTTAATAAAGTAAATTCCTATAAAAACGGCAAATTAAGTGTATTAATCCAAAGTGTTTGTTAAATCGCTAAAGATTTAATCCAAATTTTCTTGAATTTGTTCACTCGTTTTACCAAAACGTCTTTCTCTCCTTTGAAAATCCACGATTGCATCAAAAAAATGAGATTTTCTGTAATCTGGCCATTGTGTTTCACAAAAATATAATTCTGCATAAGCTAACTGATACAACAAAAAATTACTAATTCTATGTTCGCCTCCCGTCCTTATCATCAATTCTGGATTGGGAAAACTTGAAGTATCTAGATTTTGTGCTACTACATCATCTGTTATATCATCAATTTCCAGATTTCCAGCTTGAATTTGTTTGGCAATCTTCTTAACAGCTTCTTTAATTTCCCAATGACTGCTATAGCTTAACGCCAAAATTAATTTTAAACCTTTATTGGCAGCTGTTTTATCCAAAGCCTCCTGCAATTCTTCTTGTACAGATGTAGGCAACATACTCCTATCTCCAATTACAAATAATCTAATATTATTCTTATTGAGTGTAGGTACCTCTCCATGAATTGTTTTGATTAGTAGTGCCATCAAACCTTCTACTTCGGCTTGAGGACGATCCCAATTCTCTGTGCTAAAAGCGTATAAAGTAAGACATTCAATACCCAATTCAGCAGCACCTTCTGTCACCGATCGTACACTTTCGACACCACTAAAATGCCCAAACAAACGATCCTTGCCTTGTTTTTTGGCCCACCGCCCATTACCATCCATGATAATTGCTACATGATGGGGAAGTCGTTTTTTGTCTATCTTACTAAATATATCTTGCTGCTGCATGAATAGTTTGCTGCATTTAAGCGCGCAAATGTAAGGAAAATGAATGAAAGCGAAATTTTAGTTCTTACTTGGAGGTGGACATTTATAACCATTGAGGTTAAATGATACCCCAATTTGGAATGTCATATAAGAATCTTTACCCGTTCCATTTCCCCTTTGATATCCTTTCGTGCCAATAGCAGTTCCATCATTAGCGACAGCACTTCTATCTTGCAATTGAGATGCATACCAAAGATCTCGGGTACTACCTTTATAAGTATTTGCTTGAAATGCTTGAGCTCCTGCATATGTGGAACTTACATCATCAATATAATCGGTGGTAGTTAATCTGTAATTAACCTCCGCAAATACATTCCAATTCTCATTTAGGGCATACTTTACTCCGACGCCTAGAGGTATTGCTACAGCCATAGATCCATATTTCTTTCCATCATGCTCCGTAGTACTATTCTGACCCTCTGTACCTAATGGACGCAAATACACTTTTTGATCTGTACCATCCACATTCAAATAAGTATATGGGTTATAATTAAATATACCGATACCGGCGGTAACATACGGAGTAAAACGATATTCTTTTATACCAGGCAAAAAGCGGAAAAAATTAAATGTACCTGCAACAGAAAGTTCCCAAATATCTGTATTAAAACTTAGATTTCTTTCTTTGTAAGTTGGATTAGAACTGTAGATGTCTGAATATCCCAAACGGGCATAATTACCAGATGCACGTAATCCAAAATAGTTGTTGATATAATATTGGTAGTAAACACCTCCACTAAATTTCATTCTATTGAATTTTTCGTTCGGATTTAAATCCCCGAAATAATTCGCCAGACCTATAGATGCGCCAATTTCTCCATTATGCTGATAACTGTCGTACCTCTGAGCATATACTGTGACCACTGAAAATGCGACAGCCAACATTAAAAATATTTTTTTCACCATATTGTAATTTGTTCAACCTTTTGGATGTTGAAATTATGCATTTTAGCAATAAACGAAATATTATTTAATTTCTTGCTTTATAATTTTTTTTAATTTCTTTTATCGAGTCCCCATCCCAATTTATTGCGCATCGTCGTTAAAAAGCTATTTTCTTGTAGACGTATAATGCCGACTTCAAAAGCTTCTTTTTTTACCGCAAGTTGGATTCCTTTTTCGACGACAGCACGCCTCGCATCTAATGAACAGATAAATTGATCAGCGCGACTTTCTACTTCAAATGAAATAATACTTTCGCAAGGAACAATTATCGGACGCACATTTAATTGGTGTGGAGCAATGGGCGTTATGACAAAGCTTTGCGCATTTGGATAGAGTACAGGACCATTACAACTGAGATTGTAAGCAGTAGAGCCCGATGGAGTCGCAACGATCAATCCATCACACCAATACGTATTTAAAAATTCACCATTTAAAAACGTATGAATTTTAATCATTGGAGAGGTATCCTTTTTTAGGATAGCAAAATCGTTTAATCCAAATGGTATATCATCAAACAATTGTACATCTCCATCAACATGTACTAAAGAGCGCTTGTCCACGATAAATGAATCATTAAATAAAGCATCTACCGCCATGGATAACTCATCTCTACTCAAAGATGCCAAAAAACCCAATCGTCCAAAATTAATTCCCATAATAGGAATATCTTTTTCTCTAACAATGGTCACACAATCTAGGATGGTGCCATCACCACCGATACTTATCAACGCCTTTATTTCATTTGGAAGATCTTGATATCCGGTAAAAATGTGAATTTCATCTGTTACTATTTCTGGAAAAGCAGTGGCTATAGATTGAAAAAGATAGATTTTGATGCCGTACTGTTTGAGTTGCGAAATCAAACTTATAAACGCACCTTTTTGTTCTGGATCAAAACCTCTACTGTAGATAGCAACTTGCATGGACATCGATTTTCATTCTGATTCTGAACTACAAATTAAAGACATTTAATTGAAAATATTCTGTCATCGGGAGTAACCTGTTTTAATTGGGACTGCAAAGCCAAGCCCAATCGAGCTTAAAACCTGCAATGCAGGACTGGTTCCATTCGGACCAAATTGCTTTATTTTATCATCATATATCAAGTTTAAGGTGTAGTTAGCTGTGATATATTTATTTACCTTAAAAACTAAATAATTAGTAAAATAAATATTGACATTTTGAGGTTTGGATAGATAATCTGCAAATAAATTCAACTTGCCCGTATAAGTTACATTTTTCATAATCGTGTCCGAATAGGTTATCATCGAAAATGCCCCAAACTGATAATAAGCGTGCCTACCGCTATCTACACTATACAACCCTTGTGCAGCCAACTTGCTATTAGATATAAAAGTAGTTCTACTCGTTACTGGAGACATAAAAATATCTAAGGCTTTTTTGATCGGCTTCCAGTCCGCCCCGACGGCCAAGGTTACGTACGCTGGCGAAAAGAACGAAGAAATTAATTTGCTACTATCCTTTGTATAATAAGTTCGACCATCAAACAACTGCGTAATTGGATTTAGCAAAATCGTCGCATACCATTTTTTTGCAGAATCCATCTGTGCTCCATATTTAGAGACCAGATCGAATAAGTCATTATTCTTTTGTCCGCCTAGACTTGCAGTTTGAATATATCCAAAACTGTAGTTTAAAGTATTATCCCAAGTATGCTTATTTTTTCTATGATATAAATAAAAACTTGAAACGGAATTAATCGACATGGAAAATTTCTCACCGCCAGCCGCCCAGTTACTCAATGATGTTTGAGATAGATTCAGATTAGAAGTACCACCTCTCTTCCATACCCATTTTACAGTATCCTTATCATCTTTGCTGATATTGATAAAAATTTGGGAAGGCAAGTCCCTAACTGGTACATTACTTTGCGCAAGCGTAAGACTAGTAAGCATCCAGTTTAAAGCGATAAATAAAAATAATCCTTTTAAATGTCTGTGCATGTAAGAGAATATATAACGAGCTATAATTTTAATTTTTCATGCAAATATAAAATTGTGGCTATTGATTTTGTTGTTAATAAACTGCCAATATGACATTTACCCATTTTTTATCTATTTTTGCCCACTGAAACAAATTAAGGCATGGAAGCATTGGAATTAACCGACAAAAAAATAGATGAAGTTCGTCAAGGAGAGGCATTTAGTCCTTTTGACAACGATCCAAATAAATATAGTAAAAAATTTTACATTGAAAGTTATGGCTGCGCCATGAATTTCAGTGATAGTGAGATAGTTGCATCCATTTTACAAGGCGAGGGATTTGGTGCAACACGTAATACGGAAGAAGCAGATCTTATTTTCATCAATACTTGTTCGATCAGAGAAAAAGCGGAACAAACGGTCCGTAAACGCTTGACTGAATTTAGAAAAATGAAAAAAGAAAAACCTGGAATGCTTGTAGGCGTTTTGGGGTGCATGGCGGAAAGATTGAAATCCAAATTTTTGGAAGAAGAAAAATTAGTGGATTTAGTAATTGGACCGGATGCCTATAGAACTTTGCCTGGTTTGATCACTGAGGCGGAAACAGGTCAAAAAGGAGTCAACGTTCTTTTGAGCAGAGAGGAAACTTATTCCGATATTGCGCCAGTACGTTTAAATAGCAATGGTATTTCCGCATTTATATCTATTATGCGTGGTTGTAACAATATGTGTAGTTTTTGCGTTGTGCCTTTTACGAGAGGTAGAGAAAGGAGTCGGGATGCACATTCTATCGTTAATGAAGCGCGTGATTTATTTGAAAGAGGGTATAAAGAAGTGACTTTATTGGGACAGAATGTGGATAGTTACTATTTCACTGATTCCAACCATCCGATGGATAAAGCCATTACATTTGCCCAATTATTGGAAATGGTAGCGTTGGTAGATCCATCTTTGCGTGTAAGATTTAGCACTTCACATCCGAAAGATATTACAGAGGATGTGTTAATTACAATTAGCAAATATGAAAATATTTGCAATTATATTCATTTGCCATTACAAAGTGGAAGCTCGAGAGTATTACAATTAATGAATCGTACTTATACACGTGATTGGTACAAAGCAAAAATTGACCAAATCAGAAAAATCCTTCCAGAATGTGGTATTAGCTCCGATATTATCACGGGATTCTGCACAGAAACTGAGGAAGATCATCAAGATACATTGAGTTTGATGGAATATAGCGAATATGATATGAGCTATATGTTTTTCTATAGCGAACGTCCAGGAACGCTTGCCGCAAGAAGGTATGAAGACGATATTCCAGAAGAAACGAAAAAAAGAAGATTAGCGGAAGTGGTAGCACTTCAAAATAGACTTTCCCATGAAAGTAATAAAAAAGATGTAGGCAAATCATACAAAGTCTTGATCGAAGGAGAAAGCAAAAAAAATGATCAAGAATGGAAAGGCCGCAGTTCTCAAAATAAAACGATCGTTTTTCCTAAAGCGGATTTCGATGTACAAGCTGGAGACTATGTTATGGTAAAAGTTACAAGCTGTACGCAAGCTACCTTATTAGGAGAAATCGAATCTATCTAAGCCCAATTATATATAATGTCTGAAATTCAATCTATAAAAAATCGATTTGGAATTATCGGTAACTCACCTGCATTGAATCATGCATTGGATGTTGCTATTCAAGTCGCTGCAACAGATTTAAGTGTATTGATCGTCGGAGAGAGTGGTGTGGGAAAAGAAGCATTTTCGCAGATAATTCACTCACTTTCTTCGCGTAAACATAATTCTTTCATCGCTGTCAACTGTGGTGCGATTCCTGAGGGGACTATTGATTCGGAATTATTTGGACATGAAAAAGGTTCATTTACAGGAGCAGTAGACGCACGCAAAGGTTACTTCGAAACGGTCAATGGAGGAACTATTTTCTTAGATGAAATTGGGGAAATGCCTATTGGTACACAAGCAAGATTATTGCGAGTATTGGAAACTGGCGAATTTATTCGTGTGGGTAGTTCGAAAGTTCAAAAAACAGACGTTCGCGTAATTGCTGCAACGAATAGAGATTTGTATGATTTTACCCAAACCGGCAAATTTCGTCAAGATTTGTATTTTCGATTGAGTACAGTTCCGATTCGTGTACCTGCGTTAAGAGATCGTAAAGAAGATATTCCTTTATTATTTAGAAAATTTGTAGTGGACTTTTCTGAGCGCTATAAAACAACACCCGTTCAATTGGATGATGCCGCTAAAAATTGGTTAGTTAATTATTCTTGGCCAGGAAATATTCGTGAATTAAAAAATATTGCTGAGCAAATTTCGGTATTAAGTAAAACTAAAGAAATTGATATTACGGCACTGCAATCCTATATTCCTGATAAGAATGAAAATAGATTACCTGCACTAGCTGGAGATTCTAATAATGGTGGCGGCACTTCATTTGCCAACGAAAGGGAGATTTTGTATAAGTTATTCTTTGAAATGAAAAAAGATGTTACGGAATTAAAAAAAATGTTTTTAGAACTGATTCAAAACCCCGCCTTAGCTTCTCAATCTGAAAGATATACGCAACAGTCGGTTTTCAATGATTATAATGGCAATGCAGATGGTAGAACTTTGCCTGCGCCATATACTCCAGCAGAAAATCATGATTTTAAAACAGAAGAAATCACGACGCACAATAATGCACAACCATTTGTAATTACTTCTGATGAGCATGATGGATACAACGAACACGAGAATGTGGAAGAAACGTTGAATATTATTGATAAGGAAAAAGAATTGATAACCAAAGCCTTGAAAAAACATCGCGGAAAACGAAAAGATGCGGCTTTAGATTTGGGAATCAGTGAACGTACTTTGTACCGAAAATTAAAAGAATACGACATTAACGATTAAATTAAAGACAATGTATTTATCTAAATATCTAAAAATAGGTGTACTCTTAATTATTTTGTGTTCACTTATTTCCTGTGGTGTGTATTCTTTTAAAAATACTATCATTCCGGATAATGTAAAAACAGTACACATTAATTTGTTTACCAATAAAGCACGTTATATCAATCCGCAAGTAGGTCCAAAGATCACAGATGCATTGGTACAACAGATTAACAATCAAACTAAATTGACATTAACGGATGACAACAATGCTGATTATCAAATTAGTGGTTATATTTCTGGCTACGATGTCACAACTTCAGGTATTGGTTCTACAACAGGTACACAAACCGCAAGCATGAACCGTCTAGTGGTTACTTTTCACTTAATATGGGTGGATGCGACGAAGAATAACAAGAAACAAGAATTCAATGTAACGCAGAATTTTGATTTCTCCTCCAATCTGAGTTTACAAGAAGCCGAAGTCTCCTTAATGAGTGATATTGTCAAAAATGTAAGTGAGTCCATATTCAATGATATTTTTGGGAACTGGTAAAATAAAATATTCAAATTAGCTATTATAATGTAGGTTTGTAGGGTTACACACCTATAGTTTTTCAAATGTGAAAATGTCAGAGTTGGAAAATAATATTGTTACTTGGCTAACCGGAAAGCCTACACTTGCAGACGTTTCTGTGTCGCAGTTGGAAAATATTGTGTCGCAGTATCCTTACTTTACCATTGCGCAATTATTGTTGACCGCAAAGTTAAAAGAGCAAAATCATCCAGGATATAATCGTCAATTACAAAAGACAGCATTAAATTTTCAAGATCCCAAATGGCTATTTTTTCAACTCAATCAATTAACTGAGTTAAAAAAAGCAGATACAGATTTGTCTAATTTAGCGAAAGAAGAGTTATTTATAAATAACTCTACCGATACAATTGAGACGTCTCCTAATTTAGAAATTATGGAATCTTTCGTCAGCAATGTGTTAGTTGATGAAGAAAAACCTGTAATTACGGAAGAAAATATTCCACAAAAAGATATTCACGCAGAAAAGGAAAAAGTAAAAGCATTCCTAAAGTCTGTCATCGATAATCCAAACACACAATTAGAAGAAAAAAATTTCGAAAATACTTGGACAGCAAAAGAAGAAAACATCGCTCCAATAGAAACTTTTGAACCTATTCCCACACCAACCGAAAATGAACAAACTGAAACTTTTACGGAAAGTGTAGATGAATATATTGCTGAAAATGACCAACCCAATATCAAAATAATAGAAAATGGAAATTTCATTTCAGACACGATTGAAGATTCTGCTGCGGAAGAAATTCTAAACGGCGAGGAAGATTCTATTTCAGATAATACAGCTATCAACGGTGAAAATAATTTTACCGAAAACATGGATGAATATATTGGGGAAAAGGATCAACCTAACATTGTGGATTTATCTGAAAATATAGAAGAACAACGTTCTGTATCACCGGAATTTCCAGATGAATCTGTTGCGCCGATTGAACCAATTGTTGAAAATATAGCAGCAGATACTACGGTTTCAGAAAGCACAACAGAAGCTGAATCAAACGAAGCTATTGTTGAAAGTAATACCGAACATGAGCATTCAACCTCAGAAGTAAATGAAACAATTGAGGAAGAAGCTATTACTCCGGAAGTAGAAGAGGAAAATCTAATTGGAGAAAAAATGTCTGCAAAACTTGCAAACATAGCCTCTTCTTTCAAATCAGAAGCAGTTCCAAAACAGCTACTATTATCCGAAGAGGCAACGCCTGCACACGTAAAGGATTATTTCGCCTCTATAGGAGTTAAGGTCAACAACAATATCCAAAGCGATTTTGGACAAAAAGTAAAGAAATTTACGGAATGGCTCAAGGTGATGAAAAAGATTGGAGCTGATGGCCAATTAATACAAACTTCCGAAAAGGAAGAACTTAAAGTAGCTCAAGACGCAGCAAAATCTAACCAAAATTCGGACATTGTAACAGAAGCAATGGTTGACGTATTAACCAAACAGGGCAAAAAAAACGAGGCAATAGAAATTTTAAATAGATTAAGTTTGCTCAAACCGGAGAAATCCGCTTATTTTGCATCTCAAATTAACGATTTAAACGAAAATAAATAATGGTACTTTTCTTTTTTATATTAGTAATCATTGCAAGTGCAATCTTGGGATTCTTTGTTTTGATACAAAATCCTAAAGGTGGTGGTCTTTCTGGAAACATTGGTGGATTTGGTAACCAATTCATGGGAGTAAAACAAACTACAGATGTTTTGGAAAAAGGAACTTGGATTTTTGCAGCCGTTATCGGTGTTCTTTGCTTGATCTCTGTAATATTTTTCAAAGGAGCTGGCAATGGGGCAACCAATGACAATTCTATTTTGAAAAATTTGAATACAAATGCACCAGTTCAGCAAACAGCTCCAGCACAATCTGCTCCTGCACAAAACACAGCACCGGCTCCAGCGGCTCCAGCAAAATAGTATATTTAAAATAATTGATATTTCATCCTGTTCTTCTATGAGAACAGGTTTTTTTATGCTTACTTTGTATTCAAATAATAGTTAACCTAAAATTATTGTAAGGTGAAAATTTTATTTAGATCGATTATCGCTATTGCTATATTAGTTTTGATCATTGGACTGTATTTTGCCAAAAGCAGTGCCTCCAATTTCTCTGATGAGCATGTTTTCGTTTATGTAAGTGAAGGTAAAGATGCCAGAACAGAAATATTAGATCAATTAGAGAACAAAAATTTTATTAAAAATCAATCACTATTTACGCTTCTCGCAGACAAATTAAATGCTTGGAAACGAGTCTCAACTGGAAGATTTGAAATCAGAAAAGGAAGTTCGCTTTTAGACATAGTCCGTCTATTTAGAAATAATAAACAAGAACCAATAAAATTGGTGATCAATAAATTACGTACAAGAGCCAATCTCGCAGGACTATTAGGTAAAAAATTTAGACAAGATTCTCTTCAAGATTTGCAATTTTTAAATAGCAATGATTCTTTAAAAAAATTGGACACAGATACCAATACAGTAATGGCACTTGTCATCCCTGATACCTATTTATTAAATTGGAATCTTTCCATTGACAAAATATTAGATCGATTAAAAGATTATGCCAATGATTTTTGGTCAAAGGATAATAGAAAAGAGAAGGCCGCAAAATTAGGATTAACCACATTGCAAGTGTACACTTTGGCTTCCATCGTGGAAGAAGAAACAAATACACAAGCTGAAAAAGGAAATGTCGCTAGCGTATATTACAATAGATACAAAGCCAATATGCCATTGGGCGCAGATCCTACCATTCGATTTGCATTGAATGACTTTACAATAAAACGTGTGTTGTCAGGACATTTGCAAGTTCCTTCTCCTTACAATACGTATCGCAATAAAGGCTTGCCTCCAGGACCTATATGTACGCCGTCACAAAAAACAATTGATGCCGTATTAGATGAACCAACAACAAAATATATGTATTTTGTAGCAAATAGTGATTTTAGTGGCACGCATCACTTTAGTGAAACTTATCAAGAGCATTTAGATTATGCAAAAAAATATCAAACCGCTTTAGACGCTGAAATGGCCAAAAAAGCGAACAGCACAAAGTAAGCTCATTTGACTAATTTAGAAAGACTTTTACTGAACAGTACACCAGCATGCATCATCCGAAAGAAGTTGCAAGGTATTGTGCTACCTGGATTTTTAGGGTTGCCATTGTACGATGTATATCGCTATTTTTTGAATACAATTAGAAAAGAAGGATTGAGTATTCGTTCTGCGGCAATGTCCTTTAATATCTTGTTGGCGATTCCGGCAGTATTTCTTTTTATATGTTCCTTATTGCCTTACTTGCCGATTTCGCGTCAGATATTTAATGCATTAGCCAATTTGCTTTATGATTTAACGCCAGACAGAAATACCAGAAGAATTTTGCGGCATTTTTTAGATGATCTATTTAATAAACAAAAAAATGGATTGTTGTCGTTGGGTTTTATTTTAACCTTATTCTACTCTTCTAATGCGGTGATGGGAATCATTCGCGCATTTGATAAAAGTGTTTCTAAAAAATTAAAGACTAATTTTATTAAAAAACGTTGGCGAGCAATTAAACTCTTATTGCTTTTAATCCTGTTGCTTCTTGGTAATTTATTGATTTCCATGACACAAGGCGCATTATTCAATAAGGTAATGACTTGGTTGCACATCAAAAGTCCAGAAATCAAGGCCTTGGTAAAAAGTTTACGTTGGATTGTCATTTTCTTTTTGTTTCTATTTTCCATTAGTTTTTTATACAAATACGCGCCAACAATAAAAAGAACAAAACGACTGATCACGCCAGGTGCTATAATTGGCACAGTCTTAATTATTTTATGTACCTCCGTATTTTCCTATTGGGCACAGAACATTTCAAACTATAGCAAATTCTATGGTTCGATAGGTTCCGTAATGATCATTATGCTATTGATATTTTTCAATTCAATGATGCTTTTGATCGGTTTTGAGATTGATATGAGTATCCGAAATGTCAAGGAAATGCATCAACAAGCCATAAAAAATGGCGTATATTAGAAACATACGCCATTTTTTATATTAGATTTTCTACTTCAATTTTTCTTGTAATATTTCGGTAACGATTTTGGGATCAGCTTTGCCCTTACTGAGTTTTTTCACTTGCCCTACAAACATTCCAATCAATCCCGTTTTACCCTTTTGATATTCCTTTACTTTATCTGGCATGGATTGTAAAACCTCATCCACCCATTTATCCAATTCATTAGAATCACTCACCTGAATTAAATTTTCATTTTGAGCAATTCCTAACGGAGTTAATGTCGAATTTTGTGCTAATAATGGTAAAATTTTGGAAGAAGCAATGCTAAAATTTACTTTCCCTTCTTCAATCAAATTGATCAAATCTGAAAGCTGAGCTGGCGTGATTGTCAATTGTTCGAATGAAATACCATGATCATTATTCCATTGTCTCAATGGACCATTGATCCAATTGGCGATGGCTTTGTAATTTTTATTTATAGAAATAATTTTTTCAAAATAATCTGCAGTTGATTTATCTGCACAGATCAATTCCGCATCGTATTCACTCAAGCCTAATTCATTCTGATACTTATCCTGCAATACGAAAGAAAACGTTGGTAATTGGGCTTTGATTTTTTGAATATAAACTTCATCAATTTCTATTGGCGCCAAATCTGGTTCTGGGAAATAGCGATAATCATTTGCTTCTTCCTTATCACGCAATGCAAATGTGGTATCATTTGAGGCATCGAAACTTCTTGTTTGTTGTATCACAGTTCCGCCAGCTTCCACCAAATCGATCATTCTATCAATTTCAAATTCAATCGCTTTTTTGACATTACGAATAGAATTCAAATTTTTCACTTCTACTTTAGTGCCCAATTTCGTCTCTCCTTTCAAACGAATAGAAACATTAGCATCGCAGCGCAAACTACCTTCTTCCATATTGCCGTCGCAAATACCAATCCAACGAACCAATTTTCTGACTTCAGTCACATATTGAAATGCTTCTTCTGCAGAATGCATATCCGGCAAAGTCACGATTTCAATCAATGGTACGCCAGCACGATTGTAATCAACGCAAGTACGGTCATCATACACATCATGAATACTTTTACCTGCGTCATCTTCCAAATGGATATGATCCAATTGTACATTACGATAATGATCACCAGATTTAATACGCACTTCACCACCATCACAGATGGGATGTACATTTTGAGATATTTGAAATCCCTTTGGCAAATCGGGATAAAAATAATTTTTTCTAGAGAAATAAGTAAAGTCAGCAATCTTACAATTGCATGCAATTCCCATTTTTACAGCGTATTCAACCGCTTTCTTGTTTGTTTTAGGTAGTGTTCCTGGCAAAGCTAGCGTAATCGGACTCACATGAGTATTGGGAGCGCCTCCAAAAGCAGCACTATCCCCGCAAAACAATTTGGTTTCGGTACCTAATTGCGCATGCACTTCCAATCCTATGACTACTTCGTATTTATCTTTCAAGTCTGACATGGCGCAAAAATACATTTTCAACAAGTAACCCATCTATATTTCCCTAAATTCTTCTATCTGAATAAGTATATTTAAAATTTATCAAAAAAATGACTAAAAATAGCTATATACTATTCAAAACCGTCTATCTAACTTTGCCCCAGTTCGAAATATATAAATAATGAAATTACCAATAAAAGTTCGAGCCGTTGTTAACCTATTGAATATACTAAAAAAGTATACAATTCTAAACTCTTTTTAAATGAAAATCGGCATTTGAATGAATTCAAAATGCCGATTTTCTCTTTTAGAGAAAAACCATTTTATTATAATCTAGTTTTCAACTTTACAACCATTTCATTTTTCCAACTTGTAAAATCTCCGGCAATTATATGTTCTCTTGCCTGTCCTACTAACCAAAGATAAAAAGCAAGATTGTGAATACTTGCCAATTCTAAAGCTAAAATCTCTTGCGAATGAACTAAATGACGCAAATAAGCTTTGGTATAATAATTACTCGTTTCACATTCAAATCCAGAATCAATAGGCGTAAAATCTTTTTCCCATTTTTTATTCTTAATATTAATCACCCCTTCTGTAGTAAATAACATACCATTTCTACCATTACGCGTAGGCATAACGCAGTCAAACATATCCACCCCCAATGCAATACCTTCCAATATATTCCATGGCGTCCCCACTCCCATCAGATAACGAGGTTTATCTTGTGGCAAATATTCGCAACAAAGACCTGTAAATTCATATAATTTATCTTCTGGTTCGCCCACACTCAGACCTCCGATAGCATTGCCAACTGCATTTTTGGACGCGATATATTCACAAGAAGCTTTACGCAAATCAGGAAATACACTTCCTTGAACTATAGGAAATAAATTTTGAGTATATCCATACATGTTATCGGTTTCATCCAACCTTTTGATACATCGATCTAACCATCGATGCGTCATCTCCATACTTTTTCGCGTATAATTATAGTCGCTACCGAACGGTGTACATTCATCAAATGCCATAATAATATCGGCACCAATGGAGCGCTCAATATCCATCACTTTTTCTGGGGAAAACAAATGACGGCTTCCATCTATATGGCTTTGAAAAGTGACACCTTCTTCTTTAATCTTTCTTGTTCCAGCAAGGGAAAATACTTGATAGCCACCGCTATCCGTCAAAATCGGACGATCCCAACCATTGAATTTATGCAATCCTCCGGCTGCTTCTAAGACATCAGTCCCAGGACGCAAATACAAATGATAAGTATTTCCCAAAATTATTTGGGCTTTTATATCGTTTTTTAATTGTTGTTGATTTACTGCTTTAACACTCCCGACGGTGCCGACAGGCATGAATATGGGTGTTAATATTTCTCCGTGATCTGTGGTAATTTTGCCTGCTCTAGCTTTGGACTGATTGTCTTCCTTGTGAAGTTCGAATTTTAAAGATGCCATTTTGCAAAGGTATTACAATCAAATATTATTCGTTAATTAAGGTTGAAAATCTAATAAAAATTACTCAGTTTCAATAACTTTGAATAATTTGCCCTATAATTATGACGCAGAAATTCTACAACAAAATTAACTTCGGGAGACTTTCCTTTTTGTTGTGCATTTTTGTTTTCACGTCTTTACATAGTTTTTCCCAAGAAAAAAAATTATTACACGGTATTATTACTACCAACTCTGTCGCAGTAGCGGCAAGTGGAGTATTAGTTACAACGACTAGTGGTCAACAAACAACGACAGATTCGTTAGGAAAATTTACTATTCCTGCGTCTTATATGGATACTTTATTTTTCTATATCGGTACGATTAAAAGTTCGCCCTTTCCTGCAGCCGAGATCACTGATTGGAATAATTTTGAATTGCCCATAAGAGATTTGCAAAAATCAATTACGCAAGCCAATTACATCCCCAAAACCTTGCGTTTCAGTGATGGAACTACTTTAGAATCTGTTACAGTTACGACCAGAGATTTCCATAAAGATTCCTTAGAAAATCGTCAAGCTTACGGAAGTACATTTGCCTATAGTAACCCGAAATTTAATCCATTGACCCCTATAAGTTCCATGGCTAGTATTCTTAATTTCAAGAAGAAAAAAACCATGAAACGGATGCAAAGGCATTTGTTATTTGAAGAGCAGCAAGGCTATATCGACTCCAGATTTAACAAATCTGTCATCGTAAATAATATTGGAAGAAAAGTCGATCTTAGCTTAGTGGATGGTTATATAAAAAAATATAGACCGACTTATGACCAAGTCGAATATATGGAAAATCTAGACCTATTAATGTATATTAGAAAGACATACGACCAATATGAAAAAGACATAAAAAGTGGTAAAATTTCTACTGATAGCACCAACATTAACAAAAATTAAACGAGAATACGCTTCAAATGGCATTATTTTGCTATAGCTTATTTTAGATTTTTTACTATTAAAGTATAATAATTACAAGATTTTGAAGCGATACATATATTTATTATTTATAGGTTTATTCTTTTCATTTTCCCATATATATGCACAACAAAAAATATTAAAAGGAAAAATTAGTGCTGGAATGACCACTGAGTCTACTGAAGGAATTATGTTGGAAACGACATCTGGAGATATGACATTTTCAGATGCGAGTGGTAATTTTTCTGTTTCGTATAAACCAAATGATACGTTGAAATTTTATATCGCTGGCAAGTACAGAAGTCAATATCCTATAGATAGTTTGGCTAAAATACCAAACTTAATGATGTCTCTTCAATCTGTAAGAAACACACCCCTCAATACAGGAAAAATTACTTATTTCCCAACTAATGATGATACTACCACCTTAAATAATGTTACTGTTAGAACAAGAAATTATCATGCAGACTCCTTAAATAATAGAAAAGAATATGGAGATGCGTATAACTATACCAAACCGAAAGTTAAATCTGCTTTTGATGTTTTAAATGTTGGGAAAATGGAAGAGGTGCTTAATTTTAAAAAGAAAAAACAGCACCAAATGTTGAAAGATAATCTTCAACGTGAGGAACAAGAAGGTTATATAGATAATCGATTTACCCGCACTTTTGTACGCAAATACCTAGGACAAAGTATTTCAGATGAAAAACTTGAAGATTTTATGCGAAAATATCGCCCAAAATATGAAGAAATTGTAGGTATGTCAGACTTGGAATTGATTGATTATATTCGGATAAGTTACACGCAATATCAGAAAAAGGGATAGGAATTTTTCCTATCCTTTTTTCATAATTATGACTAACTTACCTAGGAATAATAACGTCCAAATAAACTAACCTTGAATAGAAAAGCTATTGTCCTATTAATTTTTCTGATCAGCGTAACTTTTTGCAAGGCACAAAAGATTTTAAAAGGAAAAATTAGTGCTGGTATGACCACAGAGTCCGTTGAAGGCATTATGATTGAGGCTTCGTCTGGAGATATGGCATTTACGAATACTGATGGGAATTTTTCCATTCATTATCAACCAAATGACACGGTATCTTTTTTTATTTCGGGCAAATTAACCAACAAATTATCTGCGGACAGTTTGGCCAAAATTCAAAATTTAATCATTTCCCTACAACTGATTAGGAATAAACCAATGAGAACAGGGAAAATCACCTATTTCAATCAAAATCTGGATACAACTACCTTCAATAACGTCACGGTAACAGCTAAAAATTATCATGCAGATTCTCTTGCGCGAAGAAATGAATACAAAGAAGCATTTAATTATACCAAACCCAAGTTGAAATTTGGAGAAGATTGGGGTCCTACGTATATCAATGTTGGCAAATTGGCAGAAACACTCAATAAAAAAAAGAAGAAGCGACATACTATTTTGAAAAACAATCTTTTACGAGAAGAAAAAGAAGATTATGTAGACAATCGCTTTAATAGATCATTTGTCCAAAAATATTTGGAACAAAACATCACGGATGAAAAATTACAAGATTTCATGCGAAAATACCGCCCAAAGTATGAAGATATTGTCGGCATGTCAGATTTAGAATTGATTGATTATATTCGTATAAATTATAAACAATATCAGGAAAATAGTGAATAACCAATTGCTATTTTCTTCTATTTTAAGCAAACATAATTCTAAATTTGTCTAATGCAGTATATCGGACGCATCATCATTATCGCATTTGCTTTTGTAATAGTTTGCCAACTATTTTACTATTTATATTATTTCATCCGATTGGCATTTTATCAGTCCAAAAAGAAAACTGCCTCACAAGAATATCCAGTAAGCGTTGTTATTTGTGCTAAAGACGAAGCAGCGAAAATCGTCAAAAATCTTCCTGGTGTATTATTACAAGATTATAAAACGACGCATGAAATTGTCATGGTCAATGACAATTCTGTAGACGACACAAAATTTCTTTTAGAAGAATTTCAAAAAAAATTCAAACAATTACAAGTCGTAACGCTCACGCAAGAAGCCAAACTCATCGTAGGTAAAAAATTCCCTTTATCTATGGGAATTAAAGAATCCAAATACGACACTTTATTGCTTACTGATGCCGATTGTACACCAGCAAGTGAATTTTGGATACAGAAAATGCAAGAGGCCTATGATGAGAATATTGATATCGTTTTGGGATACGGGCCCTATGCCAAAAGAAAAGGAACTTTAAATAAAATAATTAGATTCGAAACATTCCATACAGCCTTACAATATTTATCCTTTGCATTAGCAGGAGATGCTTATATGGGCGTCGGCAGAAATCTTTCGTATAAAAGAAATGTTTTTTTAAAAAATAAAGGATTTTCATCGATCAATATGATCCCTGGAGGAGACGATGATTTATTTATTAATAAAATCGCCAACAAATCCAACACCGCAATCGTAATAGATAAAGAAGCTTACACAATAAGCGAACCCAAAAAGACTTGGAAAGAGTGGAAAAAACAAAAATTTAGACACTATACCACTGCCAAATATTACAAACCCAAATACAAATTTTTGTTGGGATTGTATTCCTTATCTGGCTTTTTTGTTTATCCATTGTTCATAGCATCCTTGTTTTATTTTTGGAAAATAGCCTTAGCGTTATTTGCGATTCGCATGATTGTTTTAGCTTTTGTATGGTATCGTTCTATGGAAAAATTAGAGGAACAAGATCTTTGGAAATACTTTATACTATTTGATGTTTGGATGTTTTTATATTATATCGTATTTGCCCCTTCTATCCTACGCAAACCAGCTAAAAAATGGAAATAATTTTTTTCTAAAATTTTAGATTTGCATATAACTTTTCCACAAAAAAAAGGTCTATTGAACATACCACAAGTTTGTAAATTTTAAAAGGCAAATATTATCATTTATGAAAGGCTTGTTTAAAACCCTTCTCGTTTGTACTGGCATAGTTGTGTCTATTGCCAGCTGTACTAAAGATCCCACAGACAACCTCACCGCAGAAGAGTCTCGAGTGTATATCACACAAAGAGATACATCTGCAGATTTCACATCTTACAGTACATTTTATATCCCCGATTCGGTTTCCTTAGTTAAAGGAAATAAAGAAGTTAAAGAACTTTCTAACATCGACACGGCATATATTAATGCCACTTCAAGATATATGACAGCTGCCGGCTATACACAGACGACAGACTCTAGCAAGGCCGATCTTGGCGTCAATATCAACAGAATTTACAATATCTATACTGGATATTATAGTTATGGCGGATATTGGGGTGGTTATGGCGGATATTGGGATCCTGGTTATTATTGGGGATTGGGTGGTTACGGATATGGTTATCCTGGATTTGTGGGCACTTATTACATCACTGATGTTTCCATTTCTATCAATATTTTGGATTTGAAAAATGCGAAAACAAATAAAACCATCAATCTACTTTGGTTAGGTTCTATCAACGGATCAGGTGTTGCTAACAACAATAATCCAAGTATTGCAGATAGCCAAGTCGGTAAATTATTTGCGCAATCAACCTATTTAAAAAAATAATCTATTAATCTTTTTAGATATGAAACGTATATTTCTCTTAAGTTTTTTAATGATAGGATTTCTTTCCATTCTCAGCACATCCAAAGCTCAGCAAGCCGGAGATGTTATTCTTGATTTAAATTACAATACTGCATTTCCATTAGGAGGTTTTAAGACTAATGTTATTGACAAAAATAGCTGGCGTGGCTGGGGAGGTGATGTCATGTATTATATGAGCGATAAAATTGCCGCGGGTCTAGGTGCCAATTACCAAGGATTTCAAGAAAAAGTTCCTAGTAAAACCTACACCATTGGAAATGAAAACTATACTGGAGTATTGAGTTCACGTATGAATATCACTCCTATTTTAGCCAAAGGCCTTTATTCTCCTTTGGGAGGAACGACCAGCCCGATTCAACCCTATGTAAGTTTGGGTGTCGGAGTAGGCGTGGTTGATTTTGATCAATATTTGGGAATGTATTCTACCTATAGCCAAACGAGCGGTCGATTCATGGCGCAAGGTGGAATAGGATTTAATATTCCTTTTGGAAAATTAACTTCGAATGGGATACAATTAGGCGCCAATTATAATTATATTAATTACAATGAAAGTTACTATAATGATAATGGAAGTGAGGGAAAATTACATAATTTAGGAAATATCAATGCTTACATAGGCGTTCATTTTGTTTTGAGATAATAGAATGTCTATTAACAAATAATGCCTCGAAGTATTTCGAGGCATTATTTGTTAATTTAAGGTAGGATCCAAAGGATAATTGATCATTTCTTCATATTTTTTCCCCAAGGTTTTAATAGACTCTTTCCATATCAATTTGGGATTTTCTTGAAAAAGTAATTTTTGCGAGCTTTCCGTTTTTAACCAAGTTTTACCTTCTATTTCACGAGAAAGTTGTTGATCATCCCATCCACTTTGGCCCAAAAAAATTTTTATTTCATGACCATCAATTTCATTGTTCTTTATAAGATCCATAGCAATATCAAAATTTCCACCCCAAAAAATGCCATGATCCACTTTAAAACTATCAGGGAACAGATCTGGACGGGAATGTAAAAAATGCAGCGTATCCAATTTGACCGGCCCTCCATAATGCACAGGAAATGGGCAAGTTCCTATTTCTTTCACCAAAGAGTCCAATTTTTGAGGAAGGCTTTTGTTTATAATAAAACCTAATGCACCTGCATTGTTTACTTCACATATCAACACAACAGATCTAGTAAAGCTTTCATCTGTCAAAAAAGGATCTGCAATAAGACAATCTCCCTGCTTAACTTCAAATTTTTTCATATTTGCTAATTTAATTGTCAAACAATGCATGTTTTTAATCTACAGTTTCTAAATTACGGATTTATAAAATATTTACCTATAAAATAGCTAACGAAAAACTATTTTTGTTGCATATCAATTTTTAGTCAATGGGGGCAATTAGTAAAATAAAAAAATCGATTTCTATAAGTATCGTATTAGTTTTTCTTTCTTTGATAGGCTTTGTAATACTACAGGTGTCTTGGGTATACAATTTAAAGGAAACACAAAAACACCGCGTTTTGGATGATGTAGAGAGATCAATTCAAGATGTTGCAAAAGATTTGGCAAAGCAGCAAACGATGCCCTCTCCGCTTCCAAGACCTAGAAGTGGCACACGTCAAGGCATGCAATTCCAAGATCTATTTTCAATGCCTCCTCAATCTTTGGTAACAGACCATTTTACCCAAAAAGAAATTGACCAAAAAATACATGATGCTTTAAATAAGCATGATGTAGGTGGCATTAATATCGAATATGGTATTTTTAACGGTCCGTCTCCCGAGGCACACACAAGATACTTTATGGATTATTTTTTGGATTCTTCGATTTTAAAATTGACCATTCCAATTGTTAATAATGATAATTTTGGTATGTTTATGGCTCCCGAGGCCATTTGCTACATCATTCCAAATCTACAAAGACAAGTCTTAGGTTCATTAACATGGAGTTTAATATCGTCTGGATTATTTACACTTGTAATTATCATGGCATTTTACACAACCATTAAAACCATGTTAGAGCAAAGTACGCTGAGCAAGGTTAAGACAGATTTTATCAATAATATGACGCATGAATTCAAGACTCCGATTGCAACTATTTCGCTGGCTGTAGATGCACTTCAAAATCCTAAAGTATTTGGTAATGCAGAAAAGATGTCCTATTTCAATGGAATTATAAAGGAAGAAAATAAACGCATGAATAAACATGTGGAAACCATATTACAAGCTGCTAGTATGGAAAGGCAGGAATTACAACTTAATATAAATGACCTTCATATCCACGATATAGTTCATCATATTGTAGATGTATTCACCTTACAGCTACAAGATAAAAATGGACAAATTGTTTTAGATCTTGACGCAAAAAATGATCTTGTAAAAGGTGACGATACACATATAAACAATCTGATCAATAATCTAGTAGACAATGCGGTAAAATATTCCAATCCTGAAGTGCCCTTAATTATTAGAATTAGCACCTCATCTAATAGCCGATATTTGACTGTAAAGATTGAGGACAATGGAATTGGAATGAGCAAAGAAACAGTAAAAAGAGTGTTTGAAAGATTTTATCGAGCTCATACAGGCAATATTCATAATGTAAAAGGATTTGGATTGGGTATGAGTTATGTAAAAACAATTATAGAAGCACATCATGGAAAAATAAAAGTTGACAGCACATTAGGAAAAGGGTCTGTTTTTACTATCGAGTTACCTATCGAAAACGCATAATTTGTTGACGGTAATCATATATATAAGTTATCTTATTTTAGGATTTTTGATACTCTTTTGTAGTAAAAAATATTATCAAAACCTAATAAGCTGGCAATGGATGAGCTGTGCATTTTTTTTTCGTATTTTAATTGGTATTACATACGGTTATTTATACAGTCATATAAAAAGCGATCTATCTGACACTTGGAAATTTTTTCTACATGCAAAAGATCAAATAGGTATATTTCAAGAACATCCACTGTCATTTTTCACCTATGACATAATAGATCATCATATTTATTCTGGGAGTTTAACCAAGGATTTATTCAAACAAGATCAATCATTTTTCAATGACTTGCACGATATTTTGTTTATTAGAGTTGTAATTTTATTTAATTTCCTAAGTGGAAATCGATATTATGCCAATGTTATTCTATTTAATATTTGGACGATTTGGGGAAGTATCAACATGGGGAAATGGCTATTAAACTATTTACCATCAAATAAACGAATCATTATTTTTTTTCTCTTTTTATTCCCCTCTTTCCTTTTTTGGAACTGTGGCGTACATCGTGACGGTTTAGCATTTTGGGTGTTATCGACAATCCTGCTCAGTACTCATAATTTACTTTCCAAAGATTACTCCCTAATTTCTATTTGGCGTAGCTTATTTCTTTTCATTCAAATAGTATTTTTACTTGTATTCAAAATTTATTGGGTGATTTTATTGGTTCCTTTTTTAACCTTATTTTACTTTGTCGAAAAACGAAAATTAAAAAATTCTATTCTAATATTTTCCTTATTTACGGTTGGGGGTATCTTGTTTTTTGCATTAAGTATCTATTTTCCCAATTCATTTAAACTTTCAGAAAAACTAGCAGAGAAACAATATGCATTCCTATCTGAAGTCCACGGAACAATAAAACTACAATTACCTTATCTGACCTCTTCCATATTATCCTATTTCGCAATATTACCATCTTCTCTTCGCAATTTAATTCTTACCCCTTCATTTAAGGATTGGTTTTCTTCCGTTGGCATTTTAGCATTATTCGGACAAGCATTCTTTTGGTCCTTTATACTTTTGGCACTTGTTTTTCCAAAAAGAAATTGGAAATCTATCATAAATACACCAGTTGTAGTATTTTTCCTATTCTTTTCACTTTCTAATATGTTATTAATTGGTATAACCATTCCCTACTTAAGTGCGCTTATTAGATACATCGTTAATTTCCAAACATTCATATTAATTATATTAGGATATATAATAGATTGGTACAAGATAGCGGACTTACGCATATTTAAAAATATTAATATAAATAAGTTTGCAAAAAAATAATCCTTTTTTTAAATAAATAACATAGATATTCTTATTTTTACGAATTAATATTGAGTATTTGTTCATTTTATTGAAAAATATCTTATTCTTTACCAAAAGGGAGAAATAAATTATGTCATTAAGATTTGAGGCAATTAATAACCTCACTGCAGAAAAAGAGCCTGTAATCAAATACAGCCCAGTGAAAGTAACGTCCATTTTCAGAGAAAATGTATTTACGTTAGAGAAAGCAAGAATGTTTCTTACAGATGAAGCGTATAAAAGCTTGTCTGCAAGCATCAAAGGCGGCAAAAAAATTGATCGCGAAATGGCGAATCAAATTGCTATCGGATTACGTACATGGGCAGAATCTAAAGGTGTAACCCATTATACTCACTGGTTCCAACCCTTAACTGGAACGACTGCAGAAAAACATGATTCATTTTTCACACTTAAAGGTGATGGATCGGCTATTGATCAATTTGATGGTGATGCATTGATCCAACAAGAACCAGACGCATCTTCTTTCCCTTCTGGTGGTATCAGAGCGACTTTCGAAGCGAGAGGTTATACCGCTTGGGATCCTACGTCTCCAGCATTTATATATGAAGTTGGTTTGGGTAAAACTTTATGTATCCCAACAATTTTCATCTCTTACACTGGTGAATCTTTAGATTATAAAGCTCCTTTATTAAAAGCTTTGGATGCTATTGATACAGCGGCCGTAGATGTTGCAAGATATTTTGATAGAAATATTACGAAAATCACACCTACTTTGGGTTGGGAACAAGAATATTTCGTTGTAGATGAAGGTTTGGCAAATGCTCGTCCTGACTTAATCCAATGTGGTCGCACGGTATTCGGTGCGTCTCCTGCGAAAGGTCAACAATTGGAAGATCACTATTTTGGTTCTATCCCTGAAAGAGTGTACAACTTCATGTTGGATTTCGAAACAGTTGCTTACAAATTAGGTATTCCATTAAAAACACGTCACAACGAAGTTGCGCCAGCTCAATTTGAAGTTGCGCCAATTTTCGAAGAAGTGAATATAGCAGTGGACCACAATATTTTGTTGATGGATTTGATGACGCGTGTTGCAAAACGTCACAAATTGAAAGTGTTGTTACACGAAAAACCATTTGCAGGTATCAATGGTAGTGGTAAACACAACAACTGGAGTATGGCAACGGATACAGGTATCAACTTGTTGGCTCCTGGCAAAACGCCAAAAACAAATTTATTGTTCTTGACTTTCTTTGTAAATACAATCAAAGCCGTTCATACATATTCTGATATTTTGAGAGCTTCTATCGCTTCTGCAAGTAATGATCACCGTTTGGGTGCTAATGAAGCGCCTCCTGCGATCATTTCTGTATTCGTTGGTAGTGCATTACGCCAAGTTTTGGACGATATCGAAACACGTGTTACTGATAAATTTGACGAACAAGATGAAGCTATCTTGAAATTAGATTTACATCGTGGCATTCCTGAAGTATTATTGGACAACACGGATCGTAACCGTACTTCTCCATTTGCATTCACAGGTAATAAATTTGAATTTAGAGCCGTAGGTTCTTTGGCAAATTGTGCCAATGCAATGGTTTCTTTGAATACTATCGTTGCTCAAACTTTGAAAGACTTCAAAAAAGAAGTTGATGCATTGATCGAAGGCGGTACCAAAAAAGAAATCGCCATTATGCAAATCATTCAAAAATATATCAAAGAAAGTAAAGATGTATTGTTTGAAGGAGATGGTTATAGCGACGAATGGGAAAAAGAAGCGGAAAAACGTGGTCTTCCAAATGTAAAAACTACACCTTTAGCATTGGATGCTTTGTCTACTGAAAAAGCGAAAAAACTTTTCACAGAAAACGGAGTATATTCTGACAGAGAATTAGAAGCTAGACACGAAATCGAATTGGAAAATTATTTGAAAAAAGTACAAATCGAAGCACGTATCATGGGAGATTTAGCGCTAAATCATATTATCCCTGTAGCGATCAAATATCAAAATACATTGGCTCAAAATATCAAAAACTTGAGCGACGCAGGTCTTCCAGAATCTTCTTACGCTGCACAAAAAGATATTCTTTCTAAAGTTGCAAAACATATCGAAGAAATCTATAACAACGGTGCATCAATGATTAAAGCGAGAAAAGTTGCGAATAAAATCGAAGATATCCGTGAAAGAGCGATCTCTTACGAAAAAGATATCAAAGCCGCCTATTTCGAAACGATCAGATACCATGTTGACAAATTGGAAGCATTAATCGACAATGAAGAATGGTGCTTACCTAAATACCGTGAATTATTATTTTTACGCTAATTAGTTAAAGTTTCATTTAACCATATCCGAACGAGGCTCCAATGAGCCTCGTTTCATTTTTATACCAAGTTATCGCTATATTTACCACACCGAGCTTAGCACTATTTGAACCATATTCTATGAGATCACATTTATTACTTTACTTTTCAATATTTTCCTTTGTTTCATTTGTTTCATTTGGACAACAAAAAGGATCTGACAATCCAAACATGAGGACTTTGAAAGATACTTCCATTGACTCTTATATTGATAGTTTGAAAATTGCAATTTTCCAAGACACATTGAAATTTAATCGCACTGACTTACTACACACCAACATGGGAACAAGAAATACACAATCTTATTCACCAATTTATATTGTAAATATGCGTTATATGTACAATCTCGATATAATAAATGGCACTCTCGTAAAAGAATTTGTTAACAACATACTTAATCCATCAAAGATCCAAACAATTGAAATTCTAGATACATTATATAGTCAATCATTGTTTGGTACAAGAGGAATTAATGGTGCAATTTTAATTACAACAAAGAAAAAAGCCAAATTGAATTTTAAAATAGCAGGGCTAAAATGGGCAAAAAATAAAAAATATAAATATGGAAATAACTTTGATCAACGCCAAGGCAATGAAATCAAGATTCTTTATTAACTGTTCAATAGACAATTTTGCACAATGCAAATAAATTTCCCAGTACATATCACTATTGCAGGCCATTTTATGGCTTTACATAATTTAATGGAAACGCTGGGGATTTTCATAGCTATGCGCTATTACTATTTTCTCAAGAAACGTAATGTTCAAGTTGAATTGAGTAGCACTCATTCTTTAGTTGTTTTAATTGGCGCTACTGCTGGCGCTTATCTGGGTGCACATCTTTGGGGTTCACTAGAAAATATCCCAGCATGGAAATCAAGTCCGAATCCGATCAACTATTTTTTGCATAATATGACAATTGTTGGTGGCTTATTGGGCGGTTTGATTGGTGTCGAACTTGCCAAATTAACCATTCATGAAAAAAGTAAAACCGGGGATTTATTTACCTATCCATTACTTCTTGCTTTAATTATTGGGAGAATTGGTTGCTTCTCTGCTGGCATTTATGAAGAAACCTATGGCATACCTACAACACTTCCTTGGGGAATGGATTTGGGAGATGGATTACATAGACATCCTGTGAATCTATATGAAATTATATATTTAATTTTTTGCTGGATTTTCATTTTTCAAATACAGAAAAAATACAATTTGGACAATGGCGCTACATTTAAAATATTCATGATTTTATATTTAGTATTTCGCTTTTTACTAGACTTTATCAAACCAGGCTGGCGTTATTTTTTCGGATTAGGAAGTATCCAAATAGCTTGTTTACTTGGGCTTTTATATTATTATCGCTACATCTTTGATTTTCGGAAATTATTGCGAAGTCCTAATTATTCACTAACTTAGAAAAAAAGATATCATGCGATATGGAATTTTACTAGAGGGCGGCTTTGGAACTTCTCATGGAGCCGAAGTTGGTATATTTTTTTTCGGCCTATTTCTGCTAAGTTTAGTTGTTGGACTTTTCATTTTACTGCTTGCTGTAATTATGAGCGCATTTCGTCCTCGTGAAAACCAAAATACACCTGATCCTAATTTAAAAAGACTTAGAAAAGTAGGACTCATTTCGATACTCGTCGCTCTATGTAGCGCGTTATTAACTGCTGTATTCTGCTCTGGAATTTAAAACCAAATTATGCCCGTTAGAAATTATACCTATTACGACTTTACCACAAGCCTTTGTCCTATTTGCTTAAAAAGAATTGGTGCAAAAATTATCTTTGAAGACGAGAAAGTTTTTATGACAAAGACTTGCAAAGAGCATGGTTTTTTTAAAACAAAAATTGCTTCTGACATTCAATATTATAAAGACATTCGCAATTATAATAAAGCATCCGAAATGCCCCTTCATTTTAGTGGAGAGGTGGAGCATGGGTGTCCTTATGATTGTGGACTCTGTACCGACCATGAGCAACATAGCTGCCTTTCCATCGTGGAAATAACCGACCGCTGCAATCTCACTTGCCCAACTTGTTACGCTATGTCTTCGCCCCATTATGGACGTCACAGAACCGTAGAAGAGATAGAAAAAATGTTGGATATCATCGTGCGAAACGAGGGCGAACCAGATGTTGTGCAAATAAGTGGTGGCGAGCCTACAATTCATCCTAATTTTTTCGAAATTTTGGATAGTGCCAAACGTAAACCGATCAAACATTTGATGGTGAATACCAATGGTGTACGCATTGCAAATGATCCTGGATTTGCAGAAAAATTGGCAACGTATATGCCCGATTTCGAAATTTATTTGCAGTTTGATTCTTTCAAACCAGAAGTTTTGGAAAAATTACGAGGTAAAGATTTGACCGATATTCGGGTAAAAGCAT
This sequence comes from Rhizosphaericola mali, assembly GCF_004337365.2. Classification (GTDB taxonomy): domain Bacteria; phylum Bacteroidota; class Bacteroidia; order Chitinophagales; family Chitinophagaceae; genus Rhizosphaericola; species Rhizosphaericola mali. The sequence continues at coordinate 4,504,097 of NZ_CP044016.1, read as the reverse complement.
TGGAAAAATTAAACGAATTAAATCTTAGTACGACGCTTGTTGTGACGATGCAAGCAGGATTGAATGATGATGAATGTGGTAAAATCATTGAATTTGCTTTGAAGCAGAAATGCGTGCGTGGTGTCACCTTTCAACCAATTCAAATTGCAGGGAGAAATGATGCCGATGCGCCTGACAATCGTATCACATTGACAGACGTTAGAAATAAAATATTGGAACAAACGGACGTTTTTCAGTCCAATGATATTATCCCTGTCCCTTGCAATCCGGATGCACTTGCGATGGGTTACGTTTTAAAATTGGGACAAAATCATTTTCCCTTAACGCGTTATTTGGATCCGCAAGCATTGCTAAATAACAATACTAGAAACACTATTGTATACGAACAAGATGAAAATCTAAAAGGTCAATTAATCAAAATTTTCAGCACGGGAATTTCCGTAGATAAGGTAAATGATGATGTACATCAGTTGCTTTGTTGTTTGCCAGACGTATATGCGCCAGGACTGAATTATGATAATTTATTCCGAATTATTATTATGAATTTTATGGATGCATACGACTTTGATGTCAGAGCCGTGAAAAAATCCTGTGTCCATATCGTCAATAAGGATGGAAAATTGATTCCATTTGAAAATATGAATCTATTTTACCGTGACGAAAAAATTAAAATTTTGGAAAAATTAATTAGCGAATAGGTATTATTCGTAACGCAATGCGTCGATAGGATTGAGTTTGGACGCTTTGATCGCAGGCCATAAACCTGCGCCCAATCCTACACCTGTACAAATGAGAATCCCGACAATAATCCAATTCCAAGGAATAACGAATCCCGATCCTAACATCATGGAAACTAGATTTCCCACAATGATACCAAGCAAAATGCCAATAATTGCACCTATTAAACTAATAAGTGTAGATTCAAATAAAAATTGTTGTTTGATCTGAACGCTCTTGCCTCCGATAGCTTTTACCAATCCCACTTCTTTGGTACGTTCAGAAACGGCAACTAGCATAATATTCATCAAACCAATCGCCGCGCCGACAAGTGTGATTATGCCAATAGCGGCCGCTGCACCTTGCAAACTCCCCAACATTCCGATAATTGTTTCCGCCATTTTATCACTTTTATTAATGATAAAATTGTCTTCATCTGTTGGTATCAAGTGACGCATCCTACGAAAAACACCCGTCGCCTCCGCAATCGCCAAGGGCATGCTATTGATATCGTTACACAAAACGCCAATCGAATAGGATACATCTCCAAGATTAGAATTTTTTCTGACGCTATTGTAAGAGGTAATGACAATGTTATCTTTACTTCCAAATCCTGCAGCACCTTTCGCAACCAAGACACCGACAACACGGTATGGGATGCCACTAACAAGCACATATTTATCCAAATAACTCAATTTTCCTTGTTCGCCAAATAGCTTCGCAGCTACATCATTTCCCAAAATACAAACATTACGTCCAGAAGCAACATCCATTTTATTGAGATTGCGACCAGCCGCTAGCTTAAAACCATTTACTGCCAAATAATTTTCATCGCCACCGCTAATGCTAACGTTGGGATTGGTTTTCTTGCTTTTGTAATGCACTTCCTCATTTTTGGAACCATCCAATGCGATGCTTACGAGAGCAGGATAATGATAATTTTCTTTAAATAATTCCGCTTCCCTTAGGGATATTTTCTTGTCTAGTTTGGATTTTTTCGTCTTTTTTCCTGAAATGGTTTTGCGAGCCTCACTATTATTATCATTTCCAAATCGATTTCGATCTTTATACGCAATCGTAAAGCCATTTGCACCCATAGACGAAAAACTTTCGCGCATGTGATCATTCATCGCTTGAATCGAAGTAATAATTCCAATCAACGCCATAATCCCAAAAGCAATAATCGCGATCGTGATACCACTACGCAATTTGTTGCTTCGGACCGTCTGCAACGCCATCAGAAAATTATCTTTGAGTTTCAATTATGGGAATTTATTTAGGGAAAATTACATTGAAGCTGTAATTATGCCAAAAGCAAATGTAGTGGTGGTCAATTCTTTATGTGAATGGCAATTATTCTGACTTTTTATCGGAATGTCCCAACGATTTTTCAGGTGCCACAAAATCTCGTACTTTTTGTTTCAATGCTTTAATTTCAGGAAAACCGCCATCTCGCTTACGATCAAAAAGCATCTCACCCTCTTGGATGCCAATTTGAAATCTACCCGTCACTTCGCTTGGGATAAGCGTTACACCTTTCAATTCTTCAGAAAATGTGGTCAACAATTCCTGCGCCATATAGGCAGCGCGCAATAACCAACCACATTTCGGACAATATTCTATGGTAATGATTTTCTTTTCCATATATAATTATTTACCCAAAGCATCGACAATTTTCTTCTGAATTTCTTCCATTTCAGAAGCTTCCAATTGCAATTTCTTTTGTGTAAAATTAGTATCCTGCATATCAGAAATCGGCAATAAATGTAGATGTGCATGTGGCACTTCGAGACCAATTACAGAAAGCCCGACGCGCTTGCAAGGAATGACTTTTTCTATCGCCGCGGCAATCGGTTTGGAAAACACCAATAATTCGGATAAATAATCCTCTGGAAGATCAAATATTTTATCAATTTCAATTTTGGGAACGACCAATGTATGACCTTTTACCAAAGGAAAAATATCTAAAAAAGCGTAAAATTTATCGTTTTCTGCGATTTTATAAGAAGGGATTTCTCCCGCTATGATTTTTGAAAATATAGACATATTGCAATATTATTTGCTGCTAAGATAAAACAAAAGCCTTTGCAGTGATAACTACAAAGGCTTCAAAATAATGTAAAAAAATATTAAAGGGAGATATTATCCACTTTAAATTTCATCGTACCATTCGGCGCAACGACTTCCGCAATTTCACCTACTTTTTTACCGATCAATCCTTTTCCGATAGGAGAAGTAATGGACAATTTTTGCTCTTTAATATTCGCTTCTTGTTCGCCTACCAATTGGTAAGTAAAAGTCTTTTTATTGGCAAGATTGGTTATGGTTACACGAGTCAATACAGCCACTTTGCTGATATCGATTTCGGATTCATCTATAATTCTAGCGTTCGCAATATGACTTTCCATCACGGCGATCTTCGCTTCTAATATACCTTGCGCATCTTTTGCGGCATCATATTCCGCATTTTCCTTAAGATCACCTTTCTCCCTAGCTTCTGCAATAGCAGCGGCGGCAGCAGGGCGATCAACAGCTTTTAATTGTTGTAATTCCTTTTTCATTTTCTCAAAACTTTCTTTTGAGAAATACATTACGTCACTCATATACACATTTTAAGCATTAGACAAAAAAAGTACAACGCCACACAAACATGCAGCGTTGCACAGAAAAAAGAAAACAAAATTAATTCATTTATTTGTTAAAAACAACCCAAACAAAGGCTAAAATTTTATTTAATACCTAACTTTTCAAGCACAACTTTCGCCATTTTCAAATAGGCTTCATGCGTATATCCTGCGATATGTGGCGTTACAATTACATTGGGTTGTTGTGCAAGCCAAGACAATTCTTCTTTTTGGGTTTCGGTAAATGTGTCGAGTTTTTCATTTTCCAAAACATCCAATGCTGCAGCTTTAATATTTCCATTTTTCAAAGCGCGAATTACGGCTCCAGTTTCTGTCACTTTGCCTCTACAGCAGGAAATGAAATAAGGCTTTTTCTTCATTTTTTGAAAAAATGAATCATTGGCATAATGTAAAGTTTCGTCCGTCAATGGAATATTCATGCTAATTACATCGGCATTTTCCAAAATATCTTCTGGCGTCGTTTCTATGACATTACCAATTCCAAATCCAAATTTATATTTATCATGTGCTAATATCTTCACACCAAAAGAAGACAGCACACGTGCAAATGCTGGACCTGTGTGTCCAAATCCAATAATACCTACCGTTTTACCCGAAAGTTCGTCCCCTCTATTCGCATCTCTTATCCATTCAAAATTGCGAACTTCATTCGCGCTTTTGTGTATATTATTCATCAAGCCAAGCAACAAACCCAAACTATGCTCTCCGACCGCATTACAATTACCTTCTGGGCTGCTTTCACATTGAATTCCTTTACTCTCTGCATAAGGAATATCTATCAATTCTAAACCGCTGCCTAATCGTCCAATCCATTTTAATTTGACGCCATTATCAATGATTTTTTTATCTACTTTGATACGCGTAGTGATGATCAAGCCATCTATATCTTTAATCTTCTCTTCTACTTCTTCTTTTGTAATAGCAGGTTGAAAATCTACTTTGTATCCATTTTTTTCCAATGTTTCGATCAAGAATGGATGAACTTTCGCTGTAACTAATGCTTTCATTTTGTACAATTAAGGAGCACAAAGTTATATTATATACAAATAACCATTGAGCTTTGATTTTTTACCATTCATAAATTGTCTCTCATTTGTGACTGATAGTAAATTTATCTTTATAAAAACTATTCTCTATGGAATATACTATTGAAACCAAGCATCTCGATTTCAGTTTTGGCAATAGTCCCATTTTGTCAGATATTAATCTTCAAGTAAAAAAAGGAGAAATATTTTGCTTTTTGGGACATAATGGAGCTGGAAAAACGACAACAATAAAGCTATTATTGGGTTTATTACAAAGCAAGGAAGACAATATTTCGATCTTCGGAAAATCTATTAAAAAGGAAAGAGTCGAAGTACTAAAAGGCATTGGATCCTTGATAGAGCAACCTTCTCTATACGAACATATGACGGGGAGAGAAAATCTCATCAACCGAGCCAAGCTATTACAAACGCCTACGAGTGGCGTGGACGAAGTTCTTGAAATCGTCGACCTAAAAGATAGTGCTAATAAAAAGGCGGGCAAATATTCTCTAGGGATGAAACAACGCTTAGGCATCGGCTTAGCATTGCTTGGTGATCCCCAACTCTTGATACTAGACGAACCGACCAATGGTCTAGATCCAAATGGAATACTCGCTATCAGAAATCTACTCAAAGACCTTACGCAGAACAAAGGAAAAACAATTTTTGTTTCTAGTCATCTTTTGAGTGAAGTGGAAAAAATAGCCACTGAAGTTGGTATCGTTGATCATGGTAAACTATTATTTCAAGGAAGCATCGGCGAACTATCCAAAAATCAAAAAAGTGAAATCGTACTTCATTGTAATAGTTTGGATATCGCGAAAAATTTATTAGATGCGAAAGCAATACATTTCACCCATGAAAATAATGAACTTATCATAGGATTCAATGACTACACACAAATGGCGGAGCTCAACAAATATCTTGTTTCTAATAATGTAGACGTCTATGAAATTTACCATAGAAAACAAGACCTCGAACATTTATTTTTAGAAATAATTAAAGCGTAACTATTATGAAATCCATCTTACTTTCTATACAATCCGAATTTTACAAATCGAGAAAAACCGCAGCATTTTGGGGTGCTATCATCTTACCATTTGCCATCTGTACCTTAATTACATTTGGTGAATTATTGACACAAAAGGAACCATATAAAGGTCCCGCATTCATGGAATGGATACATTTCTTGAGTGGAACTCTGGGTATCATGGGAACCTTGATCTTACCCATGTATATCATATTTGCAGCCTATTCAGTCAACAATATTGAACATAAGGCAAATGCATGGAAAAGCTTATTTGCATTGCCATTGAGTAAATTAGGAATATATGCGGGCAAATACATTTTTGCTGTAATTCTAGTTTTCATTATGTTGTTAGGATTTGGTTTATTCTCCTATTTGGGAGGAATGCTATCCTCTGCACTTCGTCCTAAAATGGTACATTATGCAGACTACAATATCGCCCCATTTTTAATACAATTAGAATGCAAATTATTACTTTCCTCTCTGGGCATTTTATCTATACAATTAATATTTAGTGCACTATGGAAAGACTTCCTAAAACCAATGGGGATCGGTTTAATGTGTGTAATTACCGGAATTATTTTAGTCGGTGCAAAAATTAAAAATAATTTTCTATTTCCCTATAGTCATCCGCTTTTAGCCATTAATACAATGCGCGCAAATGGGCAAAATGGCAACATCAATGTAAATGTCTTTTCTCAAGAGATATTTGTGAGTATAATAATCTCCGTTGTCTTTTTTATATTAGGATACATAATCGTTTCGAAGAAAAGTATTGAATAAAAACAAAAAGGTCGGAAATCAATTTCCGACCTTTTTGTTTTAGTTATTTGGAACAACCAATTTATTATTCGTTCGATCTACATCTGCCATTCTTTGAGAAGGATCAATTTCTATAGAAGAAATACTACCCACTGATTTGGATAATTTTATAGTCGTTTCTGGATTTGTCCACGGCCATTCCTTTTCTACTATACGATCTGCCTGATCCGCTTCCGCAGGTTTTGCTCCATAAGTTAATTCAAGCGGAATATAATGCCATTCATTTGAACCATCTTTATATGTCACTAAAACATCTAATGGCATCGGCATTTTTCCAATACGTTTAAAACTAACCAATGCAGAATCATTTTCTTGTTTGATATCACCAATACCATAATCTATAGTTTTGGTAGTACCGATCCAATATTGATTATACCATTGTAATTCTAGTCCACTAACTTCCTCTGCAACTCTTATAAAGTCGTTGGGATTGGGATGTTTGAAATGCCATTGTTTGTAGTATTCCAATAAAAATTTATCCATATTATCATTACCTATGATATAGGATAATTGTTCGTACCAAACACCACCTTTACTATACGCAGCTTGACCATAAGCATAATTGGTATTATAATGATCAGAATGCGTTGTCATCGGCTCTTCCATACCACTTTTTGCTAATCGATAATAACTCAAATAGGGAGGTAAATACCACATTGAATCGTGATGTAACCAACCCGTAATCCTAGACTCTGCATAAGTAGCACCACCTTCATCCATGAATGGATATAAACTTTCATTGCTTCCCATCATTCCTTGATACCAACTATGCATCCACTCATGTAATGCCGTACCAATACCATGACCTTTGATCAAGGTAGCCATTGGATATTCCATACCACCATCACCACCTTGTATAAAGGAGTAATTTTTATATGGATAAGGACCAAATGTCTTCGCAATAAAAGGATATGCATAAGCCACTGTGTCCGCCATAATATTCCATAGTTTTTCCGTATTCGCATCTTTTTGTTTGAATACGATATATAACAATGGACCATTTTTAGGTTGACGTTTGATCAACTTATAGTCAGGATCAGCCGCCCATACGAAATCATGAACATTCTCTGCCGCAAACTTCCATGTCTTTACGCCATTTTTTACTACTCCATTTCCGGCACCGTATCCAAATCCTACTTCATTTGGATTTTGAATCGTACCTGTACCGGCAACTAAATAGGTTGGATCGATATTAATAGTTACATTGTATGCACCCCACACACCGTAAAACTCACGTGCGATATAAGGATTGGCATTCCAACCTTGATAGTCATATTCCACGATTTTAGGATACCATTGACTCATGCTATAACGAACGCCTTCTTCATTATCACGACCACTTCTACGTACTTGCAAAGGAACTTGAGCATTAAAATCAATATCAATTTTGGAACTAGATTTAGGTAAAATTGGTTTGGATAAATCTACTTCTAATATAGTTTCATGCTCAACTAATTTTTGATTTACGCCGTTGACTTTTACAAATTTTACATGTTGATAACCAATTTCATCAGGTTTTAGATGACTAATTCTGTCCTTCACACGACCATCCCAATCTCTTACTTCTTGTCCACTTTTCGTTGTACCTAGAACCGTTTTTCCCAATTCTCTACTACGCACATCCATCATACTATTGGGCTGAAATGCATTCCAATACGTATGAATAAACAATTTTTTCAAAGTATCAGGAGAGTTATTCCAGTATGTAATATTTTCCGTACCTGAAAATTGATTAATTTTTACATTGACATCAACATTAATATTATAGTTGATTTTTTGTTGCCATCTATCTGACTGCGCATCTACCGAGGCAATTGAAAACGTAGCAAACAATAAAGTGCTCGCTATTATTTTTTTCCCTTTCATATTTTTAAAACTGTTATTCATTGATAATATTTAAAGCATATACGGCAAATGTACCCAACCAATGCTCTCCGCCATAGTTACCACTTGCGATATAAGGCAATGTAGTTAGCAAATCTTTAATCGCAGCTTTTTTTAATTTCATTGCATTTTTCGGATCGTTTGATTGTTTTGCGAGACCATATAAGCACCAAGCACGACTAAGATTCAAACCATCCATATGAACGAGCATATAATCCGAACGATTTTTTATAGTAGGTAATTGCAAAATACGTTGCCAACCTGCCGCATTATAGAAACTATTTAACCAATTTTGAAAATCATTTTTTGATAAAATACGACGCATCAAATCCGCTTCTTCCAAACTAGGAGATAAAAAATCTGTCGCATTAGGCTCCCAATTTGCAGGAATATTTTTATCATTTAAATAATAATCTTTCGCTCTTTTTACAAGTAAGTTTTCAAATGCGGTATCTTTTACTGTCCTAGCATAGTCCAATGCCAATACCATTGCAAATGCAGTATTGGAATGCATACCGGAACGATCAGGATACACTTGATCAGGTAAAAATGCAGACCATAATTGTTTAACTTTTTCAACTAATGGTTGCAAATTTTCATGCCAAACTTGTGCGTCTGGATTTGATTTCCAATCGACCAACTCTTGATCCAATTTTAAAATCCATCCCCAGCCATAAGGTCTTTCGTAGGATTTGGCTATTTTATATTTATCATAGTATTGCGCTTCTACAACGATTTTATTTTTATTCAAATCCGAAGCTAACAACTCTTTAATTTTTGTTGCAGAAGCCATGTTGGGAAATTGTTTCAATAATTTCACCAACATCCAATGACCATGCACACAACTATGCCAATCAAAACAACCATAAAATGCCGGATGTAATTCTTTAGGAGAAATATCTCGACTATCGTCTTCCATCGTATGCGAAGTTTTATTTGGATATTCCTTCGTCGCACAATTCAAAACCAACTGAGCAAAATGCTCGGCTCCCGCCGCCGTCAATTGCACTTTGGTAGAATCATTAGAGACTATAATAATTTTATCCAAATCCGTAGTCTGCGCATTTAACTTACCCAATATTAAAATAATACATAGTAAGCCAAGTAATGTTTTAGTTTTTTGCATATATCAATATTTATTCAGAGCCCAATTTCACTTTCCAAGTATTACCACTAACACGTGTTACAATAAGCAAATTACTCAAATCACTTTCGTTATTTTCTCTATCTAGCGCCGTCATGCCTATATAAAACTTGCTGCAACCTACCGGAATACTTTCCCATGGAATAAAAACTTTTGCATCCTTCGTTACACTTGGCTGAATAAAATCTGGAGAATTTCCAATATTTGCAGGATTTACGGAAGTATACAGAACATAACTTTTTACGACTTCCTCTTTTGATTGTGCTTCTAACAAAGCATTCACCATCAATCCATTGGATTGATGTTCCACCCAAATTTCTGGTGCTTCTGGTTGATTTTTATCAATCCAATCCATTGGAGGTACGATTGCTGGCTTACGATAATAATGTAATGCCAATGAATCAGCCCAACCATTTGGATTTTTCAAAATATCTTTTGTTGAAAATAAAATTTCGCCTTGAACCTTATTGCCTAAGGCTCTTTCCATTTGAATATGTTTTGGAAACTCTGTCGTACCACGCCACACAGATCTCATGGAAGCTTCATTGGCACGATAAATTCCTTCACCTATATACAATTGTTTGCCATACATATGACTGCTCCACCAATTCAATAAAGTTGCATAGTCCGCTCTTGCATGACCGATTTCCCAATATAATTGTGGTGCGATATAATCGACCCAACCATTTTTTAACCAAAGTAAAATATCCGCATACAATTCGTCATAAGCTTGACTGCCAGAAGTATTACTACCATCAACGTATATGGACGATTTATTTCTATAAATACCAAACGGACTTACTCCAAATTTGACCATTGGATTATCTGCAACGATCGCATTATGAATAGATTCGATCAATGCATTACAATTAGATCGACGCCAATCAGACAATGACATTCCATTTCCATATTTCTTATAAGCATCTTCATCATGAAATGCGCCATGTTCTTGATAAGGATAGAAATAATCGTCCATATGAATTCCGTCTACATCATAGCGATTAACAATATCACGCACTACACCTGTGATATATTTCACCGCCTCAGGCATGCCTGGATTAAAAATCATTTGTTTGCCATAATGCACAAACCAATCTGGATGCAATTTGGTTACGTGATTATCGGCCACAGAAGATCTCGAAACATCCATCACCATTCTATAAGGATTGATCCATGCATGAAATTCCATTCCTTGACGATGCGTTTCTTCGATCATAAATTTTAATGGATCGTAAAATGGAGTCGGCGCTTGTCCTTGTGTTCCAGTAAGATATTCGCTCCAAGGATCATATTCAGATGGATAAAAAGCATCCCCAGCAGGTTTTACTTGCACAAAAACCGCATTCAAACCAATTGCTTTTAAATTAGCAATTATTTGTACAAATTCTGCTCTTTGTTGATCTGGAGTTAGATTTTTTTTACTTGGCCAGTCAATATTTCCAACGGTAGAAACCCAAGCGCCACGCATTTCATATTTGGGTGGCAAGTCGGTCGTATCAAATAGATTTTGTGCTTTTCCTAAAAGAGACGTGGAAAGAAAAATGTATAGTAAAAAGACTATTTTTTTAAAAAACATAATATTTTATTAATCGTTGGATGGTGTTGATAAAACCGAATTAAGCATGTTGTGTTTCTGTTGCTGCAACTTTCGCATCTCCGCGCATTTTATTGAGCAGATTCATTAATTGATTCAATTCCTCTTTATTCAAATGTTCACAATTGGCATCTAATTGATCCATTTTTTGATTGATACGGCAAATCAACTCCTCTCCTTCTTTATCCAAAGAAATATCTACCAATCTTTTATCTGTAGAGCAAACTTGTTTTTTGACTAATTTTTTCAAAATCAATCGATCAACAATACGACTTGCATCACTCATTTTATCAATCAATTCTTGTCTTATTTGCAAAATACTCAATGGCTTTTCGTTCTCTTGCAAAATTTTGAGAATATTGAACTGCTGCAGAGTGATGTCTTCATTAGCAAGAAAACATTTCATCTTGTCGCTCATCCATGCGGATGTCGCCAACAGCGTGACCATCATTTTGTGATAATCATTTCTAAACTCCTTATGTTCTAAACAACTATTAAAACCCATTACATTTTATTTCAAAAATTAATCCTCCCATACGGTTAACCCTTCGCTACAATTGGCACAAATATCAATATTGGATCTGCCTTTGTATAAACCAGATCGGAATCTTTTGTATTCTTTACTATGCCAAGCTTCTCTAAAACTTTGCTCACGCAAATCTCCTAATCGATGATCTGCATCCTTATCAAAACAACATGGCACGACCAATCCATCCCAAGTCACCACATTAGAACTTGTCATCTTCCAACAATGGTTTTTCATGCCACTTTTAACTTGCATATTGCCATTTTTGTCTTTTTTATAGCGGCTATACTTGTCTATTGTTGGGATCAGCTGATTCGGATCATTTTCATAATCGTAAATCTGTGCTGTTTTGAATCGGACTTGGTCTACTCCGATTTCTTTGGCCAATTTTTTTACATCTTCAATCTGATGTTCATTGGGCTTCACTACCAGAAATTGGAAAAATACAAATGGAGTTTTGCTATTTAACTCCTTTTTCCATTTCACTATATTTTTCGCTCCTTGTAATACTTTTTCCAATTTACCACCGACACGATAGGATTGATACACATCTTGTGTGGTACCATCTATGGAAATAATCAATCTATCCAAACCATTTTCTACGGTTTTCTTGGCTTTTTCCTCTGTCAAAAAATGCGCATTGGTTGATGTAGCGGTGTAGATTCCTTTGTCATGCGCATATTTCACCATATCCAAAAATTGTGGATTGAGATACGGCTCACCTTGGAAATAAAATGTGAGATACATCAGCTCTTTAGAGATCTCATCTATTGTTTTTTTGAAGAAATCATCTTTCAACATTCCGATATCTCTAGTAAATGAGCGCAAACCGGAAGGACATTCTGGACATCTCAAATTACAAGAAGTCGTAGGTTCAAAGGATATTGAGACTGGCATACCCCATTGGATCGGTTTTTTCATCAACTTACTCAGTTGATAGCCCGCCATGACCTTAAATGCATTCCAAAGTCTTTTGAAGGTTAATTTCTTTGCTAAATTGATGGTATCATCCCAATTGAAGTACATATAATGACAAAATTAAGGAATATGATTTTCAATGTCGCAACATTGAACAATTATTACCTTTATTATGATTTTTTAAAGACATTTGCAGGCCAGTTTACCGACCATGTCACAACAAAATAATCTCTCCAAAAATAAAGCCATAAGGAAAAAGAAGAAAAACACCAGTAGTCCATTGGTATATTTTCTCGCCCTATTTGGGGTTTTATTTCTTATTTGCCTATTTGGATTGAGGAGTTGCTTACGTTCGAAAAAAAATGATGGCACTTTTGAATCTTACAAAGCATTTGGGATACAATTACCCAAAGGTTATGATATACACGGCATCGATGTGAGTTATTTTCAGGGAAATGTCCCTATGCAAAAATTAAAAACCGCCTCGGATAATGACGCCAATATTTCTTTTGTGTATATCAAAGCGACAGAAGGTATTACACGTCAAGACAAAAGATTTGCCCAAAATTTTGCGAATGCAAAAAATGCGGGTTTGGTGCGTGGCGCGTATCATTATTTTATTTCTTCTCGTAATGGCAAGGATCAAGCGAAAAACTTTATCCAACATGTGCAATTAGAATCTGGTGATTTACCACCTGTCATCGATATCGAGCGCGTACATCATACGACGCCAGCCGAAATGCAAAAAGAAGTAATGGATTGGATCCAAACGGTTCAAGCTCATTATGGAGTTAAGCCGATTATTTACACGTTCGTTTCTTTTTACCGAGATTATTTAGGGAGTAAATTTGATGAATATCCACTTTGGATTGCACATTATCAAAAACATACTTTACCTAAAATCAATCGTAGCTGGCTCATCTGGCAACATGATGAGAAGGGCAAAATAAAAGGACTAAAAGGCAATTATGATTTCAATGTATTTAACGGCGATAGTACCGATTTTGAAAACATCCTTATCCCTTAAGTCCTTAAAAAAAGACGTTTTAATTATTTAAAACGCTTCTTAAAATTATTGTTGGAAGATCCATTACCAAAGCCACCACCAGGTCGATTGTTATTTTTCCTATTATTGTTGTTATTATTGTTGCTTCGATTACTATTGTTATTGGATCTATTATTACTATTATTCTTGTTATTGTTACTGTTATTACCCCTATTCGTAAAGCCACTTCTTTTAGTGCCGTAATTACTTACACGCTCTGGCTCAATAGTCGGTTTAAATTTGAATTTTGGAAGAGAATCCATATTCAATTCACCATTGGAAAGATGATTTAATTCGGCAGTAATTGCTTCATCACTCACAGATTCTTTATGCCAATTACTATAGGCCAATTTGATATAATACGCAATTGTATTAGTCAATGCTTTTTTCTTGTCAAGATCCGTTTCCTCTTTCGCTTTTTGGATTAAAATTTCCAAATTTTTACCCAAATGTGCATATTTCGGCTTATGGTTGGGATAAGGAAGAGGTTCAGGTTTTTCATTATACTCTTCCTTCGTAGGAATAGGATAAGGACTGTCTACGACCAATTTAAAACCGCTCATATAAAAAAGATGATCCCACAACTTGTGGCGAAAATCTTCAACATTTTTCAAATGAGGATTCAAAAACCCCATGAGTTCTATCAATATTTCAGCTTGTTCTTGTCTTTTCTCCTTATCTGTGATAGTAACTAAATAGTCTACCATCTTTTGAATATGGCGACCATATTCCTTCATACTCAGACCTTCACGAGTAGTATTATATTCCATATTAAAATTGTGGCTGCAAAATTAGGTAAAATAAGATTTACGTAAAAATTTATACCAAACTAAGCATCTTACGTTAAAAAAAATGCGTATAAGTTATAAAAGTAAATATATTCGCATAATATTATATTCAAAAATAAAGATACAATATTAAAATCATTCAGACGTTTGAAAGTCTGAGCGAACAACAATTGAAAATATGTTATCAAATTCTTTTAAAAATATTTTTTGGGTAGCTGCTTCAGGAGCGTTTATTTGCAGCATGACTGCTTGTAAAAACAACAAGCTATTTAAAGGAAAAAGTGAACAATCCGAAACCACTGGTTGGAATTATAATGATAAAGACCAAGGTGGTTATTACAAAGCTAAAGCAAATTCTGCACCGAGTGCGCCAGGTTTGGTATTTGTCCAAGGAGGAACGTTTACAATGGGCTCTACCCAACAAGACGTTATGGGAGATTGGAACAATCGTCCGCGTCGTGTAACGGTTAGTTCTTTTTTTATTGATAAATATGAGGTTTCCAATCTAGCTTATCGTGAATATATTCACTGGATGGAAAATGCATTCTCTGGTTCTCCTAACATAATCAACGCGGCAAAACCAGATACGTTGGTCTGGAGAAGCGAATTGGCATATAACGAACCTTATGTCGAATATTATTTCCGTCATCCATCTTATAACAACTATCCAGTTGTAGGTGTAACTTGGAAACAAGCGCATGATTATTGTATCTGGCGCACAGACAGAGTTAATCAAAAAGCCTTGATAGACAAAGGTTACCAAAGTAAAGAAGTTATCAAAACCGAAATGAATGGTGCTGGTAAAGAAACTTTCAATACACAAGCTTATCTAGCAGGCGCATACGCAGGTACGCCATCCACTCCAGGCGGCAAAGGAAAAAGTACACAATTGTTAGATGCTCAAGGAAATCCAAGATCCAATGTTCAATTTGAAGACGGAATTTTAACCGCTGATTACAGACTACCAACAGAAGCAGAGTGGGAATATGCAGCGTTAGGATTAGTAGAAAATAATATCAAACCTAGCGACAACAAAAAAATCAGAGGAGACGAAACTTTGTCTGACAAACAATTATATCCTTGGCAAAATGACGGCTTTGATGGTCTTCGTGTAACTAAAAAAGGTAAAAGACAAGGCGAATTCATGGCCAATTTCAAAAGAGGAAATGGTGATTACATGGGTACCGCTGGAGGATTGAATGATAACGCAGCAACTCCTGGTCCAATTGATGCATTCGCTCCTAATGGTTACGGTTTGTATAATATGGCAGGTAATGTAAGCGAATGGGTGGCAGACGTTTACAGACAAAATACAAGCATGGACGAAAATGACTTGAATCCATATAGAGGTAATGAATTTAAACAACCTGTTATGCAAAATGGACAACCTGTTCGTGATAGCATGGGCAGATTGGAATATACTTTTGAACCTGATTCTATCTCTAATTCAAGAAGAAACTACACGAGCAGCTATGCAGCTAATTATTTAGATGGAGATAGTGCAAGTGGTATCTATTATGGATATGGCGTATCCACTTTGGTAAATGATCACAGTAGAGTGTACAAAGGTGGTAGCTGGAATGATATGCCTTATTGGTTAAGCCCAGGAACAAGAAGATTTTTGGACGAAAATCAAAGTAGTGCGATGATTGGTTTCCGTTGCGCCATGACACATTATGGAGAAGCAAAAGGAGATGGAGGTGCTGGTTCTGGTAATCAATTCACTCCAACAAGAAGAAAAAGAAGATAATTACTTCGCAATATATTTTGAAAAAGGGCATTCAGATTTGAATGCCCTTTTTCATGTGTGTAGGAATTGGATTTATATATTTTTTATCATTTCCTCAGAAACTTACTTTTCAAAAATGTATATTTTTAAAGCAAGAATTTCCTTAATGACGTTATGAAAATATTTATTTACACCTTCTTAGTATTGTTTCTAAACAATGTTCTTTTTAGTCAGCGTAAACATATTGTTGATTTGCTGGCAGATAAATTAAAAATTATTCAAAAAGGAGATAGCTTTTATTTTTTGAATCAACCAATAAACTCAATTAGTGAATACAAAAAAGTCATGAATACTTATTGGGAAGATACCTATTTAAATCAAATACAAAATTATCTTGAAGCAGATAGTTTGCAGACCGCATTCGATTTATTAAAAAATATGGCAGATTCACAATTCTTTTTCAAAGAAGTGATTTTTGAAAATGATTCATATTGGAATAAGATAAAATTGAATAAAGAATATCCACAAATACGTGAAAAAATAAAACAAAATTTCAATATTTTTTGCGAAGCTACCCAAGTCAAATATCCATCAATTATGCGCCAACTATTATGGATGCTTTACGTAGATCAGAAGTATCAATACATTCAATTTTTTAGAAATAAATATTCATTTGCTTATGCTAGTAATTCAAATGCTTCCATCGAAAATTTGAAAAACAACACTTTTGTGGAAAATAAAGACAGTTTAGATAAATATATTTCCCAATATGGCTATTTAGGACCTAAAGAGGTGGGCATTATGGGTGCAGATATTGTATGGGTGATGGTGCAACATGCAGATTTCGATTTTGAATTTCAAAAAAGAATGTGGTCTGCGATGAAAATTGCGTTAAAAAACGATGATTGTAATCCTAGCAATTATGCTTTATTAACTGACCGGATATTAGTACACGAGAACAAAAAGCAGCGTTACGGGACACAATTTCACTACGTAAAAAAGTATCAAAATGGAAAAGTTGTGCAAGTTCATGAATTATGGCCTATTGAAAATACCAAACATCTTGATAGTTTGCGTAAATCGATGCAATTGCCTCCATTGAAAACGTATTTACAACAAATGAAAAACCAGATGGAATAATCGTTATTTTTTCTTTTTGCTTTTCTTTTTCTTTCCCCACCAAACGATAAATCCAGTTATAGGCAAAGAAGCACCAATCAACGAAGAACCAAAAGCAAGAAATTTCCCAGGCAATCCCAATACACTACCCACATGAAGATCATAGTTCAATTTGCGTAATTTTTCGCCAGGGTTTCCTTGCTCGTAAGGCGTACCATAAATACTTGGCTGCACTAATTGTTTAAGATTATTTTGGTCAAAAATATAATTTCGATTATCGTAAAATTTGCCTTTAGATGGATAAAAAGTAATAAAAATGGTTGCTTTGGGATTCGTAGTATCAGCCATTCCAATATAAAAACCTTTTGCATCAGCATTGAGTTTCTTCGTCTTTTCCCAAGCGATATCCATCGCTTTTTCCGGAGTATAAAATTTGCCCAAATCTGCGGAATCAGATTCTAATCTTTTATATTCATCATTTGTTTTTCCACCAGTCGTCAGCCAATAGGTGGATTTACTAAACCAATCAATCCCATACACAATGCCTGTACAAGCGATCACCAATAAAAAACAAAGCGTATAAAAACCCAAAACGTTATGCAAATCGTAGTTGATCCTTTTTACCGTACCATTCCACTTAATTTTAAAACAGCGATCCTTGGTAGATTTGTTCCATTTTTTGGGCCACCACAAAACTAAACCTGTAACTAGTGTAATAATAAATATCAAAATACTGTAGTTAATAATGATTCTACCAGTAGCGCCTTTTCTTACCCACAAAAAACGATGTCCATTTAAAATCCATCTAAAAAAAGGCGTCTCTCCTTTTGTATATTTTTTTTCGGATAAAATTTCGCCAGTGTAAGGGTTTATTTTGACTTCCATATTCCCGATAGTGGAATCTTTGACAATCAAAGATTTATTTGGATTCAAATAAGCCAATATAGACTTACCTTCTCGCATGGAGTAGCTCTGTAATTTATACTCTGAATAATTTTTTCTAATAGCAGTGTTTAATTGAGATGGGGCTAAAACCGATCTATTTTGAGCTTCTATCTTTGCATGAGGATCTAATAGATCTGTAATTTCTTCATTGAAACACCAGATGCAACCCGTAAGACATACGATAATTACAATAATGCCAGTAATCAAGCCAAGCCACAAATGCAGCCAAGCCGATATACGATAAAATAAAGATCGATTATGTTTTTTAACCTGTTTCTTTTGCATATACTAAACGGCTCAAAATTAAAAAGAGGCACCACCTAGACAGGAGATGCCTTTCCATTTTTTGTTTGCTATAATTGTTAAAAATTTACATCCAGGCTTAATCTAAAATTACGACCAGCCTCAGCTTGATAATAATAATATGATCCATAAGATGCACCAGAATATAGATAACGATTCATTAAATTCATCATAGTGGCAGTAATTCTCATTTTGTCATTTTTCCAAAACAAACCACCATCAAACTTGATATAATCTGGCAATGCTAATTGTCCAGATGCACCAGACCAAGACCATGTAGTTCTGTGCCCTTGAAAATTATAAGCTAGATTCAATCCGAAACCCTTCAAAAATCCTTTTTGAAATTCATAACTCCCCCATCCATTAATTACATGTTTGGCATACCCTGGAACTTTATCTCCAATTGTCAATTGTGAAGCTGAACTACTATCCGCCTTTGTTATTTTAGAATCGGTTAGAGCATAGTTAGCCATTACGTTAAATCCTGGCAATACTTCACCATGTATATCAAATTCAATTCCTTGTGTTTTGGTTTGTCCAAATTGAACGACATAAACTTCTGACGGGGTATTCGCAGGATCGTTTGAGGTTTGATTATTTTTCAAAATTCTGTAAATGGAAAAAGTTGATCCCCATTTTCCTTCTGCCCAATCTTTCTTGAAACCGAATTCTAAATTGTTTCCTGTCACAGGTTTTACCGTTTGACCATCTCTTCTTATTCCACTTTGAGGAACATAGGTTTGGTCAAATAATGCATACACACTTGTCCATTTATCCAAACTCGCACTTAAACCAACTCTTGGTGTAAATCTATTGCCAGAAGTAGGCGTACCATAAGAAACTTCTCTATCAGATGTGTATCTACCAGCAAGTGTCACTCGAAATACATTGTCAAAAAAGCCTAGTTCATCTTGTAAATAAAGACCTGAGTATTTTTGGGTAATTGTCCCATAAATTCCTGCCATTTGTTGAATACTTAATGATCGATCAAAAACGGGTAAACCATTTGAAGGAGTAGTATAACTAGGATTATTTGGGTCAAATAAAGCGTTATTAGCGTCTATTTCTTTTGATTGATTCCAAGCTCCATAAAATTCTTTATCACCCAAATCTAAACCAGCCAAAATCCTATGATTTACAGCGCCTGTCTTTACTTCACCATTTAAATACATTTGTCCAAATTTCATGGTATTAATGGCGTCAAACATAGATACCGTTCTTCTAATTCTATCGTCAGAAGTGATAGAATCAAGCCACATAGAGCTACCAACTTGTTTAGTAGTCATATACGATGCTTGAGTCGTCAATTTCCAATTATCATTAAATCTATGAACAAAATTAACCGTAACATTATGCTCGTCAATATTTGTTGGCTCTATTTCAGGATTTGTTTCCGTAAAATCTCTATTATAAACCCCGTACCCCTTTGTTGTGAAAATATAATAGGATCCCAAATTGGACATTTTATCATGTTGATAAATATATTCTAATGTTAAAGTATTTTGATCATCCACATTATATTGAATAACTGGAGCTATCGCAAAACGATTGTTGTATTCATATGGTCGAAAGGAGTTTTTTGTTTGTCCCATTAAGTTGAAACGATATAAAACTTTACCCGCAGAGTCAAAACGTCCATCTAAATCAGCAGTTGCACGATATAAATCATAACTTCCAAACATAATACCTGCGCTCCCTTTTGTGATACCTGTAGGTTTTTTAGTTACTACATTATATAAACCACTAGGTTCTCCATTAGACATCATAAAACCTGCAGGACCTCTTACTACTTCGATTCTGTCTACAAAGCTCATATCCTCTGTTAATGGACCCCAGTTAGACGTTACATTCATTCCATTACGAAATGCAGCAGCACGAGATCCTCTCATATTTACTCTGGCATAGACATCACCCCAATGCTCTAATCTTGTAGCACCTGGAATATCTTTTAATAAACCATCACTTACGCTCGTTACTTGTTGTGCAATCATCGTATTGGCACCTATTACTTGAATAACTTGCGGCACTTGTAATAATGGTTCATTTAAACGAAGTGTACTAGATGGCCGATTTTTACCAAAACGTGTTGAGCTTACTATTACCTCATCCAATTGTGCTAATGAAATTCCCAATTTAAATTCCGTTGTTATTTTATTTCCACCATTTATGTCAATTGTTTTAGTAATGTCAATTGAGCCAGGTGCACTGATAATAATATTATAACGACCATCTGCAAGACCATCGATAGTAAAATGACCTTTTTCGTTCGTTATTTTTTCTATTTCTGTACCATCAATGGTAACTTTTACATCTTGCGCATTTTTACCATCGGAAGTGCGAACCACACCTTCAATCGTATTTTTTCCTGTCTGTGCGAAAGCAAAATTTAATCCTATTAGAAAACTAAAAATTAGAAGTAAAGTGAATTGTCTTTTCATTATTTGTTAAGAATATTTTAATGAATCGCAAAAGAAAACATTATAGTTCGACACCTATTTACGAAATGCGGAAAAACATATAAGAAAAGACACTCACATGACAATCGTATAAAAAACAGAAAAGCTCCTCCGAAGAGAAGCTTTTTAAAATATTTACCTAAAAAGATTAAGCTACAGGCTCTTTCTTTTTTAATTGTTTTGATGTCGTTGCCGTCAACTCACGTTTTGCCAAAGCATGACATTCTTCAATTGCATGACTGAACATCATTTGTTCTGGTGGCGTTTTTTGCGTAGCTGCTGATGGACCTCTCAATGCACCAACCAGTCCCATCTCTCTCGCAACATATACGTAACGAATCGCATCAATCACCACTCCCGCAGAGTTAGGAGAATCTTGTACAGAAAGTTGTGCATCTAAAATTACTGGAGCGCCCATGAAACCTTCTAATTCCAAACGGAAATTAGCTACTTTATTATCACCGTAGAAAGCTATATATTCTGAAGGCCCCGCATGTAAGAAACTATCTTCTGTAGAGATACCTCTGATATCATTTTGTGCACGGATAACATTTTCTTTCGAAATTTTCTTGGATTTTAAACGATTTTTATCTTCCATATTCAAAAAGTCTGTGTTACCACCAACATTCCTTTGGATATGTGCTTTTACATGATGACCACGTTCGAATGCTAATTCTTGCAACATTTGAGATAAGATACTCGCACCAAATTGGCTTCTCATATCATCGCCTATCAAAGGAATACCTGCATTGATAAATTTTGCTTCCCATACTGGATCAGACGCAATAAATACCGGAATACAGTTTACAAACGAAATGCCTAACTCGATACAAATCTCTGCCCAGAATTCAGTTGCTTTTTGAGAACCAACAGGTAGATAGTTAATCAAAACTTCTACATCATGTTTTTTCAATTTTTCAATGATATCAGTTCGATGTTCATCGACCAAATTTTGGTTAAATTTTGCATCTTTATCCAAAGTATCTGTATTAATCAAATCTTTTTGAATCACAAATCTTTGATCCTCTGGATAAGCCATCATCAAAGGAGAAACACCATCCAAAACAGGCGCTGGATATACAGGAGCCTCTGTAGAAATATCATCATTTAAGATAATCGTACAGTTAGGTTTTGCAAACATTGCTTCTTTAAATGTTTTACCTATTTTTCTTGCATCAATATCAAATCCGCATTCAAATTCAATGTTTTCTGCAGTAAATCCACCGATATTATCGGCCATCAAACCAGATTTTTTTTCTGGATGTTTGGTATAGTATTCCACACCTTGTATCAAAGAACTCGCACAATTACCCAATCCCACAATCGCTACTTTGATCTTTGTATTCTTGTGATTCATCTATTTCTTAAATTTAAAATAATTTGAAATTCGACGCCAAATATAGTTAACAAAGAAATAATATGTACACTCTGATAAGAAATACATTATTTATTGATATGAACACAAACTCGCTTTTAAATATAAAAATTATATTTTCAAACTATTAATCAATTGTTTAAAGGGAGATTTAGACAAAATTGAAACAATCGCGGCAATTTAAAAATTTAAAATAATCAAATGAAAATAGAACGTTTTAACATTTAGTTAACATAATGATTTATCATTTTGCTATTTTCTAAATATCCGCAAGCACTTAATTGAATTTGAACCCTCGTCTTAAAATGCGCCGTAAAAAACTTGAAAGCAAGGTAACTTTAAATCATTGCGCCACATTTCTACCACTTGGTCACGATCATCCAAAACGAGCGAAACGTAATATTTATCTTGAATTTCGGTTTCGAAAATGCGCTTTTTGATAATACTATCTTTTTGGTAATTGCCTTCGGGTCGCATCCACAATCCATCGTAAAGGATCTGGTATTTTTTTAAAAAATTCTCTGTTTGTGGCTTGTATTTATCTTCTCTGCCCGACACTAGCAAAATTTTAAATCCATCTTTTACGTAAGCATTCAAACTCACTGCTACTGCTTCATTTAGTCTATCTTGCTCACAATTGCTTGCGTCAAAAGGATTTCTATCGTCCATCAAAGCAAGCGTTCCATCCAAATCACAAATGATGGCCTTTGGCAAAGATGCATCTTGAAGACGTATTTCATTGATGAATTTTGCACGAGGACGCGTTGAAAAATCAAATTCCTTTTTCAATTCTTCCAATGCATTTACATGATGATTGATGGCTTTTTCTGGAATAAATTTACCCGTTTCTTTTTCTCTTTGCGTACAGCGTAAAGCCAACTCTTTTTTGTCCGTTTCAAATAATTTGAAAGATATATCCGCCAAATGTCCAAATCTATGAATGTATTGATTCAAAAAATCTGCTTTTGTATGTGTGGCATCAGTGATTACATTTACTTTTTTTGTTAGCAATTGCTCGGTAGATGCATAAATCATATCGGTAATCAATCCTTCCATTTCATCAGAAAGAAAGGATTGTGAAAATTGCATTAAACGCATATCATCTCTACAAACCCTTACCCAATTGAGATTGGTGCGGATATGATATTTCGCAAAAGTGGATTTTCCACTCCCAGGTGCACCGATTAATATTAATAGTTGTGGATTTTTGTTTCTCATTTTAAATACATTTTTCTATTATAAAGTTGGGTCTAATGCGCTTTCTGTTTCTTCTTCTAAAATCCGATCTAACATTAGATTTTTATAATAATAATTCTCTTTTTGAATGTCATTGTGTGGCACTGATAACAATTTATAGTTGATAGCCCAATCATTTTTTGAGCAGGCCAATTTGCCTTTAATATTTCGTTTGTTGATTTGCTTGGATAAATTATCCATGAAATCAATACCATAAATCATAGTCAAATAGTTGTTGTTCCTCACTTTCAAGGCTGGAGGTAAGTTTGCAACGAATGCTTTCAAAGGTTTGATAACAATACCTTCTTCCATATGGTCCGTTAAAGTTTCAAACCAAGTGTATAACTCATTTGCAATCCTTTCCAATGATTCCATAGAATCTATATGAAACGCTTTCATCTCATCGGCATTCACCAATTTATAGGTCGAGTTATCATTTGGAATTTCTTCATGTCCATCTGCAAACACTTTTTTCAAAATATTAAAAGGTTTGAAATAAATGTAATCTTCTTTAGCAAAATGATTCACCTGCTTTCCAAAAACTTCCACGCCTTTTTCATAATTGGAGAGATTCAATGCCTGAAAGCTTTCTAACGCACTATACTGACGGATGACATGTGCTGGATATTTTTTCTTTAAAGCGCCGTTACTCATTTCGGACTTGTCCGTTAAATAATTTTGAAAAGGAATATCCATTTTTACTTGTTGGATTTTTTCATACAAGCCAGACGTTTTTAGATAGTTCAATCTGGTCTCATGCGCTTCAAAATATCCTTCGTACTCCGCTTCGATCAACCCTTTTCCTAAAATATTCCAAGGCATTAATTCCGCTTGAATAATTACTACATCTAAATCATTCCAATCAAAACGATTGTGCAATTCTTCGCAAGCCATTTTGGCTTCCGTAAGATTGATATGCTCAATTTTGTAGCCATTTCTACTTACAAAATAGGTATCATCCAACTCCTTATGTAAATAAATATCACAGTAAGAACCCATATATTTTTTCTGTACGACAATGTCTTGAACACCTCTTTCATAGAAATATCGCAAACCTCCAAAAATGCTTTCTATTTCTCCTCTAGCGACAGACTTTGGCGCAGGTGAAATCGTTGGTGAAAAGGCATTTATTTTATGCTCACACATCCAGTTGATACGTGCTTTTATTTTTCTTAGTTCTACCGATTTATCTTTAGTTCTCATGGTTTTTATTTTTTTCAATAACTACAATTTGTGTTGGTTTCAATCCATTCAATTCGTCCCCAACTTGATCAAAACGTATATCCAAATCCAATCTAAAAGCCGTGCATGACGCTATAAAATCTTTAAATTCTGTTTGTGTAAATTCAAAATGGTGATCTGAATGTCTAAATCCATTGTCAAAATAAAATTGATTAAAATCTGCATTAGGCGTAGAGATAACAATTTTTTCAAAATTAAAAGTCAATGCTTTTTTGACTAATGCCAGCGCATCTTCTGGCGTATTATGCTCGATCACTTCGCTGATAATAATATTTAATTTTTTGTCTTTGGGTACCTTTGTTAAATCTGTTGAGAATTTTAAATTATCCGCATCCAAACGATCCATAATATTTTGCCCTAATCTTTCTAAATGAATTTCTTTATCCACTGCAAAATATTCTTGCTCCAAACCTCTATTCATCAATCTTTTATAATAAGCAAATTCACCACAACCAATATCCAAAACTGGTAAATCGATTCCAATTGCTTCTGTAATAAAACCGATTCTTGATAGTTGCGTGTCTTCATTTGTAAGGTTCGCAACAATGCCATATTTTGCCAAATAGTTTTCCAATAAAGGTTTCACCATTTCAAACTGTGTTTTATTTTTTACCGCTCTTTTGATAAATAAATACAAAACGAAATAAGGTACACCTTCAATATTCGTCAAAACCCGCACATATTTACTTGCAAAAGAATCGTCAATATAAGTGAACAAACCTTTTTCATTGGTTAACTGAGCAAATAACGCTACTAAATTCAACATATTCACCGCTTGAAAAACGGTTTTCCCTTCAATCGCTAATTCGAAGTTGTTACCTACTTTATTTCTTACTTTTATTTCTTTAAAATATTTAGACAATAAAAATGCACCATCACGATACCATGAGGAATATATGTAAAAATTTGGTACGGTAATTTTACAGGTAGACGGATCCACTTCGCCACGAGTTTTGCCCAACCATTTCAATTCTTGCGCTAAATATTCCGACGATTCTTTTAATATATGTCCTAAAAAATCTGTACTTAAATGCAATACAATTAATGGATTGCAAAGACTCTGATAATCTAATTGATTACCAATTTCCTCTGTATAACTATGTCCGCCATCCTGAAAATAAATGTCATATTGATGTACTGAAACTGCATTACCAATCGCTACGCCGTCCTTTAATGGTTTGAGATACAGTCCATTATCTGTCTCTGGATTTTTATTAATAATATCCAACAAGTGTGGATTTTCACTGTAAATATGTAAAATCATGGCTTTTTGTTTTTGACCATACAAAGATTTAAACTATACTACGCACTGGAATTGCGTAGTTGAAAATTTATTCCGTAAATAAAATTATAATTAATTTTAGCGGAAATTTTAAAACATGTTATTAGAACAAATCAAGCAAAATAAAGATACAATTGATTTTAAAGAAGTGATTGCCTTCATCGATGAAAATTATGCTTTCACGCCCACAAAATTCACGAATGGAAATACAATAAACGAAGCTAATCAAAACAATGGTTCCTGTAAAATATTTGCATTTGCTAAGTTAAATAAGCTGTCGAAGGACGAAACCTTAGCCTTGTTTGGTGATTTTTATAGAAAAGATGTTTTGGAAAATCCAGAAGGAGAAGACCATCAAAATATTAGAAATTTTATAGTATTTGGATGGAATGGAATCGAATTTGAGGGTGTAGCATTAAAAAGTAAATAGCACAATTTTATTGAAATTTTAGTGACAACATTAGAAAAAGAACGAAAAGAAATCATACAAAAATATGATTTCTTTTAGTTGAAGAATACGGATACTAACTTAAATAAATTCTTTCTTTCACTGCGTAATTATAGTCCTTTAAAACTATTTCCAGTTTTGTATTAGGTCCAAATTTAGAAATATTTAGATTCTGTAATTTTAGCAAATAACCTTTCAAAATCACCAATATTGGCGCACGCAGTTCCTCCTCTATAGGCTCTTTTTCGTTACTATTACGTTTTTGATCGATACTATTTTCTAGTAAGTCTGTTAGTTCATTATTTTTACCGAGTTGGTTGCGCAATTTTAATATATCCAATTCAGGCATTATATTTTGAGCAGCTAAATCTGCTGACAACAAACCTCTTATTGCATAAAAAACGACTTTATAGTATGCTTTTTTACCAGTCTCAAAAAGAGCAATATTTCCTTTTGCCAATGACAAATAGTGAAAATATAATGCAGACATATCAATATTCTTCAATACTTCAGCACGGAAATTTTCCCAATTCGGTAATTCATTAAAATAGACGAGATCACTTCGTAACCACTCCAAAAGATTGGGATTGCTCTTTAATATCAGTTGGCAAAATTTATCCAAACTAAAAGATTCAAAATCAAATAATCCATTCATTTTTGATAAGCTATCTGGTTCCTTTTTAAATCCGAAATATTGCTCTTTAGACTGTAAGTGAATACCGCGTACATCGTAGTCACTATCCGGACTCGCAATTCCCCAAAGCCGACTTCCACTTTCACAATAAAATAGTGGTATCTCATGCTTGGCTTTATATAATTCTAATATTTTATTTTTCATTTGAAACAATATTAAAGTTTGAATAAACTATAATTTCTATAGTTTATTCAAATGTTATTTCACAAATATTTCCTTCAATTGATTCACAATATTGCTATTACCAGACAAAGTGATGGCGCCGATTTTATCTGCAATTCTTTCCATGTACTCCATCTATTTCAATTTCCAAAGGACTTCATTTTCTTCCATCATTTTGGCGGTATTCAACATGCTACGTGTAGCAGCGGTTTCTTCCCGACGCATGATGCTATTGGCTTGTGCTTTTTTCTCGGCGATCAATACTTGGTTCATAATGTCTTTCATCTCGCCCGTCAATATCACATCACGGATGCCTGCATCTGCCACATTCAAACCCAAGGCTTCCGCTTTTTCGCCCAAGTTGGTCAAAATCTCCACACCTACATTGTCTTTTTTCGCTAACAATTCGTCTAAAGTCAAAGCGCCCACAAATTCACGCAAAGCCAATTGCATCAATATATAGAGTTGTTTTTCAAATTCTTTATTGTCCAATATCGCTTTTAAAATATCTATCACTATGTAACGAACATAAAAATTGATACGCAAATTTGCTTTGTCTTTAGTCAACAATTCTTGGCCAGAAATTTCCATTTGTTGCATACGTGTTTCCACGGATTTTACTTCAATAGATATTTCATTATTCCAAAAGTAATAAGCACCAGATTCTAACACTTTGGTAAATTTTCCATCGATAAACAACAATGCTTTTTGCTGATTGGCAACTACACATTTACGTACATAGTTTTTCAACAAGGGATTTTCCAATATCGTTTTGTTCACGTTTTCCGTGATCTCTACTTTCGTTAGATCGATTCTTTCTAAACGACGCGTACCATATTCTTTCCAAAATGCATATTGTCCCGCAGTCAAAACATTGGTAAACAAACCGTTTTCGTACACCAATACAATCTCTCCATCAACCACTTCAACCACATCCAAAAGAGCTGACAATTCATTGTTTCTCAACAATAATTGCAAATCTATAGTGCTTTTAAAAGAGTCTTTTAATGCATGAATTTCCACATTTTTATTACCGAAAATCCAATATTTTCCTTCTTTCAAAAGATTAATTAAGTTTCCATTTTCGAAAACCAAACCGATTTGATATGCTGCGATAGTTATTCTTTTCATCATATTTATATTTTAAATTTTATAGTTTACTTTTTTAAAAAGTGTCCACGTGCCATTTGCCTTCGGGCGAAAACGGAAATCTGTGTTGGTAAGTAAGATCTACTTTTTGAGTTATAGTAAGAATGCATTTTGAATAGTAGAAACAAATGGTTTGAATACTTGTGAATCATAATTATAGTCTACACTATATTTCTTATCCAATAATATTCGCACCAAGAGTGACAGAATTCAAATAGTACATCCAACCCTACAACTTGCCAAGTTGCATTTACTTACAAAGAACTTATTTGCTGGTTTTACCAGAATGTTGACTTAACAACTGGCAAATAGCACTAGAACACTCACCTAGAAGGCATTTTTTAAGAGTTGCCTGAACTCGAGTGGATTGTCGCCAACCCTATTTGCTACAACCCTATTGTAGTGCACTACCATTATGCTACATCAACCTTCATTGATGGTGGGAATCGAACCCACATAAAAGGATAGTTTAGGTCACTATCAAAACCATCAACAACGACTGCACAGTGCCACATTATGTTTCCTCAACAAAGTGTACCGCAACGGTGCTATCTAGAAACACTCATCTTGGTTCATTTTCGATAATGCAAAGATCATTGTAGTATTGCGCATTCTATTTGCGTAGTAAAAAAATTTTATTTTTTTATAAATCGTCATTTAGTCACCTTTTGATAATAATTACTGTTATTTTTGCGTATACAAAACACAAAAAATGCAAAAGATAAAGGTTTCTGTTGATGGTGTTGTATTTGGATACTTTGAGAAAAGTGCTTTACATATATTATTAATTCAAAGAAATATTGAACCATTCAAAGGGAAATGGGCACTTCCTGGAGGCTTGGTGCACGACGATGAGGATTTGGATGCGGCAGTTTTGCGTGAGTTGCAGGAAGAAGCTGGAATACGCCCAGATTTTTTGGAGCAACTATATACTTTTGGAAAAGTAGACCGCGATCCGAGAAACCGGGTCATTTCGGTCGTTTATTTTGGTTTAGTCAATCCATCTTATCACAAGCTACACGCCGATACTGACGCTGCTGACGCGAGATGGTTTAGTATAGATCAATTACCCGAATTGGCATTTGACCATGAAGCTATTTTCGAAAAAGCATTATCACGACTTCGCACCAAAATTCAATATGAACCGATTGGATTTAATTTATTGAATACTGAATTTCCATTTTCTGATTTGGAAGATTTGTACCAAACGATTATCGGAGAATCCATCGATCGTAGGAATTTCCGTAAAAAAATAATGAGTTATGGTTTGTTGGATGAAACCAATAAAATACGCAAAGAAGGAAGTGGTCGTCCTGGGAAATTATTCAAATTCAACAAAGAGAAATACCAATCATTAGCCGAAAAAGGATTTTATTTTGAAATTAAATAATTGATTTTAAACATATTATATTTTATTGAGTAATTTTTACACAAATTAATTTGCACTTTAATTAAATAGTATATATATTTGTGTAATAATTACGCATATAAAACAAATAATAACCTTAATTGGTTTATATAACCATATAATAGTACAATTATGAAAAACCAAATTATCAATTTAGACCAAAATTTTAAACCTATTGATGGTGACGAAATCCAGTTCGAAAGCTTTACTTTCTCTGCAGGCGAGCCACATATAAAAATAAAATCAGATATAGTTGGTCCCGTTATTATCACACATAGACTAAATTCTTTTAATGATCTTGGCTTGCTTTGCATCGCAGTTGATGCGCTCAAAAGAATGCATGCTGAGCTTGAAGAATTAATCATTCCATATTTCCCTTCTGCTCGCCAAGATCGAGTGATGATAAAAGGAGAGCCTCTATCTGTTAAAGTATATGCGGATATCATTAATCAATTGGGTTTCAAGACGGTTCGTATATTGGATGCGCATTCCGAAGTGACTCCAGCGCTTTTGAATAATTGCACTGCCGTAACCAATCACTTATTCATTCAATCCGTTGTAGGAAAAATAGGTACGGATTTAAAACTCATCTCTCCAGATGGTGGGGCTTTAAAAAAAATCTACAAAGTATCTGAGTTTTTAGGAGGTATTGAAGTTGTAGAATGTAGTAAAAGTAGAGATGTAAAGACTGGAAAATTAGCAGGATTTAAAGTATATACAGATGATTTGAATAATCAAGATTGTTTAATAGTTGATGATATCTGTGATGGCGGTGGCACATTTATTGGGTTAGCAGAAGTATTGAAAAAGAAAAATGCCGGCAAACTTTATCTTGCTGTGACGCATGGCATATTCAGCAAAGGTTTCGATAATCTTGATAGTTGTTTTGAACATATTTTTACAACTAACTCTTTTAAAGATTTAACACACGAAAATCTAACTCAAATCAAACTAAATGACAGACTTTTATCTTGATATAGACAATTCTAAAAATCGACTCTTATCGGAATACAAGGAATATGGATCGATCACAATAGCCTACGATTTTGACGATACGGTGTATGATTTCCATAAAAAAGGAAGACAATATGAAAATGTCATTTCTTTACTCCGTTCATTACACTCCAAAAATTGTTATTTGATATGCTGGACGGGACAGGAGGATTTATCATTTGTTTACAATTACTTAAAAGACAATACTATTCCTTTTGACAGTATTAATGAAAATCCTCCATTTTACAAATCCACTAGTAAAAAAATATATGCCAATGCATACATGGATGATCGGGCTGGATTGAAACAAGTGTACGACGAATTAAACAATCTTATAAAAAACATATAAACTATGAATCCACTATTATTAACAGACGGTTACAAACTAGATCATCGCAGACAATATCCAGAAGGCACAAGCTTAGTGTATTCTAATTGGACACCGAGGAAGAGCAGGATTGAAGGTATTGATAAAGTTGTACTATTCGGTTTGCAATATTTTATCAAAAAATATATACTAGAAGATTTTGAAAACTATTTTTTCAAACAACCTAAAGAAAAAGTAGTTGCAGAATATCGCCGCCGTGTAAATAACTATTTGGGAGAAAATCAAGTCGGCACGAAGCATATTGAAGATCTACATGATCTCGGCTATATCCCAATGGTTATAAAAGCTTTGCCAGAAGGATCAAGTGTACCTGTTAGAGTTCCAATGTTCACTATGTACAACACGATTCCTGAGTTTTTCTGGTTGACTAATTATTTTGAGACCTTAGTTTCTGCCGCTATTTGGATGCCTTGTACATCTGCAACTATAGCGAAACAATACAGAAAGATTTTGGACAAATATGCAGAGCAAACGTCTTCAGTACCTGCAATGGTAGAATGGCAAGGACATGACTTCTCTATGCGAGGCATGGCAGGTATTGAAGCGGCAGTGAGTTCTTCTGCGGGACATTTGCTAAGTTTTACAGGTACAGATACTATACCAGCAATAGACTTTTTGGAAAAATACTATAATGCTGATTCAGATAAGGAACTTATTGGTGGTTCTGTTTCTGCAACGGAACATTCTGTGATGTGTATGGGAACCATAGAGGACGAACTCGGTACGTTTCGTAGATTGGTTTGTGATGTTTATCCTAAAGGGATTGTTTCTATCGTTTCTGATACATGGGATTTGTGGAAAGTATTGACGGAATATCTTCCAAAATTGAAATCGGAAATTATTTCCAGAGAAGGAAAAGTGGTAGTTCGTCCTGATAGTGGCGATCCTGTAGATATTATTTGTGGTAATCTTAATGGAAAATCTGAGGTAGAACGCAAAGGTGTCATCGAATTACTTTGGGATACTTTTGGTGGCAGTACAAATGATAAAGGATACAAAGAACTGATTCCTCAAATCGGTGCTATCTACGGAGACAGTATAACTATTGATCGTGCAACACAAATATGTGAAAGATTAAAGACAAAAGGATTTGCATCAACCAATATAGTCTTGGGAATTGGCTCTTTCACTTACCAATACAATACAAGAGACACTTTTGGATTCGCCATGAAAGCTACTTATGGAGAAGTCAATGGAATTGGAAGAGAAATATTTAAAGACCCAATTACGGACGATGGAACAAAAAAATCGGCGAAAGGTCTAATGAAAATAGTTGAAAAAGATGGAAACTATACATTAAAAGATCAGGTAGGTTGGGAAGAAGAAAAAACAGGCGCATTACGTGAAGTATTCAAGGACGGACAGTTAATTATTGATCAATCTCTTCAAGAAATAAGAGAAAAAGTCAAGTCAAACAACTGATTTTCAATTTATTAAAATATTTATGTAAAAAATACGCAAATAAATTTGCGTATTTTATTTACAACAATTAGCTTTGTGTAAAATAAACGCAAAATGAAGAACAATTTAGATAATTTAAAAACAGCATTTGAACAGAAAAAGAATTTAGAGTTCTTGTTTTTTTGGGGACATCAGATTCCTTCAGATGGTTCTATCACCAAGAGTTGTTTTAGTCAATGGTATCCCGCAACCTTCATCGAAAACGATATTCAGTTTGCCAATACCGAGCAATATATGATGGCTAAAAAAGCAGAATTGTTTGGCGATTTGGAAACTCAAAAAAGGATATTGGCAGCGCATTCACCAAAAGAGATGAAAGCATTGGGACGATTAGTGAAAAATTTTGATGCCGACTTATGGAATAATCATAAATACGATATTGTAAAACAAGGCAATTTTTTAATATTTTCTCAAAACAAAGAAATGGGCGATTTTCTACTCAATACGAATCAAAAAGTAATTGTAGAAGCGAGTCCTTATGATAGGATTTGGGGAATCGGCATGCTGGAATCTCATCCTCATAGCAAAAATCCAACATTATGGAATGGTGAAAATCTATTGGGATTTGCTTTAATGGAAGTTAGGGCATTATTGAAAATGTAGAAATTCCATTTTTTTGCCCAATTCATATTTGCGTACATTTGACACATTTATAAACGATTAAAAATAATTATCATGTTCGGTTTTAAACATATTCAATTTGATGCAATGAGCTATGTACTTCATTACAAAAATGGAGTGATTGCCAAAGAAGGTCGTGGTCTTTC
This sequence comes from Rhizosphaericola mali, assembly GCF_004337365.2. Lineage (GTDB taxonomy): Bacteria > Bacteroidota > Bacteroidia > Chitinophagales > Chitinophagaceae > Rhizosphaericola > Rhizosphaericola mali. Next base: position 4,470,805 of record NZ_CP044016.1, on the reverse strand, counting down.
GTTTTTCTATTTTGCACCCAGCAGTTCTATCGTGGCGATTCCTTTGGGTAGCAATGATTTACCATTTATTTTCCATGAAAATACGGCGGATTATCAATCTGTAACTATTCAAGGACAAGTAAGTTATAAAATTACAGAACCCAAAGCATTGGCCAATAGTTTGGATTTCACGGTGACGGCAAATGGTTTGTACAAAAAAAATGAAACGGAAAAGTTGAATCAACGCATCATTAACTTGGCGCAAACATCCACATCTGCATTTATTCATCAGTTAAATTTGAAAGATGCCATTCGCTCTGCCAAACAAATTGAAAAAAACATAGAAGAAGGCTTGCGAAACTCTGAAACTATAAAATTGATGGGAATAGAAATACTCGGCGTAAGTATTATGGCAGTACAAGCAACACCTGAAATGGCGAGAGCATTGGAGACAGAAACGCGTGAACGATTGCAACAGCAGGCAGATGAAGCCGTTTACGAACGCAGAAATTTCGCCGTGGAACAAGAACGGAAAATAAAAGAATCTGAATTGAATACGGAGATTGCTGTAGAAGAAAAACAAAAGCAAATTGCAGAAAAGAAAATGGAAACAGAAGTGCAACAAGCCGAAAACAGTAAGACCTTGCGAGAAATGAAGATCACTGCGGATATAGCGATCGAAACCCAACGTCAGCAATTGATTGAGCAAAAAACGGATAATGATCGGAAAGAAGCAGACACACAAAGTTATGTGCTAGAAGCATCTCTTAAACCATACAAACAAATGGATTGGAAAATCCTAAGCGCGCTGAACAGTAAACAAGATGCTCGTGGAAATATTGCTTTGGCATTTCGCGAATTAGCCGAAAATGCTCAAAAAATTGGAAATCTTAATATCAGCCCCAATTTATTGCAAACTATATTAACGGGAAAATAAAGTAAAAAATTAATCGTCATGAAATTTGAATATGCCATAATTGTTAAAAATAAAACTCGTATGGAATCCTTAATAGAGCGTTTCAATACGAAAGAACAAGCGCGATTTTTTATAGAAAGATCAGGTGGCGATTTTGCGGATTATGAGTTAGAACATGAACAGTTTTATAGTGCATTTAATGATGTACAACAACGATTATCTCCCATCATTAAAAACAAAGTAGTAGAACGTAGTTTTATTCCATCTTATCTTTTTGCAGAAAGCAACTTGATTATAGTTATTGGACAAGACGGGCTTGTTGCAAATGTGGCGAAGTATTCAAAAGAATTGCCGATTATTGCCATCAATCCAGATCCAGAGCGTTACGATGGCATATTATTGCCCTATAATTCCAGTAATTTTATAGAAGCAGTAAAAAAAGTTATTGCACAAAATTATCATACCAAGCAGATGCATTTTGCAGAAGTTAAGTTGAATGATGGACAATCATTATTGGCAGTCAACGACTTATTCATCGGAATTTCGTCGCATACTTCAGCAAGGTATAAAATTAAGATAAACGGAAAAGAAGAAAATCATTCGTCAAGTGGTATAATAGTTGCGACCAAAACCGGAAGCTCAGGTTGGTTGAGCTCGATGTTTAATATGGCATACGGATTGACACATATAACAGATATACATTATCCCAAATTGAAGGAAGTAGATTTGTATTTTGCTGTTAGAGAACCGTTTAAAAGCCATGCAACACAAACAGATATTTGCAGTGGAAAAATCAGTAATGGAAATCAGCTAGTCATTGAATCTATGATGCCAACGAACGGATTCATATTCAGTGACGGAATCGAACAAGATTTTTTACAATTCAATAGTGGTGCGATTGCTACTATTCAACTATCAAAACAATTGGCCAATTTGGTCATCAATTAACTAACTATGAACAAGAAATTATTAGCACAAGAAACACTCCAGATATTGGAATCTGGCCAATACACAAACGAACAAGGAACTATAATCTCTATTAAAGAAGAACTTGGACATTGTATCGATAAAACGGCGCAGTTCTCAAGCGAGCAATTGGCAACTATAAGTCAACAAAATTTGGAGCGTAAATTCGAAACAAATTTTACGGTTCAAAATCAAACCACGGTTGCGGCGATCATAGAAATGCAGGCGACGCATCCAGCCAACAACATTATGTGTCTAAATTTTGCCTCAGCGAAAAATCCAGGTGGCGGATTTATCAATGGAGCAGAAGCACAAGAAGAAAGTATAGCGCGCTCATCGGGCTTGTATGCATCACAAATGTCCCAATTTAGCTTCTATGAAATGCATCGCAAAATGTCTTCATGTGTCTATACAGATAGTATGATTTATAGTCCTGGAGTTCCCGTTTTTCGCAATGAAAAAGGGGTATTAATTGACGCTCCAAATTATTGTAACATCATTACATCGCCAGCTGTGAATGCGGGTGTGGTGCAAAAGCAAGAACCCAATAAAGCTAATGAAATAACTCAATCAATGCATCAACGAATGGACAAAATGCTGGCATTGGCTTATCATGAAAAAAATGATTCTTTAATTCTAGGTGCTTGGGGCTGTGGTGTATTCCAAAATGATCCTAAAACTATTGGTGAATTATTTAAAGAATTGCTTTTTGATAAATATAAAAATGTATTTAAAAATGTCCATTTTGCAGTACTTACAAAAAATGAAACTATATTAGATTGTTTTAAAATGTAAACAATGACAACAACTTTATTTCTCCTAGTTAGTTCCACTAATAAAAATAAATATAATATTACTACATTTGAAAAAAGGATAAATTACAATGCGTCAATTGTTTTTTAAAGATATGGACACTCCAGTTGGAAAAATAAGATTAGTCAGTTCTAACAAAGGTCTAGCAGCTATTTTATGGGAAGATGAAAACTATAAAAGAAGCAAATTAGACGAGCCTATATTAGATAATTCTCATCCTATTTTATTGCAAGTTGAGCAACAACTAGCCGAATATTTTACAAAAAAGAGAACTGTATTCAAAGTTCCATTGGATTTTATAGGAACGGATTTTCAAGTGAAAGTTTGGAACGCATTATTGACCATTCAATATGGAAAAACAAAAACCTATGGAGCATTGGCGCAAATTTTAGGAGATATAAAAGCGGTTAGAGCTGTTGGTGGTGCATTGAACAAAAATCCAATCGCTATTATCGTTCCTTGTCATAGAGTTGTAGGTGCAGATGGAAAAATGATTGGATTTGCTGGCGGCGTACAAAATAAAAAGATATTATTGGAATTAGAAAGCGATGTAAAAGTGCAAACACTTTTCTAATCAACAATCGAAACTATGAAAAAAATATTAACACCAAGTATCGACACTTTCAATTCGGATAATTATCATCAACTATGCGATTCGCTGGGAAAGAAAGATAAAGATTTGCAATCCGTTATTGACAGATATGGTTACCCACCAATGTGGATGCGTCCCAATAGTTTTGAATCATTAGTTCATATTATTCTAGAGCAACAAGTTTCTCTAGCTTCAGCATTAGCAGCCTTGAAAAAATTACAAGAAAAAACCATCGAACTTACTCCACTGACAGTTTTAAAGTTGAGTGATGAAGAAATGCGTGCTTGTTATGTGAGCAGACAAAAAATGGTATATATAAGAGGTTTAGCAAATGCTTTAGAATCAAAAACTATAGATTTAAAAAAACTAGAAAATTTATCTAATGACCTAGTTCGAGCAAAGTTAATCCAACTAAAAGGTATTGGAAATTGGACGATAGATGTATATCTGATGTTTGTATTGCAAAGAGTGGATATTTTTCCTATTGGCGATCTTGCAGTCATTAATGCTATTAAGAAATTAAAACTGCTACCAAAATCAACAGACAAAGAAACCATACAAGGTATGTCTGACAATTGGCAACCATATAGAACTGTTGCAAGTATGATATTATGGCATTTTTACTTATCTAGTAGTGGTAGTAAAATGTTGCCTTTGTAAGTTCTAAATAATATTCTCAGCCAAAATATCACCTAAAATGTGCAGGTTAAAAAATTAAACACTTGCTTTATAATCTGCACCTTTCATTAAAAATAAGTATACATCAGTCTAAAAATAAATTTCCTATTATAGATGAGCTTAGTCTTATTTTGCTCTTTAATGTGAATAATTCCCTATAAATTGTACTATAATGCTGAATATTAATTGCTAATTTATCTGTGTGTTAAAAAAATAAATTTGATACGGAGTCCTATATCATATAGCCACATTTAATCATTTTTAGTTATACAAAATCTCTATGTTTCAAAATTACTCCACATACGAACTATTGACTTAGTAAATTCAATAGTTAAATACCAAAATTCTTTTGTTGTTTTTATATAAGGTAAGTGCTATCGCTAATAATTTAAATATTAATACTATCGGTAGTAACTTACGCATACTTTTTGCAAAAGATAAATTGCAATTTTATTTAGCTCATGTAGGTATATACCCTCTTATTGATAATAATAATCTTTGTTGCATCATCTAGCAGCAATTTGTAGACTTTCATAAAGTGTGTAACCATGCTTTCTTGGACAATATTTTTAATTTCTGATGTTTTGAAAGTTCCGCATCTCCATTAGCACTAACTGTATTTGCCTTCAAGAAAAACTAGTACATTTCACGATTCTGTCTCGTCATTTATTTAATAGATTAGACTTAATCTCAAGTCTTATTCCTCCACTTGAACACCCTCTCTGTCTTGAATTAGCTCAATAGCTACGAGCTTGATGTTTTCATTAAATTGCAGTATATCTTTATTTATAAAAGTTTGTTTAAATTTTACAACATTAGTGGGTATTAAATTGGGGGATCCAAAAATTGCGTTCAATAACAATTTCGTCAAACCAATCTTGGGCTAGATTACCTTTTGTACCGGATTTTAATCTAACTTTTAGTGGATAATAATTAACATTCTTTGTTAGATTATTTTGGCATCATAACACATAATCGTATACGCAAACGATTGATATTATTGATAATCAATACATTGTATTTGAATACAAAATTCTATTGTAATTTTCACATTAATTAATTCTTATCTTTGAAAAGGTGGTTTATTAAGTGTATGTATTTGAAATTTGACTATAAATATTAATATGAACTTCTAAATATGTATAATATATTTTATCTGGTTTTATAGTATATGTAAATGTGTTTACTGAGAATCTAGATAAAGAACATCGCTTCTACTATAAAATGAAATTTTCTTAATTCTCTCAATTATTCGCTTTAATTAGTGAATGACTAGGAGCTATTATATAATTCCTTATTCCTTGTTTTTTTAACAAATAAACCGTTTGACTATTATGTATTCTAAAGTATGGTCTAGGAGGGTACTATTACTAAATCGTATTCGGACTAAATCTAATAATCACTTCATTAAGAAATTTTCAAAAGCACTTTTTTGTTTATTATTCTTAATTATTACGAATACGATTATTAATGATAAACTATATGCGCGTAGTAAAAAGATTTATTACTATGAGAAAATAAACAATATAGACATTAAAGGACGAGTAGTAGATTCTATTGGAGATCCTTTGATCGACGCTACCATAACTATTGTTGGAACCAAAAAAAATTTTCACTCTGACAAAGATGGGTATTTTCTATTAAAAAATGTTGACACATCGAATTTATCAATTCAAGTTAGTTATGTAGGCTATTCTACGGTAACAATAAAGGTAGATGGAACTCAAGATATAAATATAATATTAACTCCTGTTGCTCAAGATAATAATGCAGTGGTAGTAGTTGGTTATAGTAATAAAAAGAAAAGCGATTTAACGAGTGCTGTAACTGTGGTAAGTGCAGATAAATTAAAAGATGTTACGACCAATGATATTGGTTCTATGTTACAAGGCAAGGTTTCTGGTTTACAAGTAGTAAATAGTTCTGGAGCGCCTGGCTCCTCTGCCGAAATTAGATTAAGAGGGGTATCTTCCGTCAATGCCTCCCAAAGCCCATTATACGTGGTAGATGGGATAATTGGAGGAAATTACGATCCAAATGATGTGGAGAGTATAACTGTTTTAAAAGATGCGGCAGCAACTGCAATGTATGGTTCTCAAGCAAATGCAGGTGTAATAATTGTAACTACAAAAAAAGCTGCGGCAGGTAAGACCCGTATGGAATTAAAAGTAACTACAGGATTCAGAGATCCTTACTTTGGTTCTATGAAGATGATGAACGGATCTCAACTTTATGAAGCCCAAAAAGAATACTATCGAGATTATACTCCTGGGGCATCTAACAACTCTTATAAAGTTGATTTGTTAAAATTTTATTCGGAACGACCATTATCATTAGAATCGCAAAATAATAATTGGTTAAATACTATGTTTAAGCGCGCTCCGATGACTAATGTTTATTTTTCTGCAAGTGGTAGTAATGAAAAAAATAGTTATTATTTAGGAATGACATATTATGATGAAAGAGGTACATTATTGAATACAAATTTTAAAAGGATAAATATTCATGCCAACTCAACACATCATTTTACACCCAAAATATCTTTATCCAATAGTTTTAACTTAAATGGAAATTTAGGTACTGGTTATGATTATAACGATATATTTTATGCTTATTTAAATATGCCTTGGGATAATCCATATGATAGTACAGGAAAACCAATTTTTGTGGATGGCAATTCTACATTTAAATGGTGGTCAAGAGATAAGACTAACCCTTTGCATACTATTCAAAACTCTAGTTTCCCTACCAAAAACTTTGATGTCAACTATGATCTAAATTTAAATGTTGGTATCACAAATTGGTTATCCTTTTCTTCTACTAATAGGATTAGTGCAGCATATTACAAATCAAGAACTTATTATTCTGCAGCGGCAGGAGGACAATATTATGGGACAGGGTATTTAGACGAAGAAAATACATTGACTTACGGTTATATTTCCAATGATTTATTAAAGTTTAATTTCAATTTTGGTAAACATAGTTTAAGTGGTTTAGCCGGATTTGCCTCTCAACAAAGCTATACCGAATTGTCTGGAGGATCTGGGAAGGGACTACCAGTTGGATATGATGTATTAAATGTTGTATCTACCTCACAAAATGTAGATGGTAGTGATACAAAATTTATGCTTGGTTCATTTATTTCTCAAGTTAACTATGGTTACAATGGGAAGTATTTCTTTACTGCATCTTATAGAGTTGATGGATCATCTAATTTCCCCTCAAATAATCGTTATGCACCATTCCCAGCGTTTTCTGCATCTTGGTTAATCAACAAAGAATCGTTTTTAGAAAATAGTAAATTTATCGATTTGCTTAAGTTGAGAGCTAGCTATGGTATTACAGGTACTCAGGATATTGGATCATCCAGATATTTAGGATTGTATTCTTTATCTAGCCAATATAATTCCAGTACCGCTGCGGTTCCAACACAGTTGCCAAGTTCTAATTTAACTTGGGAAAGTAAATATCAATGGGATATTGGTTTGGATATTGGTTTATTTAAAAGAGTTGAACTTACTGTAGATGCGTATAGAAATTTGACTAAAAATTTGTTATTACAAGTATCCCAACCATTATCTGTTGGTTTTGAATCAAGATGGGAGAATACAGGAGAGATTGATAATAAAGGCCTTGAGTTGGGGTTAAATACAACTAATATTCAATCAAAGAATTTTACGTGGCAAATGAATTTCAATATCAGCTTTAATACAAATAAACTTCGAAGATTCCCAGCGACAACTATAAATACTCAATCGACTTGGGGTATCTCTCAAATATATAGAGAAGGAGGTAATCTGTATGAATTCTATATGCCAAAATGGTTAGGAGTGGATAATCAAACAGGAGCTCCATTATGGGAAAAAGTGACAACAGGTGCAGACGGTAAGACAATCAAACAAGCGACATCTAACTATTCTGATGCCACATATCAAGAAGTGGGTTCTCCGTTACCAAAATTTCAAGGAGGATGGACCAATTCATTTAAGTATAAGGATATCACGCTATCTATCAATACTTATTTTCTTTCAGGTAATAAGGTATTTAGCAATAATCTTAGATTCGTTGAAAATGATGGTTCAGAACCTTATTACAATCAGATGGTTTTACCTAAGGGTTATAGTGTATGGACTAAACCTGGAGATATTGCGACAGAGCCGAGTCCTCAGAATGCAACAAATTCGACACAAACGTCAACTAGATATTTAAAAGATGGTAGTTTTATCGCATTACGAAATATTACTTTGTCTTATTCACTTCCTGCAATCCTAGCGAATAAAATTGGTTTCGATGGTGTACAAGTGGGAGTATCTGCAGACAATATCTACAATTTTACCAAATTCCTTGGGCAAGATCCTCAGACGACCATTACACCAGGCACTTATGTAATGCCAGGTGTCTCTGATTTTAAATATCCTAATAATAGACAATTCTTATTTAATGTTGATTTCCGATTCTAATAAAATTCAAATAGTATGAAACGATCAATTGGTAAAATATTTTTAACTATTTCTATTTTAGCTGCACTTGCATCTTGTGTAAAAGATGTAAATCCGAGTGATTCAATTACGACAGCTACAATAACAAATACCTATGAAGGAATTGAAGATGCTGTAAATGGTGCTTATTCCTTGTTTAAAGATCATTTAGAGTTTGCAGGATCCACAGATTTGAATAATATGTGGTTAAGACAATATTTCCAATGTGCTGATTTTGCAGGAGACGATATTGTTTGTGGACAGACGACTACGGATCCATTATACTATAGCTTTTCCTTAAATCACACGGTTTCTCAAACGAATACGCGTTATTTTTGGTATATATCGTATAAAATAATAAACGATGCCAATACAGTTATAGAATCTATCCAAAACTCTAGTACGACTCAAACGGATAGTGTAAAACAATTATTAGGTGAATGTTATTTTTTAAGAGCATTTGTACATTTTAGTTTATGTAATTTATTTGCTAGGCCTTATTCACAAGGATCCACTGGAGATGGAATTATTTTACGCACATCAACAACAGATCCTACGCAAAAAGCACGATCTTCTATAGGAGATGTCTATAAATCTGTCATTTCCGATGCTCAGACAGGAATGTCTTTGATGAATGCCTCTCGCGGTGTCATGTATGCTACAAAGGAGGCTGCGATGGCATTATTATCAAGGGTCTATCTATATAAAGGAGATGCAGATAGTACTATATACTATTCTAATCAAGTAATAAATTCAAACAAATTTTCATTAACGACATCAACAACTTATCCTGCTATGTTTGCAAATGCAACTAGTGCATCGGAGACAATATTTTGCATAGCATTTACCACTATAGATGATTATGGTAAAAATGGATCGATTGCTTCTATGATCTATTCAGATGGAAATTCAGGATGGGGAGAGGAATATGCTTCTCAATCTTTAAGGGATACTATGTCTGCCCATCCTGAAGATGTAAGATGGTCATATATTTCACCAAATACTGTAGATGGTGTAATACAGACTAAAAATGGCGTACCCATGTATTATATAACTAAGTTCTCATTTCAAGGAGGTAGTCCGACGCTTAGCTCTCCTATTTTGTTTCGTTTAGCAGAAATGTATTTAAATCGGGCAGAGGCAGAAGCAAAAACGGGGCAAACTGCTGCAGCGCTTGACGATATAGATTTAATAAGAAAAAATAGAGGTTTGGATGCTAGCTTATACAATGGAGTGCTCCCCTCAGGAAAAACAGTAATTGATGTAGTATTAAAAGAAAGAAGACTCGAATTAGCATTTGAAGGAATGAGATCCTACGATGTATACCGAAACAATCTCAAATTAAATCGTACGTATTGGGGATATCACCTTCCTGGATTACAAGCATCAGATATTAATTTAGCGGTTTTGCCAACAGGTTATGAAAATATGATAGTTGACCCTACCGATACACGTATTATCTATTATATCCCTATCGATGAGATTCAAAATAATGCCCTATGTACTCAGAATCCTTAATAATAAATAAATGATGAAATATATGAAAACGAAATATTTTATATTGCTTTTTCTTCCCGTATTATTGTTATTCAATTCATGTAAAAAGGATCAAGGAGGAACTACGCCAACTATTAATTTTAGTATTGCAATAAGTGGAGATACTGTAAGATTTACCAATCTTTCGATTGATGCCAATAGTTTTAATTGGGATTTTGGAGACGGAGATTCTTCTAAAGAAGAAAATCCAACACATATTTATCCAGGTAAAGGAAAATATGTCCCAACGTTATATGCTAAATCATCTTCTGGAGGCAGTGCCAATGGCTCGACTGTAATAAACATTTCTAAAACTTCCCCTATTTTGTTAAACGACAATACATTATCAGACTGGGATACACTTTCTGTTAATGTTTACAATTCTACTGCTGCCGGTGGTAATTTTATTATGGGGAAATTTGACTATGATGCAAATAAAATTTATTTCTATTTTGAGATGAAGTCTAAGGTAGCAGATGGAAATATTTTTGATTTCTATCTAGATACAGATAATAGTTCTTCTACTGGCTTACTTACAAGTGCATTTACAGGTGGTGGATATGATGAACTTTTAGAAGGCCAGTTGTTGTTAAATCAATCTACAGCCGCAATACCACTAGTTGTATATAGTCATACTGGAGCCCAAGCTGATTTTTCCTTTAATGCTTTGAGCTTAACGGACTTTTTTACAATAGGTACAATTGTTCAAGATGGAGATACTCTTAAATTTGAGGGAAGCTTTGATCGAAGTAAACTTAGCATTTCAAATTCCACTGCAATTAGATTAGGAATTATAGCAACCAAATCAGATTGGAGTGCCACACTAGGATCTCTACCAGACCCTAATACTGATAGTTATTTATTAAATCTTCCAAATTAATGCAGCATACAAATAAAGAAAGGATATTATCATTGGATGTAATGCGAGGTATTATTATGATATTGCTAGCAGGTGAAAGTGCATTAGTTTATACTTCATTGTCGCAATTAAAATTACCTTCATTTATCCATGTGATAATATTGCAATTTTTTCATCAACCGTGGCAAGGAATGAGATTTTGGGATACTGTACAGCCAGCGTTTATGATGATGGCGGGGTCTGCATTGTATATTTCTTGTAGTAGAAAATTCGAAAAAGGAGAAACATGGTCTTTAAATTTGCGACATATAGCTATTCGCAGTTTGAAATTATTTTTATTAGGAACCGCATTACATTGTGTTTATGCGGGAAAGCTAGTATGGGAACTATGGAATGTGCTTACCCAATTAGCCTTTACCTCACTAATGGCCTATTTAGTTATAAAAAAGTCTTCTTATTTTCAAATAGCATTTGGTGTTTTTCTAGTAATGATCAATGATTTGTTGTATAGAACGATACATATAGCAAATTATAACTATCCTTATACAGAATTTCACAATTTCGGTGCTTATATTGATACTATTCTTATGGGAAAGATAAATACAGATGGTTGGGTAGCATTTAATATAGTTCCAACTGCAGCACATACAATCTGGGGTATGACTATTGGAAAGTTGCTTATAAGTTCTAAAGCGCCCTTATATAAAATAAAAATATTAATTGTAGTAGGTTGCTTATCGTTGCTAATTGGATACAGTATGGATTGGTTAAATATTGTACCAATAATTAAAAGGATTAGTACTGGTTCTTTTGTATATGCATCCACCGGCTGGGTAATGCTTATGTTAGCTTTTGTTTATTGGGTGATTGATGTAAAGAAGAAAAATAAGTATGCCAGGATTGCAACTGTAGTAGGAATGAATTCTATTTTTATATACTTATTTTTTGAAACATTGGGAGCACAATGGATCAACAATACTGTTTTTATTTTTATCGGAGGCTTTACTTCATTATTTCAGATAACAACGAATATTCAAGTTCTACTCAGCTCTTTCGTTGTATGGTTACTCGAGTGGTATTTATGTTATTGGTTGGCAAAGAAAAATATATTTATAAAATTATAATTGTACTACTATTATTAAAAAATGTATGATATGGAAAAAAAAATCAATTCATTTCTTTTAGTTTTATTCAGTTCCATCTTATTGTTGTTTTCTTGTTCTAAAAACCCTATTACAACTCACCTTACCAATTCTGATACCACTACAAGCGCAGACAGCACAACCACTACAATCGATGTGAAACAGTTAAAATATTTATGTATTTATTATGGTTGGCCCTCTTTAGTAAATGGCAGTAATGGTGATCTAACAAAAGCGACACAAAGTTTTGAACAGTTTGATTTAATTGTTTTAGGTGATGGTATCTGGAAGGCTGATAATGCCGATAATGCAAATACAACTACAATAATAGGCAATCTTAATTTAGTAGGCAAAACAGTTTACGGTTATGTCGATCTTGGAGTTTCTACACAGAACTTAAGTTATGAAAATATGAAATTAGCTGTTGATGGATGGAAAAGCATGGGGGCAAAAGGAATATTTTGGGATGATGCCGGTTATGATTATAGTACGACAAGAGCTAGGCAAGATACTATGATTAATTATTGTCATGCGAAGGGGCTATCAGTTATTATGAATGCATGGACACCTGCAGATGTGTTGGGAGGAGATAATGTACTTTTAGACTCTACAGATACGTATCTTTTAGAGAGTTATTTAGTTTCAAGTAACAAATATTCTTCACTTACAGCATGGCAATCAAAGGCTTCCGCCTGTGCTGCATATCAGAGCAGTTTAGGTGTTAAAATGGCCTGTTTATCAAGTAGTGATGCAACAATTACATCAACCTATAATACAACTGACATGTTCACACAGGCATGGATTGGTGCCGCAATCTATAATTTTGATTACTTTCAGCTAACAGATAATAATTATAGTGCTTCTAATAATATCGTTTATTATTTTCCTAACATTAGTGATAATTACGGATCTACATGGACCAGTTCCACAGTAGCCGATTCTGCGAATGTCAATTTTTATCGCTCCACAGAAACTTCTACATTACATGTTCGTGGAGATGGATCTAGTTGGGGCTATGGGCAAATATTACAACCTTAATACAAGGTTGTAATGTTTCAGATCAAAATACGATTATCCACTTTTTAAGAAAATCTTATTATAAATGGATAAGTTTTCTTGTGTTACTCAATATAAAATTATGTTAGAAAAGGTGCTTGTAAATTATGGTATTGACAAATTCCAATGTGATATTTCTACAATAGGAAATGGTCTTATTAACAACACTTGGCTACTTATTTCAAAAAATCAAACGTATATACTACAACGTGTAAATAATGATGTGTTTATACATCCTGAAGACATTGATAATAATATATTGTTAGTAACTAACTATTTCAAAAAAAATTATCCCGATTATTTTTTTGTTAGTCCAATAAAGGCATTGAATGGCAAAACGATGATTTTTGTAGAAAAAGAGGGATATTTTAGAATGTTTCCTTATGTAAAAAACTCTAAGACTATTTTGGCGACCCAGTCGCCTAAACAATCCTATGAGGCCGCAAAAGCTTTTGGAAAATTCACAAAATTACTATCCAATATTTCTTTAAAGGAATTTAAAATAGTAATCCCCGATTTTCATAATTTATCTTTAAGATTTCAACAATTCAAGATGGCGATCAAAAATGCTAGTAGTACTCGCATTGATCAAGCTCAAACATCGATAGATTATCTTTTAAGACAAGAAATTATCGTTAACGAGTATGAGCATATTGTCCAAAATAACTTATTGAAATACCGCATTACGCACTATGATACTAAAATTAGTAATGTCTTATTTACCCAAAATGATGAAAACTTATGTGTTATCGATTTAGACACAATTATGCCTGGTTATTTTATAAGTGATGTTGGTGATATGATACGCACTTATGTATGTCCAGTCACAGAAGAAGAGCCAAATATTGAAAAAATTATTTTTCGAGAGGATTATTTTGAAGAAATTTTACATGGTTATCTCGAACAGATGAAAAATGATTTGACTGATACTGAAATCGGATACATTGTTTATTCTGGGAAATTCATGATTTATATGCAAGCCATCAGATTTTTGACAGATTACTTAAATAATGATATTTACTATGGCGCTAAGTACGAACAAAACAATCTAGTAAGGACAAATAATCAAATAGCCCTATTAAAAAAACTTATAGAAAAAGAATCGCAACTTAATCAAATAGTTATAAACGTATGTAAGAAATTGAATTCTTAGTTGTTTTTAAATAACCAATTGAAACTGCGTAGAAATGCTATTTTGAATTGATAAAGAATACTACTAAATAGTTATTTATGATGACTTCAAAATATTAAAATAAATACAATATGATAAAAAATACAATATGGACAATTATATTTATTCTAACATTTCTTAATTCATATGGACAGTCATTTAAAAAAATAAAAATAGAGCCTGGGGAGCATTGGTATGGACTCACTGTCAGAGATGGTGATAAAGTGCCTTACGAGTCAGGCTATAAACTTGACTTAAATGCTAATGTACTTGATAATCAAGCGCAGCCCTTATTGCTTTCCTCCAAAGGACGTTACATCTGGAATGATAATCCATTTGCCTGTACTTTTGAAAAAGATACTATTGTCTTTTCAAAATTTACTACACCATTTTATATAGGCAAGTTTGGTAATACATTGAAAGATGCATACCTAAATGCGTCTAAACAATGGTTTCCTTTTAAGGGGAAAATGCCAGATAGCTTATTATTCAAAGCGCCCCAGTATAATACTTGGATAGAATTAGTTTATAATCAAAATCAAAAAGATATTTTAAAATACGCACATTCAATTATTGATAATGGTTTTGAACCAGGAGTGTTAATGATTGATGATAATTGGGCTCCTTATTATGGGCGATTTGAATTTAGAAAAGATAGATTCCCTGACGCGAAAATGATGATTGATGAACTACATCAACTTGGGTTTAAAATAATGGTATGGGTATCTCCGTTCATTCGTCCAGATTGTGAAGAGTCCAGATATTTAACAGAGAAGAGATGGATTATGATGGATGGAGAAGGGAAAAATTTACTATGGAAAGATGCCCATAAACCATTTATTGCTTCATGGTGGAATGGTTATAGTATGGTGCTAGATTTAAGTCAAAAAGATGCAGTGGATTGGTATCAAAATAATCTACATTCTTTAGTCGAAACTTATCATCTTGATGGATTCAAATTTGATGCTGGAGATCCCGAATTTTACTTGGGAAGTGTAGCTAAAAATAACATTTCAGCTAATTTAAATATTCAAACTCAACTATGGGGAAACATAGGATTACAGTTTTCCTTGAATGAATATCGTTCAAATTGGAAACATGGAGGAGAACCTCTGGCAGAAAGATTAAGAGATAAAGGTCATAATTGGAAGGACTTGCTGAAGCTTATTCCTGATATGACAAATGCATCTCTATTGGGCTATCCATTTGCTTGCCCAGATATGATAGGTGGAGGCGAATATGGTTCTTTCTTAAATCTTAAAAATTACGATCAAGATTTAGTAGTAAGATCGGCACAATGTAGTTCATTAATGCCTATGATGCAATTTTCAGTAGCACCATGGCGTATTTTAGATTCTACTCATTTGGATGCGATAAAAAAATCCTTACTTCTTAGGAAAAAATTTACTTCTTATATTATAAATCTAGCGAAAAAAGCAGCGCAAACTGGAGAACCAATTGTTAGTAACTTGGAATATAAATTTCCAAATCAAGGATTTGAAAAATGTAATAACCAGTTTATGTTAGGTGATGATATATTGGTTGCCCCCGTTGTTACCAAAAACAATAAACGTCTAGTTTATTTTCCCAAAGGATATTGGATGGATCAAAATAATAAATTGATTTCTGGTCCAAAAGTATTGAGCTTCGATGTAGCAATTGATGAATTATTATGGTTTAGAAAAGTAGATAATAAAAAATAATTTAAGATTAACTTTAAGTACGGAGAGGAATCGACATTGGGAAATAAATGAATTTAAGCTAATAAAAAATTTAATGTAAAATATTCCCCTATTGATCAAAACTAAGGCTTTCCTAGAAAGGAAAGCCTTTTATTCACCAAAACCAACTGTAAAAAGTTTTAAATATTACCGCCAGAAACAACTATAGTATCTCCCGTAATCCAGCCGGCATCCTCTGACGCTAAGAATGTTACAACTTTCCCGATATCACTAGGAATGCCGATTCTACCTAATGGCGTTTGAGCTTCCATTTGTTTTTCCATATCGCTTCCGGTTATGCCAGCTGCGTGTGTACCTTCGGTTTCTATCATTCCAGGAAGTACAGAATTTACTCTAATCTTTTTGTTACCCAATTCTTTGGACAGGGCAATAGTAAACGCATCTACGGCCGCTTTTGTAGCACTATAAACGGATGCTCCCGGGAATGGAGTTTTGGAAACTACTGAACTGATGTTGATAATATTTCCCCCATTTTCATCAAAATACTCCGTTGCTTTTTGCATCGTAAATAATAGTCCAAATACATTTAAATTGAATTGTTTGGAAAAATGCGCTGGTGTAATTTGCTCCAACGGGCTAAATTCATAAATTCCAGCGTTATTCACTAAAATATCCACTCTTCCAAATTGTGCTTTCGTTTCTTCAAATAATCTTTGAATGTCTGACTGTTTGGATACGTCTGCTTGTATGGCAATTGCTTCTCCACCATCGGATTTTATATTTACCACAACTTTATCTGCGCCCTCTTTACTTGACGCATAATTTACAACGACTTTCGCACCTTCAGCAGCAAGATGTTGTGCAATCGAAGCACCAATACCTTTGGATGCGCCAGTTACAACTGCGACTTTGTTTGTTAATTTTTTCATTTGTTCTTCTTTTTTGTTCTTAAATTCTTCGATTCAACATTTCTATACTATGGAATTATAGTTATCTATTTCCAACCTCCGCCGAGTGATCTATAAAGTGCTACAGACGCATTTAACTGTTGGCGTTTGATGGAAGCAAGATTTAATTCGGCTTGCAAAGCATTGCCTTGCGCTGTGATGACTTCCAAATAATTTGCCAATCCACTTTTGAACAATAGTTGTGCGTTGTGAATGGCAGACTGTAAAGTGGCCAATTGCTCGGAAGTAATCTTAGATTGATCTTTCAAATGATCCATTTGAACTAACGCATCGGACACCTCTCCGACTGCATTCAAAACACTTTGTCTAAATTCCAATACGCTTTGTTCGCGTTGATTTTGTGCTAATTTCAAATTCGTTTTTAGAGTTCCTCTTTGGAATAATGGTTGCGTCAATCCGCCTAAAACATTGCCAAATAAGGATGCTGGCATCTCAAACCAATTACTTGCTTTGAAAGAATTAAGTCCTCCATTAGCACTTATAGTCAGACTAGGATACATTTCGGCTTGTGCAATTCCAATCTGCGCATTGGTAATTCTTAAGTTCAATTCTTGACTTCTCACATCTGGACGACGACTCACCAAATCCGCTGGAACGCCTGCATTTAAAGACGTTGGGATCGAAATATCTGCCAATTGTCTATTTCGCAAAATGTTTTTGGGCATTTCTCCAATCAGAATACTCAATGCATTTTCTTGTAAGGCAATATTTTGTTGCAACTGTGGAATCAATACGGAAACGGATTGCTTCTGCGCCGTTGCTTGTTGTACGGCGAGATTCGTTGCCAGTCCAGCAGTCCACTGTAATTGTGTTATGTTCAATGTTGTATCAGTTAATGCCAAATTACTTTGAGTAATCTTCAGTTGTGCATCCAACATCAATAAATTATAGTAACCTTCTGCAATAGAAGCAACAATCTGTGTTTGGATAACTTTTTGAGCTTCAAACGACTGGAGATATTGTGCAAGAGCCACATCTTTTTTCAATCTTAATTTGCCCCAAATATCTGCTTCCCAACCCAAGTTGAAAGCCGCATTATAGTCTTCAATATGCTTTTGTCCGAGAAAACTACTCAAACTGATACCGTTCAAACTGTTTTTGGAAGGTGTTGAGGATTGGCTTGTCACACCAAAACTCAATGTGGGTAATTGCAATAGTTTGGCTTGATTTAATGTTGCTTGTGAGGCGGAAATTTTCTTTAACGCCAATTGCATGTCATAGTTATTCGCAATGCCTTTTGCGATTAAGTTTTGCAAGGTTGTATCGCTAAAATATTGACGCCATTCTAAATCTGCAATATTGCCCGTGTCGGCGGTGGTCTTTATATTTCTGAAATAGGCATCTTCTACAGGTGCTGCCTCAGATGGAGGCAACTTTCCTGTTTTACAAGCTGTGGCGAATAACGCTGCAACTATGGATATTCCTAAGATTATTTTATTATTTATCATCTGAATTATAGTTGTGAATTAATGATGAGTTGATGCAGTTTCTGTGGGAATAGTTTCTACTTTTTTGCCACTTACTTTTTCTTGTAAATATTGGAAAATGACATACAACACCGGAATAATAAATATCCCAAACAAAACGCCTGTAACCATTCCTCCAACGGTACTCATACCAATAGAATGGTTTCCTTTGGCAGATGCACCATGCGCCCATACGAGTGGCAACATTCCGACAATAAATGCGAAAGATGTCATCAATATTGGGCGTAATCTGAGTTTGGATGCTTCTAGTGCGGATTCTACTAAACCCATTCCATTTTTACGTCGCTGCACGGCATATTCAACTATAAGAATGGCATTTTTAGCTAATAGTCCAATCAACATGATGAGTCCTACTTGTACGTAAATATTGTTTTCTATTCCAGCTAATCCGGTGAATGCAAAGACGCCAAATATCCCTGTCGGTATCGTCAATACTATGGCGAATGGTAAAATGTAACTTTCGTATTGCGCAGCCAAAAGGAAGAATACAAACACGACACTCAACAAGAAAATAAAGGAAGTTTGTCCGCCTGTCGCTTTTTCTTCACGTGTAATTCCGGTCCATTCATAAGCATATCCACGAGGTAAAACTTGTTTTGCCGTTTCTTCCACAGCTTTAATAGCGTCACCCGTACTATAACCAGGTTTAGGTGTACCATTTATAGTCACGGCATTGAACAAATTGTTTCTAGTTACCGTTTCTGGTCCGTAAGTTCTTTGCAAAGTGATGATCGTTTTCACCGGAACCATTTCACCTAAATTGTTTTTTACAAAAATTCCATCCAAACTATGCGCGTCATTTCTGTAAGGAATATCCGCCTGCGCCATCACCCTATAGTATTTTCCGAAACGATTAAAATCAGAAACAAAACTACTACCATAGTATACTTGCAAAGTCTGCATTAATTCACTTACTGGCACGCCTAATTGTTTGGCTTTTTCAAAGTCTACATTGATTTCGTATTGCGGATTTCCAGCGGCAAATGTGGTAAAGGCAAAAGCGATTTCTTTACGTTTCATCAGTTCGCCAATGAATTGCCAAGCCGTTGCACCGAGCTGTTGCAGATTGCCATTCCCTCTGTCTTGCAACATAAATTCAAAACCACTCACGTTACCAAAACCTTGTATAGTCGGGAAGTTGAAGAAGAATGCGCTCGCATCTTTTACTTGCGAAACTTTTCCTGTAAGATTTGCCGCAAAGATATCTGGATCTTTATCGGCACCTCTTTTTTCCAAATCTTTTAATTTGATAAAACCTGCTGCAAAAGGCGAAGCACTGGCATTACTAATAAAATTCAAACCATCAGAAACCCAAAGATTTTTTACGACTTTTTCTTGACGAATGACTTTGTCAATCGCTAAAGTTGCATTTTTAGTTCTATCCAAAGAACTTCCTGGAGGCGTATTTACAGCGTACAAAACGAAACCTTGGTCTTCATTTGGAATAAATCCTGTAGGCGCTTTTTGTATTAAAATTACACTAGAAATACAAATGATCACTAAGCCAAGAATCGCGACCCATTTATGTTTGGTTAAGAAGCGAAGACTTTTTACGTATTTGTTTGTTAAGTTTTCAAATCCTACATTGAATGCTTTGAAAAAGCGTTGTTTGAAACTTAATTTTTGATGATTTTCGCCTTCTTCTCCGTGTACATTTTTCAAGAAAATAGCACACAAAGCCGGACTCAAAGTCAATGCATTCACAGCAGAAATAATAATCGCTATGGCTAAAGTAAAGGCAAATTGCCTGTAGAAAACACCTGCAGGACCTTTCATAAATCCAACTGGAACGAACACCGCAGACATCACCAATGTAATAGAAACAATCGCTCCAGAAATTTCGCTCATCGACTGTATAGTTGCTTCTTTTACGGGCATTTTGGTTTGCTCCATTTTTGCGTGTACCGCTTCCACTACAACTATTGCGTCATCCACCACAATACCAATAGCCAAAACCAACGCGAAAAGTGTCAACAAATTGATCGTAAATCCGAATAGTTGTAAGAAGAAAAATGTGCCTACAATCGCCACGGGTACTGCAATTGCAGGAATCAAAGTAGAACGAAAATCTTGTAAAAAAACAAATACAACTATAAATACCAATATGAATGCAATGATTAAAGTCTCACGTACTTGGTCGATAGATGCATCCAAAAAGTCTTTAGAATTGTACATAATCACAGTGTGAATACCTTTTGGCAACAAAGGAGTAAACTCTTTTATTTGCCTTTCTATTTCAGTGATAATGTCATTCGCATTCGAACCTGCCGTTTGCAAAATGGAGAAACCGGCAACGGGTTTACCATTGATTCTATTGGTAGAAGAATAATTATAAGAGCCAAATTGGACGCGCGCTACATCTTTCAAACGAAGCATAGAGCCATCTGCATTGGCTTTGACAACTATATTTTCATATTGTTCAGGTTTATTGAGTTTGCCTTTATATTTTAAAATAAACTCAAAAGTTTCTGGACTATTTTGTCCCAAACGACCTGGCGCAGCTTCCAAACTTTGATCTTGTATGGCTTTCGTAACATCTTGTGGAGACAAATTATTCGCGGCCAATCTATCTGGTTTCAACCAAATACGCATACTATAATCTTGCGAACCAAAAACTTGCGCTTGCGCCACCCCTTGGATACGTTGAATCTGCGGAATGATATTTATTTTCAAATAGTTTTGCAAAAACAATTCGTTGTATTGCGAACTATCATCACTCGACAGTCCCATAAACATAATCATACTATTTTGCACTTTCTGAGTCGAAATACCCGCCTGGATTACCTCTTGAGGAATCTGACTTGTAGCTTTGGAAACTCTATTTTGAACGTTCACCGCCGCAATATCGGGATCTGTTCCTTGTTTGAAAAATACCGTCAAGGTCATACTACCATCATTACTAGAGTTGGACGTCATGTAGGTCATATTTTCCACACCATTCACCGCTTCCTCAATAGGCGTAGCGACGGAACGCGCAACGACTTCGGAGTTGGCTCCTGGATAAGATGCGGTAACCTGCACACTTGGTGGCGCTATGTCTGGAAACAGATTGATCGGTAAATTAAATAATGCCAATGTTCCGAGCAAGAGCAACAGGATGGAAATGACGGTCGAAAGGACCGGTCTTTCTATAAATCTTTTTAACATAAGAGAATACGTTTACTTGTACGAGGTTAAGCCTCGTATTAAAAAGGATAATAACTATAAATTGATTTTCTTTTTAAACTAAAATTTTATAGTTTAACTATTGCGGTCTGGATTTAATCAAACTATCAGAAGCAAAAGGTAACGGCTTGATCTGTATGCCGTCATGAAGATTTCCCGTACCTTCATATACAATTTTATCACCTGAATTCACTCCTTTGGAAACAAAATAATAGTGTGCAGTTTTTCCTGAAATTGTAATTGGGCGACTTTCTACTTTGTTACTATCACCAACTGCAAATACAAATACTTTATCTTGAATTTCAAAAGTAGACTCTTGCGGTACGAGTATCATTCCATTCAATGTTTCTGGAAGTCTGATTTTCGCTGTGTTTCCTGTCCGTAACATTCCTCCATTATTAGGAAACGTAGCACGTAAGGTAATCGCACCAACGGTTTTGTCAAATTGGCCTTCCACCAAACTTACTTTTCCTTTTTGAGGATAAATACTATTGTCTGCCATAACAAGCTCAACAGCAGGAACGTTTTTCACTTTTTCCTCTAAAGTATTTCCTGCATATTTATTTTTAAAAGCAATAAAATCTGGTTCACTCAAAGAAAAATATGCATACATCTCCCGCACGTCTGAAACTATAGTCAAAGGTTGTGCAATAGTTTGCGAAACCAAGCTACCTTGTTTGTATGGAATGCGACCAATATAACCACTCACCGGCGCTTTTATAGTTGTGTAACCCACATTAATATTTGCATTACCGACACTCGCAGAAGCCTGTGCTACCAAGGCTTTCGCATTGGCATATTCCTGTTGTGCTGTTTGTAGTTGCACAGGAGAAATAACTTTCGCATCCACTAAGGGCGATAGTCTTTCCATCTCTAATTTTGCTTTTTGCATACTTGCTTTTGCAGCTGCCAGTGCAGAATTTGAGTTTTGCAATTGTTGACTATAAACGCGAGGATCGATGTGAAACAAAGGCTGTCCTTGATGTACGTAAGCGCCTTCTTCCACATAAATTTTATCCAAAAAACCTTCTACCTGTGGACGAATTTCCACATTTGTTTTCCCTTCTAAAGAGGCGGGAATTTCTTGGTAAACGGTATTATTGGTATTGGAAAGTGTAAAAACGGGAAGTTCAGGAGCTGGTGCGGCGGCGGTATTGGACGCCTCTGTACTGCCACATCCATATTGGAAAATGGCAATGGCCAAAAGCGTACTTAAAATGAATTTTTCTGATTTGAAAATGGATGTCGATGACATGGAATGACAATTTTTTATTTTGAAATTGGAATGGTTTGGGGCAAAAAATCCCCTGTTCATCCGTATCTCTACTTTTTCGAAATAGAATATAGGCGAATGAATTTGTTTGAATAATCTAACAATGATATAAAATCTAACATTGTTAATTACATGAGCCGAAAAATGATAAATAAAGAAGCTAGTTCATAATCTTTGAATTTAGGAAGTAAAAAATGTGCGTATAGATTTTATATAATGAAGCACTCAAAGTGCAGAAAATTTTTATTTTACTATTTTAAATAATCTAACAGTGTTAAATTATTATGAAAAAAAATTATTTTATCGAATTAGAAATAGCGTTGATGGCATTATTGAATACATCACTATTTATCTGATCCAAAATAGCGCCCTCTCTCACAAGATTTATAGAGATCAATCCATGAACGACAGACCAGTAAGTGTAGTAAATTTTGCAAATCTCATCCTCACTTTTTCCTTTCATTCCCGGGAATTCTTCAATCACGTCCCAAATCAATTCTGCAGGTAATTCAAAATCTACCCCATTATTGTCAAATTGACAACAGTTCACCTCTACGCCGTACATTAGTTGATAAAATTCCTTGTCCTGAAAAGCAAAATCCCAATAGGCACGCCACATCGCCATAATTTTCTCTTCTGGAGTTATCAGTCCTTTCGACTTTTCCTTCATTAAACACGACAATTTCTGATGCCCCATGCGAGTTAGAGCTACCATTAATGCATCTTTGTTCTCGAAATATTCGTAAATAATAGGAGCCGTATATTCAATTTTATCTGCAATTTTACGCATTGATAAGGCCTGCCATCCTTCTGCCCGACTAATCTCCATTGCCGCGGTGAGGATCTTACAGCGTGTTTCCTCCTTTTGCCTTATGATACGTTCCTTGCTTCCCAATTTGTGCGTTATTTTTTCTAACACTGTTAGGCAAAGGTAAATACGAAAGAATTAAAGTGCCAAAAATATTTTTGATAAAAATGATTTTATTGAAGATTGTATTAGGAAAATCTATGCCATATCAGTCATTCAAACCTTTCCCTTCAAGTATTTGATTATAGAATTTATCGATTCTGGAAAGTCTCGTTTTGGATTGTTTTGCCTGATTAAAAAAATGCAAATATGCTTTTTGTCTGCCTGGCGTAAGACGAGAAAATGCATTTGCCATTTTGGGATCCGATTCTAGGAAATTTTTAAATTCATTAGGAATCGCAAACTCCTCCACTTTTTTCAGTATTACTTTTTGCCCCGAAGATTCTATATCTATTGCCTTTTGAATATATTTATCAATGGTTGTTTCTAGCTTTTGAATGTCTGTGATATTGGTAAATCGTATTTGTCGTGCAGCTTGTACATTCTTTGTTTGTTGTATTAATACATGGTCGTTGTCTTCGAGTAATGAACCTTTAAAGAAAAGTAATGCACAATACTCTTTAAACCCATGAATAATGATGACATTTTTTCCATTCAACGTATAACATGGGTGCATCCACTTATATTCTTCTTGTAATGATTTGTGTTGAAGGAGAAGGGTACGTAAAAGAAGAAATTCAGCTTTCCATTTAATTTCATTTTCAAAAAAAAGCGCGATTTTATCCTTCATACGTTATGTTTAATAATTCCAAAATTGTGCTTATAAATCTACGAAAAACATGTAAATTAACATCGCATTTCAACGATATGTTCAATCCAGTGATAATTTTGTTCAATTGAGGATATTCTATTCTCCAAATTGAAATATTCCTACTAACCTTTGTACAAATAAAAAATATTTATATGTTTAAAATAATCTGTTTCATTTTAATAAATATGTGCTGTTTAGTGTTATTTGGGCAATCAAATGTGGACTTAATTATAGGAAAATGGAAGAGTGAGCATGGTGATCGTACAATAGAATTTGTTCAAAAAGGAGATCATTTTGATGCAATTATTAAAGAGGCAAATGATCAGACGCTTATTGGCAAAACACAGATTAGCGAATTAAAAAAATCTTCTAATAATAATTATTCGGAGGGCACAATCTTTATTATAAAAAATGGGAAAAAAGGAATATGTAGTGCAATTTTGAAGGATGGAAATGAACTGGAAATTACAGGAAAAATGGGCTTTTTATCTAGAACAACGAAATGGTATAGAACAAAATAATAGCACAATAATCAGACTTTTTTAAAATTATAATTCTATGAAAAAAATATTTTTTATAGTTTTTCTATTATTTACATTTTCGGCTCGATCACAATTGCAATTTTATTCACTTCCTGAGTTATTACAGTATGCAGATAGTAATGCTATTGTTATAAAAAATGCACAAATACAACAGCGTATTTCCTCCGCTAGGCAAAAAGATGCAAAGTCCTTTTTATATCCAACTATTAATGGTTCGGCCGGTTTTAATGATAATCTTACCTTACAACCGACTTTAGTTCCTGCGCAATTATTTAATGCTAATGCACCAGAAGGCAGTTTTAAAGAAATGAAATTTGGTAAACAATATTTATATTCGACTGGAGTTCAATTGCAATGGAATATTTTGGATTTTCAAAAAATATTTGCTTCAAAAACCGCTGCTATTCAAGTAAAAGCAGACATATCTAATTCACAGCTTGTAAAATTTAATACTTACAATCAACTAGCCTCTACTTATTATTCTATTTTGATGGATAAAGAGGCTATAAAAATTTATCAGAAAAATGTACAAGTTGCCACGGATATTCAAAACGTCGCAAATGAAAAATACAATAAAGGGATTATCAGTGAAGCAGATTATAATCAAGCTCAGATACAAAATATAAAATGTAAGCGAGATCTTGAGAATACACAACAGGATTTAACTACTTTATTTAAACAACTACAAACCCAAATTAATTTCTCTGATTCTATCGCAATTCCATTAGAAGACTCAACTGAGAAATCAGATGAACGCTTAAATGCGGATCATGATTTCCCAGAACATCCAGAGATCGCATGGCAAAAAACACAACTAGAACTTGCGAACGCATCGTTGAAAGAAAGTGAAGCCTTGCGTACGCCATCAATATCTGCGGGATATCAATATAATTACGGCTGGGCCATGAATAGTTTTTCAGATTTTAATGGAGCTAGTCACCTTCCTCAACAATATGTCGCACTTAAATTGAATCTTCCAATCTTTACGGGATTCTCAACTAAACAAAAAATTATACAATCAAAATTGCAAGTACAGCAACAAGCATTACAGCTGGAAAATATGAGACTCACAGAAAATAAGCAGGATCAAATTTTAGTAATTCAGTTTAGTCAGGCCTTGTCTCAGCTTCAAAAAAATAAAGCGTTACTTGATTTGCAAGAAAGAAATGATTTTCATTATGCGAATCAATATAATAGTGGGATTTTAAGTTTGGATTCCAGGTTGACAAAATATAAAGATCTATTAACCGCCCAGAATGATTATTTGCAAAGTTTGGCAAACTATAAATTGTACGAATATAGATTGTACATACGTCAACTTAATTTTCAATAATTTATTTTAATATATGAAAAGTATTTGCATAAATAAAATATACAGTTATAGTTGGATGATGGCTGTTTTACTATTTTTAGTTTCCTGCAAAAAAGCAATTACAATCAGGCCTGTTCACAAAAACATAGAACAGTCTGTATTCGCAAATGGTTTTGTAGAGTTTGATAATCAATATACCATCGCTGCAAATGCGGCAGGCGTATTAGGTAATCAGCAAATAAAAGAGGGTGATAGTGTTGTGCAAAATCAGATTGTGGCAACAATAAATAGTCAGTCACAACAAAATCAAGTAGCACAATCTAAATTCATATATTCAAATGCATTACAAAACGCATCTGGTAGCTCTGCACAATTAACCTCTATACAACAACAAATAGACCAAGCGTCCTCTCAACTAGAATTAGATAAAGTAAATTATCAAAGATATAATGCACTTATTAAGACTAATTCTGTATCGAAACTTGACTATGATAATGCGGAATTGCAATATAATAATTCGAAACATAATGTTGACATCTTGCAAAAGAAATATGATGACACCCAACTATCATTAAATTTGAATAAGAATACAAGTAAAAGCCAATTAAACAGCCAGAACGCGATTTTAGATAATTACAGCGCAAAAGCCATTACGTCCGGAGTAGTATTAAATGTGTATCACAAAAATGGTGAAGTTCTAAAAGTCGGAGATGCTATTGCTACGATAGGAAATGGTGGGTATATTATCAAACTTTATATCTCTGAAGATG
This sequence comes from Rhizosphaericola mali, assembly GCF_004337365.2. GTDB lineage: Bacteria > Bacteroidota > Bacteroidia > Chitinophagales > Chitinophagaceae > Rhizosphaericola > Rhizosphaericola mali. The sequence continues at coordinate 4,443,801 of NZ_CP044016.1, read as the reverse complement.
ATATAGTAAAAGTAACAAAAGGGCAAAAAATAGCATTACACTTAAACACTTATTCGGATCAGACTTTTTGGGCTTTTGTTACAAAGATTTACCCAGGTTTTGATAATGATCAGCAATCATATACTATCGAAGCAAAATTTAATCAATTACCTGCAAAATTATTTTCTGGTACACAATTACAAGCTAATATCCAAGTGGGTGAGATAAATAATGCATTAGTCATTCCTGCTATTTACATACAAAAAAATAATACCGTACAATTAGAAAATGGCACGTTTAAAACCATTGAAATAGGAGCGAAAAGCGATCAATGGATACAAGTACTTTCAGGTATTACGGAAAATGATGCAATTCGTTTACCAAAGAATTAAATATAAACTATATGAATACGGATTTTAAAATAGCGTGGGTTCATCTAGTTTCTAGATTTAGACAATTAATGGTTGCGACATTAAGTGTAACATTTGGTATTTCCATGTATATATTTATGAATAGTTTTATGTCTGGAGTGAACGATGCACAGACAGACATTACATTTACATCCATGGCTCATATTCGTATTTATAATGACTTATCGACAAATACACCTGCACCCATTGCGGAAAATGTAGATTCAAATACAATACAGATAGTGAATCATGCACGAAATATAAGATACACAGATGGTATCAAAGATGCAGACCCTATAATACTGGCATTGAAGAAAGTTCCTGAAGTCATGAACATGACGGAGCAATTAAACCAAAATGTATTCATTAGAAATGGTGTTACTCAAATAAGTGCATCACTATCAGGTATTGATGTTCCAAATGAAGATGCTGTTTTTCACATATCTAAATACATGGTTCAAGGAGATATACATGTATTAGAAAAAAGAACGGATGCAATTGTATTAGGTTTGGGTTTGGCGCAGAGCCTTGGTGTGCAATTGGGAGATAATATCACTTTGTCAACGGCCGATGGTATTGTTAAAAACTATACCATATGCGGACTTTTTCAAACGGGAGCGACTGGTGCAGATCGTACCAAAGCGATGGTTTCTATCTATGCATCGAGGCAACTATTCTCCAAAAATAAAAGTTACGTAACCGATATTCAAGTAAATATTACAGACTATAATGACGCCAAAATTGTCACTAGCAAAATATTAGGGATTACAAATTACAAGATAGAGCCTTGGCAAGAGGGAAACAGTCAATTAGAATCTGCGAATACATTAAGAAATATTTTAGCCGTTGCGGTATCATTGACTATATTAATCGTTGCAGGATTTGGCATTTACAATATAATGAATATGACTGTAAATGAAAAAATAAAAGAAATTGCTATACTTAAAGCAATGGGGTATAGTGGTAAGGATATTGTGATTATATTTTTGACTCAATCTGTAGTTATTGGTATTGTAGGAGGTCTTATTGGTCTATTGTTGGGATTTATAATTTCAAAGATAATAAGCCATGTTCCTTTTCATATTGCAACACTCACTACTCTACCTATAGATTTTAATTCAAAAGATTATCTGATGGCATTTGTATTTGGACTTATTGTTACTTTTTGGGCGGGGTATTTACCAGCTGCAAAAGCTTCAAAAGTAGACCCGGTAGATATTATTAGGGGCTAATCTTTAAACAAAATTTAGTGATATGAAAGCGTTGATAGCAAATAATCTGGTAAAGTATTTTAAAACCCCAGATCCATTTGAAGTATTGAAAAACTTAACATTTAGTATTGAGAAGGGAGAGTTTGTTTCTATCATTGGAAAGTCAGGTTCTGGAAAGTCGACGTTGCTATATCTACTTTCGACAATGGATACTGACTATAATGGAACGATTGAGATTAATGGAACGATGGTTACTGGAAAAACACAGAATGAATTGGCGGCTTTCCGGAATGAACATATCGGATTTGTATTTCAGTTTCATTATCTTTTACCAGAGTTTACGTTACTAGATAACGTGATGCTGCCAGCACTCAAATTAAATAGGAAGTCTAAAAATGAAATTCAGAATCGTGCCGTAGAATTGTTGAATATGTTAGATCTGAAAGGATTAGAAATGAAAAAAGCTTCTAATATTTCTGGTGGTCAAGCGCAAAGAGTTGCTATCGCTCGGGCACTTATAAATGAACCTACTGTTATCATGGGAGATGAGCCAACAGGAAATCTAGATAGCAAAAATACGCAAATCGTTTTTGATATATTTAAAGAATTAGCACATGAGAATGGGCAAACTATTATAACGGTTACCCATGATGATGATTTCGCAGCGAAAAGTGACAGAATTATTGAACTAAAGGATGGACAAATTATATTACAGTAATTTTACAAAAATTATTCAAAATGGAAATGATGAGAAAAAATAAAATTTCCATATTTATGCCTATATCCATCGCAATATTATTGCCAGGGATCAATTTTCTATCGCATAACACAGATTGGCCCATACTGTCATATAATAGTTTTATGAGATGGGGGTGGTCTTCCATCATACTCTATATACTTTGGTATGCTCTCCTATGGACAAATAAGATCAATTCGAATGTTAAAAAATTATTTGCAACTATAGTCATTATAATTTTTAGTATTATTATATTTATTTTTTGCACTTTATTGGTTTTTCAAATATCCAATGTTGTAAAATACCAGTTAATTATAAAAATTGCATTTGCATCTATCTTATTCTTGGTTATACAATACGCCCTAAGAGCAAATCAAAATATCGGAATATTACAGACCGAGAAGGAAAAAGCGCTAACAGAAGTTTATAAAATGCAATTGCAAGAATTAAGAACACGTATAGACCCTCATTTCCTCTTTAATTCCTTGAATACATTGCGATCCATGATACGTCAAAAGGATCAAAATGCCGAATCATTTATTTTAGATTTATCGAATATCTATAGACAGATTTTATCTATAAAAGATCAATCCTCTACTACATTAAAGAAAGAATTTGAAGTAGTTTATTCTTATATTCAACTTATGCAAGAACGAAATAAGAATGGTGTTTTTGTAAAGATCAATTTGGATGACCAATGGATGGATTATAAACTACCTACTTTGAGTGTGCAAACTATCATTGAAAATTGTTTTAAACATAATCGAATTTCCAGTAAAGATCCTTTATTTATAAATATAAATACAGACGTAAATGGAATTTTGACTATAACAAATAATGTACTTCCCAAAATATCTATAGAAGAAAAATCCGGTATGGGATTACAAAACATCAACAAAAGTTATCAACTTTTGCATATTAAAGAAGGACTTATATATGAAAAAAATGAGACAAACTTCATTGTTCATTTAAAATTGATCAAAAATGAACATATTAATAATTGAAGACGAACTGTATACTGCACAATTGTTACAAACTATAATTGAGTCTAATAATTCATTTATAGTAGTTAAAATTTTGGATTCAATAGAGGATTCTGTTTCTTATTTAAGTCGTTATCAGGACTCTATTGACTTAATATTTATGGATATTCAGTTAGTGGATGGAGATAGTTTTGAAATATTTAAAAATGTTGATGTTTGGGTTCCTATAGTTTTTTGTACTGCTTATGATGAATATACAATGAAGGCAATTCAAAATAATGGAATTGATTATATTCTAAAACCATTTGAAGATATTGTAGTTCAAAATGCACTAATCAAATATAAAAAATTAATTGATTCGATTTATCGCAAAATACCACATCAATTCTCTCTGGCAAAAAGTGGACAAAAACAATTACAAAAGAGTTTCTTAGTACAAATAAAAGAAAAAAGCATTATAGTTTCTATCGAGAATATTGCACTCTTTTCATTAGAACTAGAAACTGTGTATATATATACTATTAAAGGTGAAAAATATCCTATTTATAAAAGTTTAGAATATGTAGAAAGTGTTGTATCAGAGGAAGAATATTTTAAAATTAATCGACAAATGATTGTAAATAGAAATGCAATAGTGTCTATAGAGTCATATTTTAATAGAAAATTATTTCTACATCTGAATATTGACATTAAAGAAAAACCAATTGTTAGTAGATTAAAAGTCTCTTATTTTAAACAATGGTTGGAATCTGCTAATATTTAAGTTTAAATAAGTTAACAAAAGGCTACACAGTGCAGCCTTTTGTCTTTAATCACTATTTAATATCAATATTTTGTGTATTTACTACAGCATTTGGATCTTTGGGTAATTGAATTATTAATACGCCATCTATATAAGCTGCAGAAATCTGTTCCGTAAGAACTGATTCATTAATCTGAAATGATCGTTCAAAATGATCGACTTGCACTTCCTGATAAATGAACCTCCGTTCATTTGACTTTTCAGAGTTATAATTGATTGTCAAAATTTGATCTTTTAAAGCCAGTGAAAAACCTTCCTTTTTTCTTCCAGCAGCATACAAATAAAGTGTAAAAGCTTCATCGTTCTCCTCTATGTTTATGGCTGGTTGTTGACCAAATTGTGTAGCGACTGCACGTCGAAACATATCTCGCTTATTACGAAAATGACCACCACATTTGCTCTTATAAAAATCAGTTTCATTAAGTGTATTTGAAAATGATTGTCTGTTTGCATTAAAACTATTTGAAAACATAATTTATAATTTTATAGTTAAATTGTTATTTGAATTATTGGATAGGAATGATTGCAGCATTTCTACGACTAGATTTTTTATATAGTGGTTGAATTGCTAATGTTTGTGTATTGTAGGTTTGAAATAATAATCTTTCTGGAGATTGCATAAGCCATTGATTACGTTTCCTATGTATTATTTTAAATACAATTGCAACCAATACTACAATTAATAAAGTAAGAACCAATAATTTGACTATTGCCATTAGTAACAATGCAATAGTACTAAGTATGACTATTGCTCCTCCAATTCGCAATAAAAGATTTGAAAATGTTTTTTTCATTTTAAATAAAGTTTTTAATATTTAATCAAAGGCCTTTAATAAGAAGACGTTGAATCATTTATTTTACTTTATTAAAAAATAAATTATTTAAAATAAATAAGCACTTCATAAGAAGTGCTTATTTTATAGTTTATTAGAATCGTATTTATTTACCACATCGCCTTTTCCATTCGTCACGGAATCTTTGACGTTCTTCTTCAGACATATTTTTAATTCTATATTTAAAGTTTTGTCCAAATCTTCCTTTATCATTATTTCGTCTCCAACCAAAATGGCCAAACAATATTCTACATAATATCAATAGTCCTAAGGCCTGAGAATATTTTATAGTTTTCACCCCTAGTAGATCTGGTAAAATAGTATTCCAAAGCCAATAAACTATAGCCCCAAAAAGTAATACCATCAAGATGATTGCAGGCAAAAAGAATAATTTTCGCTCGTTTCTAAATCTTCTATTTGGAAATTCACTATTCATGTTAACTATTTAATTCGTCGTAAAGATATTGTAATTTTTTTCGGATATGCTTGACCGCATATCCTTTTCTACTGATGATCGTTTTAATATTTTCATTTTTGTCATTTGCAATTTCTTGCAAGGTTTTGTCATCTATTTCATTTAAAATAAAAACATCTTTCTGATTTGCAGGCAACTCAGCTAAGGCTGTCATTAGTTCTTTCCAAAACAGATCTTTAAAATCTTTCATTTCTGGAAATTCAATTTCGTCTATTAGCAAAATCTCTTTAATCTGTAACGCTCCATCTTCATTTTCGTATGAGAAATTTTCAATATTTTCCGTCTGCCTTTTTCTGTATAAATCAGCAATTTTGTTCTTTGCTACATAATATAACCAACCACTTAAACTTTCTATTTCAGAAATATTTGCTATTCTACTGAGTTGCATCCATACATCTTGCATTACGTCTTCCGCATCTTCTATACTAGGAACTTTCCCACGTATAAAGCGCATCAATTGATTACCGTATTTTTTTACAGTAGTTGCGATAGATGATCTTGTATTGTCAGATATTGCCAAAGTCAAAATATTGTTCTTTTAAAGAGAAGACGGATTTGATGAATTTTTACTTTAATTGAATAGAAATTATTCAAGATAATTATCAGACGCGTATTGTAATCTTTTCTTAATCCTACTTTCTAAAAGTCTTGGAGAAATAACTTTTACACTTTCACCAAAACCCAAAATCTCTCTTTCCAACTCAAAATTTAAAACGACATCTATACGAATCAAAATTCCAGTTTCATCTTCTTTTAAAAGTTGTTGGGATGGGTGAATCGGTTTTGTTAAAACGTAAGGGGAATTCGATTTATTGAAATGCAAAACAACTTTATGAGCACGGTCGGTTTTACTTTTCGTAACGCCAATTACTTCATCATAGTAACGTTCAAAATCCACACCTTCGTACGCAAAAAAAGGTTCATCTTTGGCCTCTTCCACAGAAATCATTCTGTCCAATGCGAGGTTGTACAATTCTTTCCCCTTTTTGGATGCGCATATCAAAAACCAACGATTGCGGTATTCTTTGAGTAAATAAGGATAATAAATTTTAGTGGCCGCTGCTTGAGCTTTGAACGAGCGATAGTTGATAGCAATGGATTTTTGACTGCGGATATATTGGTACAAAGGCGTAATAAAATGTAATCCTTTTAATTGTGCATTTTCCTCAAACTGAATATAGTTGATTGTCTGTCTGGTGGATTTATACAAATTATTTTCAAGTCGTGCAATCATTTCACTCATATCATCCAAATAATTAAATGCATTGAACTGTTTTAATAAATCAATAACCTCTTTTAGTTTGTCCACATCAGCTTCACTTATGGGCGCTTTGGTGATACTAAAATCTTCCTCACTATAAAAATAGAATTTTCTTTCTGCAACTTCTATTGGTGCGTTATAACCCAGTTTGTCGCTACGCATAATCTGAATATCGCCTTGTATAGTGCGTTTGCTCACCCCATTTTCTATGCCTTCTCGCTCATACAACACGTCCGAAACCTTATCAATTAAATCTTCCAAAGTCCATTTGCGCATTTTGTTACGCAAGCAATCATCGATCACTTTGTATCGAATCAATGCCAATTTATTTACAGACATATAAATACATTTTCATTAAAATTAAGTAATTATTACGCAATAGAAGTGCGTAGAAAAAATATAAACTACGCTTCTAGAATGCGTATCTTTAAATAAATCTTTGTCAAAACTTTATTATGGATTATAATTACAAAAACTACACGTTAAGTATCTACACAGATGAGATGTATAGTTTTGATTCTGCGGATAATAAGAATAGCTATGATATAGTTTATCCAAATGGTGATTACATTTTTAGACAAGCCAATATGGCTATTTGTTTGAAAACGAATTATCAAGTTATCAAAAGTGCCATTTTGAATGTAAACAGCTACTTTGTCAAAGTGTATGAAAAATCTATAATTATTGAAAACAATCAGTTTTGGATTCTATTGGCTAACGAAATGTATTGTTTTGAACTATCAACCTTGCATTTGTTATGGAAAAGGGCGCTTGATATTTCTACTAATTTAGCTATCTATGAATTGGACAATGATTTTTTAGTCCATGGAGAGATGGAAATATTTAGAGTGACAAAAATGGGAGATATTGTTTGGCAATTTTCAGGTAGAGATATTTGGGTAAGCTTAAAAGAAAAAGAGGTTTTGAAAATTGAAAAAGGCAAAATCTATCTTACAGATTTCAATAATGATGAATACATTATTGACTTTGCCGGAAATAACCACATAATCTCATAATGTTTGCAAGTCAAAAAACCTAAGAGGCTGGAGATTTATGATACAGTTTTTATCATTTAATCGATTCTAATATGAACATCGAGCCAAAAAAAATTGTGTACCAATCATTATCTTTTATTCTTATAATGTATCTTCTACTCGAAAGCTGAGATGGAAGCATCTATATATCTAAATTTTTGTAATTAATCTAAACATACCTAAAAAGCGTAGTAACTCATTTTAAGAAAATAACAGAAAACTTTGGTTAAAATAGAAAAAAAGAATCCCTTGTGTTTGCAAGGGTTCTTCAATAAACGTCAATGTTTTATAGTCTCGTTTTATTTGCCGATACAGAACTTACTAAAAATAGTTCCTAAAATATCTCTATCTACTTCAACATCTCCTGTAATTTCACCAAGAAAATGAAGGGCTTTTCTTATATCTGGAGCAAGTAAATCACCCGAAATATTATGATCCATTCCTTCCTTAATATCCATTAAAGACTCTACAACTTTATTCAAAGCTGATTGATGCCGAGCATTCGTAACTATTGTATTTTCAAATTTTAGTTCTCCATGGACAGTCTGATGAAACAATTCATTTTTAACTTTATCAATATCAACTTTTTTATTTGCAGATATAGAAATAACTTCCGCACTCTTTTTTAACTCAGAAATTATAGTAGTATCTCTCAATAAATCAATTTTATTTGCCACTAAAATAAAATGTAAATGCTCATTTTTGAGTTCTTGAACTTTCGAATTTATAGTTTCAAAAGTCTCTACAGATGCATCAAAAAGATAAACTATGATATCTGCAGTTCTCATTTTTTCCAAACTTTTCTCAACACCAAAACTTTCTATAATATCAGCGGTATCACTCCTTATACCAGCAGTGTCTATCAATCTAAACAAAACGCCATTTATGTTTAATGCTTCTTCAATAGTATCACGCGTTGTACCAGGAATATCGCTTACTATAGCTCGATCTTCATTCAATAGAGCATTCAATAAAGTTGATTTCCCTGCATTCGGTTTACCAATAATTGCAACAGAAACTCCATTTTTAATTACATTTCCCAATTTGAAACTATCTAATAACCCGTTAGAATAAAAATATATTTTATCCACTAAAATTCTTAAATCCTTACGGTCTACAAACTCCACATCTTCTTCTGAAAAATCAAGTTCCAATTCAACTAATGCCGCGAGCTTAATTAATTCCTCTCTCAAAGATTTTAATTCAGATGAAAAACCACCTCTCAATTGTTTCAATGCAGCTTGTTGAGCCGCTTCCGAGTTAGCAGCAATAATATCAGCAACGGATTCCGCTTGTGCCAAATCCATTTTGTTATTTAAAAAGGCTCTTTGGGTAAATTCCCCAGGTAATGCTATTCTAGCACCGCTTTTAGAAAGTGCTTCCATTACTTTCTGTTGAATATAAACAGAACCATGACAAGAAATTTCAATTACATCTTCCCCCGTATAAGAATGCGGGCTTTTAAATAAAGACAATACTACTTCATCCAAAACTATATGCTCATACTCCAAAAATCCTACATGTAAAGTATGTGTCTTAGCATTAATAAGGTCCTTTTTGGGAAATAAATTATTTATAATTGGAAATGTCTTCGTTCCTGATACACGTATCACACCAATTGCACCAACACCGGGTGGTGTTGCTAAGGCAAAAATAGTATCTTTGGATGTTGAAAGATTAATCATTTATTCTGTTACTTTAAAAACAATGGTTTGTAATTGAGCAAAGGTAATAGGTTTATTGTTTTTTGTACCAGGTATCCATTTGCCACTCATCTTCAATACTCTCAACCCTTCCTCTCCCATTCCATATCCTGGATCTTTGACAATCTTAAAATCAGATACCGAACTGTCGGCATGAACATAAAAACCAATTATAACAATATAGGTTGCAGGCATAGCACCTTTTCGTAATGAGGCATACATATTAAGGTTTCTTTTTAAAAAATTGGCCCATCCAACATTTCCTCCTAGAAATTGTGGAAGCGAAGTCACTTTAACTGTAGCAATATCAAATAAAGGATCTATGATTTCTTCCTTTTTCTCAAGATTTTTATCAGGACGTTTAAATATATTTTCGTCACTTTTCTTTTCTGTTGGTGGAGGTGTTTGTATTTCTAATTTTTCAGGTAATTTATTAATAATCATTTCATTATTCTGAATAGAATAAGGTTGTGAAACTGGAGCAGAAGAAGATATTTCTTCTAAAATAGGATGAGATTTAAATTTAGGCTTATCCGAACTATACTTATTTGCATGCTTTGTAGTCTTTATGGCAGGTGGTAATTTATATTCTTTGAGGTGAACTGTCGACGTTTTAATTGAAGGTGGTTTAGGCAAAAAATCATTAAGAACAGCAAAATATAGTAAAAACCAGATTGCTACAATTCCAATTGTGCAAATCAAACCAATAGTTAAATGCTTATAGTAAGATTTTCTTATCTCATAGGCACCATATGCTTTATTTCGATTTGTGAAAACAATATCGATCAATTCCTTCTCTTGAATAATATGATGTATTTCCTTTTTCAATTTATGGGATAATAAAAAGAATGGGCTACATAAATGTAGCCCATTCTTTTAAACTATAATCTAGTTATTACTCATCTAATACTTGGAAAGTAATTTGTTGTCTTTGACGATAAACTACGTTTCTACCATTTTGAATAGCAGGAATCCACTTACCACTACTTTTAATAACTCGTATAGCTTCTTGAGCAGTACCATAGCCAGGATCATTTTCAGCTTTAACCTGAGAAACCGTTCCATCTTTATCTACTATAAAAGAAACAATTACGGTATAATTTCTTCCAGCTGGAGCTCCATTTTCCTGAGGAACATCTGCTCTTAAACTTCTTTCAAGGAAACTTCTCCAGTTACCTTTATATTTTGCCTCAACTTGTACAGTAGTGAAAGGAGTACCATCATCAGCATCTCCTTTAGTCTGACCTGTACCTTCACCAACATCAGGACGACCAAATCCAGAACCTCCAGGCCCATTAACTTTAACAGGAGGGGCTACTACATCCGTTTTTATACCTTTTTGTTCGAAAGTACCGATTTTAGTATCAACAACTTCCTCTACTTTATGAACCTTATTCTCTTCTTTAAATTGCTGATCAGGAACAATTTTAGGAGGAGTAACCTTCTTAACTTCCAATTTAGCAGGATTTTTATTCTGCTTAGTAGGCGCTGGTTTAGGTTTATCTTTTTTAGGCGGAGGAGGAGGTGGTGTCTTTACGTCAACCTTAGCCATTTTAACATCTTCAACTAAAATTGAAGTTTTATGCTTTTTCTTATTACTTAAAACAGCAGAACCTCCAAATACAACAACTATAAGTCCCAATACACAAGCAAGAGAAATAACAACTCTTTTTGTATATGTTCGTCTTAATTGGTAGGCGCCATATGCTTTATTTTTGCCTTCAAATATAATATCCAGCAAATCTGAATTTAAAATTTTCTTTGCATCCATGTTGTTATACAGTTTTCAGTGTTATTACACCTTAGTTTTTAGTTATTATTATTAATGTTCTTTAGATGCCAAGATCTTCTTATCAACATCATCAATATTCACTAATGCATATCTATCAACTAAGCTGATTTTCATCTCATCCAAAATCGCTACTACATCTGAATAAACACTATTGTCACCTGGCATAATCACAACTACGAAATCATCTGCAGGAGTGGATTGCTTTTTACGAACAATTTCACTTCTAATATCAGCCATACTGCTTTCCTTCCATGTTGCACCTGTAGGGCTAGGTTCTCCTTCATAAAAGAAAACACTGTGATCTTTACCTAATAATATAGTTAAGGCACCAGAAGCTTTTGCTTGATTGGCGTCATCAGGAGTATCTGTTCTGTCATCTGGCATTGTTAAATGCAAAGATGCAGGCTGACTTAAGGTAGAAGAGAACACGAAAAATGTAAGTAGCAAAAAGCCTAAATCCACCATAGGAGTTAAATCCACTCTAGTAGAAAGTTTTTTGGCTTTTTTGACCCCCGGGCCTTTTTTCCCGTCGTCACTACCCAAATCTACGTCTGCCATAGTACTTCTATTTTAATTTTATTAAACTAATTTACTGATTATTTTTTTCTTTCATTTTCACTTTCCCAAAGTAATGTTCCTGTTGGAACCGCTTCAGGATTCGTTACTAATTGGAATTGAAACAATTCATTTGCTTTCAACGCATCAATAACTTCTCTGAATTGTGGATATTTAGCGACATTATCTCCTTTAATCAACAAATTCATTTTAGTACCAAAATAAGCATCATTTGCTGCGCGTAACCAAGTACGCATTTCATTATGTGCTGAATCTTGAACATCTATACCTGGAAGTTTATCTCCAATTTCTTTATCATTCATTGCAGCCTGTTGCTTCAATTGAGCAAAAGGAACAGCAATCATACTTTGCTTAGTTAATTTGTCTACTTCATCAGGAGACAAATTAACATTAGCCAATTTTGCAGCATCTTCAATCATCGCTTTCTTTTTTTCTGCCTCTTGAACGGAGAAGAAAACTTTACCTGCAGGATTGATAGAAATAACTACTAGATCTTTTGAAGGAGCTTCTTGTTTTGAAACCGAACTAGGAGTAGCGATAGTAACGGACTCTTGAGGTTTCAATTTAGTTGCCAAAATGAAAAAGGAAAGTAATAGAAAAGCTACATCACACATCGCAGTCATATCGACTGTAGGTTGTTTTTTAGCTATCGCGGGTCTTCCCATTTTTATAAATTTAATCTTTTACTATTAAGATGCATCTGCATCACAAATTCCACAAATAATTTAAAAAATTATTTGTAATTAGTTTGGAAGCTTTGTCCCAAAGTGAATCCACTTTCATCGATACCATGAGTAACTGCATCAATCTTAGTAGTAAAGATATTGTACATAATGATAGATACAGCAGAAGTACCGATACCTAATGCAGTATTGTACAATGCTTCAGAGATACCTTTTGACAAATCACTAGCATTACCACCACCACCATCACCAAGTGCGGCAAATGATGTAATCATACCTACAACGGTACCTAACAAACCAAACAATGTTGCCACAGATGCAATAGTAGAGATAAATACCAAGTTTTTTTGCAACATTGGTAATTCCAATGCAGTAGCTTCTTCGATATCCTTTTGAATAGCCATTAATTTTTGGTCAGTATCAAGATCTGTAACTGTAATCATTTCTTTATAAGTCTTAAGACCTGCTTTCATTACATTACCTACAGAACCTTTTTGTTTGTCACATAAAGCAATAGCTTTATCTATGTCTTTATTAGCTAAATTGAATTGTACTTGACGAATGAAGTTACCGATGTTACCAGTGCCTTTAGCTTTCAAAATTGTCAATGCTCTTTCAATAGAAAAAGTAAGAGTACATAGGAAAAATGCGATCAATAAAGGTACAATGATACCACCTTCATACATTTTTGCAAATCCACCTTTTGGCCCTTCATGTTTAGGCCAAAATCCACCTGCCAAATCAGGTTTTTCAAAGTTGCTTGGACTACCAATACCAAAGCGCCAAATGCAGTAACCTAAGATAATACATAAAATAGGAGCGATCACAGAAATTGCATTAGATGAATTTCCACCTTGTTGAGTTGTTGCTGGTTTTTTAGCTCCTGCTGGCGCAGTGCTTGGTTTAATTTCAGCCATAGTTCAATTGTTTTTTTGAGATTTGTTAATTTGAAATAAATAAAACCTTTATGATAATTTTTAATAACATGCAAAGGTTTGCACGGCAAATTAAAAACTTTCTTTATATATCCAATTTTTTTTATAAAAAATTTAGTCAATAAATCCTCATTGATCTCTTAAAATTCTATAAAAGTAATATAGAAATTTGACTAATTAATAGTAATTCCAAATATACATTTAATTTAAATAAGTAATTCAAAAATAATATTTCTTTTAAAAAAAATATAAATATATTGAAAAACATTCAATTAAATCCACATTTTTAATCTTTTTTATATTGTTAAAGTCGTAAAAATAAACGATTCTCTTTTTATAAAGTAAATTTTACAAAAATTAATATATAATTAAAATAGGAATTTTAACAAAAACGAGGCTGTGCATATGCACAGCCTCGTTTAACTATCATTATTACAACTAACAAATATTAGTAAGACCACAAAGATTGCTCATAATCGAAAATATGATTTTTAACTTTTTCTCCCTCGTATAATCTATTGATAGGATCTTTTATGAACGATTTAAAAGGTAAATTTTTAGGATTATTCAAATCACTTTTTACGATATAACCACTAAATTCTCTACTTTCAAAAACATCTTCCCAAGAAGTAAGTGCACCTGGATTGTATTGGTTGTATGCAGGTTCTCTAACTAATACAGGTCTTAAATCAGGATAATATACCCAAAATGCAGCATGCTCACTGTTTGGCATAATCTCACCCGTTGATAAACGATAGGAAATCATAGGAGCTATTCCTATTATACGGACATATAATTTACTAGTATTTCTATCAAAAAACCAATCCTCCTTAATCCTAAATTTATAAATAGAGTCTGGATCTACTGCTTTATTTCGAGCTTGATAGCTCGTAATATTACCTTCCATATCATAAACAGCAGAAGTATCCATACCACTTCCAAAAGACTTCATAGCATCGTCAAATGTTATTGGAGTCGTAAAGCGGTCATCATCTCCATTAAAAGCGGTCAAACCATTATCTCTAATTGCTCGCAATAAAATATTAATAAATCTCCTGTTCCCATTATCATCCTCTCCATCATAGTTAAATCTGCTATTGATTTTCTCACGAGCATCAATATCTCTCCAAACTCTTATTTTAAAAGGAACATCAGTCTGTCTTACTTTTTGATATTCTAAAGGGACAGCACCGTCAAATATATCATTTTCGGAATAGATTTGATCATTTCGCATAGACGGCTTGGTATTTCCTAATAAACCAGAGCCGGAATTAACAACCTCAACAGGTAAAGTTGTATCTATATTTGTACGGCTAGCATTTGCGGAGGCGGCACCATAGCCACTTTGACTATTATTCGTATTACCGTAGCCACTCGTATAACCACTTTGGGTATCCGTAGTTTTTTTGGTCGCTTTATCCGTAGTAGTCTTTTTAGTATTGGTATTATTACCATAAGAAGACGTACCATAGCTACTCTGACCATATCCACTCGTGTAACCAGATCTCTTTTTAGCCTTTCTTTGTGCATCAGCAGAGTTGCTCAAAAGAGCAACTGCTAATGTTAAAAATGCTAATGATTTAAGATTAAAAATATTCATTCGAAAACACTTAATTATATTAATAAAGATTGAACGCAATTGGCGGTAATCTTCTTGTTCCTCCTGGTCCATCAGCTCTAATTTCATCTATGGTAATTGTACTTCCTGGTCTAGCTTGCTCAATCAATGATCTTGCAGGACCAAAAGAATTACCATTCACTTGTTGGTATTTAAACTCCGGATAACCCGCACCTGTAAATGTGATTGTATAACCTGTTACATGGAAATTAACACCTTCGAAAACAAAGTTTTCCAATTCAGCACGTACACCTTGCTGTCCTTTGAATGCATTTGTAGCTATACGGCCTCCTTTACTTGCACCAACCATAGCAATTGGGTCAGGAACATTTTTCACTCTGAATTGGAATGGAATTGTTTTTCCATCTGTAGTTACATTAATTGTTGCTGTACCAGCACGGCTAACAGTTACGTCATAATGTCCATTACCAGTACTAGACAAAGAACCGTTATCAATAGAAACCTTGGTCGCTTCAGCACCTTTACCACCTCCACCAGTGACTGTGATCGGATTATTCAAACCAACATAAAGAACTTTTACCGCATCTGCACTTACAGATGCACCAGAAGGAGCTCCAACTGTATATTGAATATCTTTTACCAAACTAGCGGTAGAGCCATCAGGTTTCACAAAAGAAATATTTACACGCTTAGTATATGTACCTGGACCTCCTGCTGTTGTTTTAAATTCAGCCATACCATCTGGGCCTAAAGGAACAGACGCGCCATCAATTGTGATAGAAGGTTTGGCTGCCGCACTAAATGCGCCAACACCCGCATAAATAGATAAAGCTTGACCCGGCATCAAATAGTTTGCACTTGCAGTTGCAATTGCCTGGAATTGATCATAAACCACTTGGATTTGACCAATTTGATTATGACAAAATTCAACTACTTGGGATTCACTATTTTTCACATCATTTTTAAATTTTGTCAAAATAGTAACAGCAGCAACTGCTGGTGTCATATTAAAATAAGCACTTGCCCAACTTTTATTGCTCTTGTCTTCAACTTTTGGAATAGCCAAACTAAGAGGTAATGTTTTAGAGAATTGCGCAGCAATTTTTGGATCAATTGCAAGCATTGCATCATGATAATCTTTCAATTTTTGATACAACTTATCTCCTTCCTTTTGATCCACTAAAATTCTGGTAGGAGCATCTAGATTTGACTCGTCAAATGACTCCTCTCCTTTAGCTGGATCAAAACCAGATGCCGTCTTAACCTGATTAGAAATGCCATTTATATACGTAATAATCCCTTCAGACAATTCTCTTGCTTTATCAGCTTTTGGAGCCCATACTTGAGCGAGTTGAATTGTTTTTGGATCTTTTAATTTTTCTGCTAATGATTTGAATATTGTATTGTCCTTATCATCAATCAAGGCATTTGAATTTTCTAAGCTTTGATTGACAGTTCTAAAAGCTGTTAAGACTTCAGAAGATACATTTAGTGCCAATAGTGCAGTAAGCACTAGGTACATAATGTTAATCATCCTTTGTCTCGGCTCTTTAGGTAGTGCTGCCATTGTTAAATAAAGTTTCGATTAATTAATTTGAAAATAATGTTTTGTGAAATCTGATAAATTATTCAGCTTTCATTGCACTTAATACACCACCGTAAACTTTATTAATTTTACCTAAATTCTCAGCAAGTGTCTTCATTTCAGTTTGCGTTTTGATAGCATCTTGAGAGCTATTCAAAATTGCAGTATTCAAAGCTTTTATGCTATCCGCAGTATTGCCTAATTGTAAGAAGCCTTCTTTGATTTTGTTTACATCATTTTGAGTTAATTGAGCATCATTTAATGTAAATCCACTTCCTGGTTTGTTATTTTTCAATTCAGTTAAAATTCCTGATAAAACAGGTTCGTAATCTTTTGTTTCTACATTTACATTTCCTACAAAACCAGCACCTGCAGATTCTGCTGCTGGAAATAATAAAACACGTAAACCTGTAATTAGAAAGATACCAGCTTCTGTAAACAAACCAACCATCAACATCGTATTTGCACCTGGCCAGTGAAGAATTTTGAATAATGCCCCGATTAGTACAGGTACAGCTGCAAAAGCAACTATAATATCAATCACTTTATCTACTGAGCTCGTTTTATTTCCTTGATTTTGTGTTGCCATTTTTCTTTTTATTTATTTTTTATTTTTAACGTTTTGCCATTGAAGCCGGTAAATCAATTACACATCTAAATCCAATATAAGATCTAGCCGTATCTTGATATTCAAATGTACGTGTGCTAGTTTGTAAATAATATGCAACGTCTTTCCAACTACCCCCTCTTACTACTTTTCTTTTCATTCTTGGAGAATCAGAGTCCAATGCCTCCCATCTTATATCAGGATTCAAATCATTTTGAAAATTATCTGATCCTTCATAATAATAACTTTGGGTCCACTCAGCTACATTACCAGACATATTATAAAGGCCATAATCATTTGGCCAATAACTATCTGCTCTTACGGTATACATACCTCCATCTTCAGAATAATTGCCACGTCCAGGCTTAAAATTAGCCATTAAGCAACCATTCTTATTTCTTACATAATAATTACCCCAAGGATAGATAGATTGGCTACGACCTCCACGTGCGGCAAACTCCCATTCTGCTTCAGACGGCAATCTATATTCACTTTCCTTCAATAAATGTTTGCGATCTAAATAGCTATCAAGATAATGTGTTCTCCAACTACAAAACGCTACAGCTTGTTTCCAATTAACCCCAACGACTGGATATTTAGCATACATTGGACTTGAAAAATATCTTTTCGTCATAGGTTCATTGTAAGAATAAGAAAAATCTCTCATCCAAACCAATGTATCCGGGTATATTTTTTGGTCATATCTGTATAAAAATTCTTTTCTCGGGTGATTACGATTGGCCGCAGCTTTTTCCAAATTAAATCCTTGAATACTATAGACTAATTTATCTGGATCAATCTCTGCTTTATTATACAATCTGTAATCTGGCGCCAAAACCAATTTGTTTAATTGCTCGACAATGGTACGATCGCCATAATTTATAGATTGAGCTTTAACCCAATCAACTGCAGTATCTCCATCTGCAGCCCCTGGAAGAATATATCCTAATTCAACTGCTGCCAAAGAATCTCTTACCCAATTAACGAATTGATGGTATTGGCTATTCGTTATTTCCATGGCATCCATCCAAAAACCACTCACATTTACTTGATGATTTCGTGAACTGTAATTTCTGTTCATATCTTCATCACTAGGTCCCATATGAAAAGTTCCTGATGGTACATAAACCATACCCTTTGGTCGTCCCATACTACCGTAGGAGGAATAATTAATACCGTGCAGTTGTCCATCATCATTTGCCAACCCCTTTGACTTTTTCTTACCACAACTAGCCAACACAGCCAATGCCATAAAAGCCAATGCAGGATAAATGAGATGCTTTTTCAAATTAATATTCATATTTATAAATAAAACTATACGGAAACAAAAATACCTTAAATTATTTCACAATATAAAAATATAGCACAAATGTATACGATTGTATAAATTTTCACACTTTATGCAAAATAAAACGTCCACATTTTTTCATTATTGTATTCATTACTTCATATAATAAAAAAATAAGAGTGGCAAAATAATATTTATTTGCCACTCTTTATCTTTCCTGCGAATAATTTTTTAATCAATTTTCGCTTCTTCTATTTTCTTTTTGCCAATTTCAAAAAAGACTTTACTATTCTCTTTATCCAATTTAGCCAACAAAACATCTCCAGACTTTACATTTAGATTAAGAATTTCCTCTGCCAATGGATCTTCCAAATATTTTTGAATAGCTCTATGAAGAGGTCTTGCTCCAAATTGAGAATCATATCCTTTATCTGCAATAAAACTTTTCACATCTTCAGATATTTCAAGACTATATCCCAATGCATTTAAACGTTTATAAACGTTTTTCATAATGATGTCAATAATGTTGAATATATCATTCTTGGTCAAAGAATTGAATATGATTACATCATCAATTCTATTCAAAAATTCAGGAGAGAATGTTCTTTTCAAAGCTTTTTCGATAACTGCTTTGTGATTTTCTTCTTCATTCTGAACTCTTGCATTAGTCGCAAATCCAACACCATCACCAAATTCTTTCAATTGACGTACTCCGATGTTAGATGTCATGATAATCAAAGTATTTTTAAAATCTACTTTTCTTCCCAATCCATCAGTCAACATACCATCATCTAATACTTGTAATAAAATATTGTAGATATCTGGATGGGCTTTTTCAATCTCATCTAAAAGAATGACACTATATGGTTTTCTTCTTACTTTTTCGGTTAATTGACCACCTTCTTCATACCCTACGTATCCTGGAGGCGCTCCAATCAATCTACTTACAGTGAATTTTTCCATATATTCACTCATATCAATTCGAATCAAAGCGTCATCAGAATCAAACATATATCTTGCTAAAGATCGTGCTAATTCCGTCTTACCGACACCTGTAGGTCCCAAGAAAATAAAGGTTCCAATTGGCTTTTTAGGATCTTTCAAACCCACTCTATTTCTCTGTATCGCTTTCACGACTTTGGATATTGCTTCGTCTTGTCCTATAACAGCATCACGCATATCGTGCGCCATATTGCGCAATTTGATCGTCTCTTCCTGCACCATTCTTTTTACAGGAATACCCGTCATCATGCTAATAACTTCAGCAATATCCTCTTCTTCGATTGGATATCTTTTGTTTTTACTTTCTTCTTCCCAAGCGATTTTGGCACTCTCTAACTCTTCACCTAATTTTTTCTCTGTATCACGTAATGCTGCCGCCTCTTCAAAACGTTGGCTTTTAACTACCTTGTTTTTTTCCAATTTAATATCTTCAATCTTTTTTTCTAGGTCGATGATATTTTGTGGAACGTTGATATTTTTTAGGTGAACACGAGCTCCTACTTCATCCAAAACATCGATCGCTTTATCAGGTAACAAACGATCTGTCATATAACGATCACTTAACTTAACACACGCATCGATAGCTTCATCGCTATAACTTACATTGTGATAATCTTCATATTTAGATTTAATATTTGTTAATATTTGGATAGCTTCATCTACGGAAGGTGGCTCTACTATCACTTTTTGGAATCGACGATCTAGAGCTCCATCTTTCTCAATGTACATTCTATATTCATCCAAGGTAGAAGCTCCAATACATTGCAAATCTCCTCTTGCCAATGATGGTTTAAAAATATTACTTGCATCCAAAGATCCGCTAGCTCCGCCTGCACCTACAATGGTATGAATTTCATCGATAAACAAAATCACATCGCGATTTTTTTCCAATTCATTCATAATAGCTTTCATTCTTTCTTCAAATTGACCACGGTATTTCGTACCGGCAACCAACGCCGCCAAGTCTAAAGAAATAACTCTTTTATCAAAAAGTACTCTGCTCACTTTTCGTTGAACAATACGTAATGCAAGACCTTCTACGATAGCAGTCTTACCTACACCGGGTTCACCGATTAGAATAGGATTATTCTTTTTTCTTCTAGAAAGAATTTGGGAAACTCGTTCAATTTCTTTTTCTCTACCTACAATTGGATCCAAAGAACCACTTTCCGCCATTTTGGTAATATCTCTTCCGAAATTATCCAAAACTGGAGTTTTACTTTTTACAGTAGATTGTCTAGAACTTGTACCTCTAGACTGAGAAGAAAATGATCTTTTTTCTTCATCAAATTCTTCTTCATTTTCCTCCGCAAATTCACTCTTAGGATCACTTCGCATTACGCCTATATCATTTCTGAATATATCGTAATCTACTTCAAATTGATTTAAAATTTGCGTAGCGGCATTCTCCTTATTTTTTAAAATAGAAAGCATCAAATGCTCCGTCTCTACTTGTTGACTTTTTAAAGCCTTCGCTTCCAAAACGGTTACTCTTATTACCTTTTCTGCTTGTTTGGTTAGAGGTAGACTATTGATTTGTGCAATATTTTTTCCGGTTTTATCTTTAACAGCCAATTCAACTTCTTTGCGTAGTTCAAATAAGTCAACATTGAGTTGTTTCAAAATTTTAATCGCGGTATTATCCCCTTCCCTAATGAGTCCTAGCAACAAATGCTCCGTTCCAATGAAATCATTACCAAGTCGTAGTGCTTCTTCCCTACTATATGTAATAATATCTTTTACCTGTGCTGAAAAATTGTTGTCCATAATATTCAAATTGCGATTAACAATAAATTAATTCCTTAATCAAGCTAAATATAAGACCTACATTTGAAAAGTACATTTTTATTTTCAAATAAATAATATCTTTATTTGCATCTTGAAAAAAGAACTAATGAGTGATTTCAAATTTGATACCAAGGAAAAATTTAATGTTATAACATCAAATTTCGCCGATTTATCTGACAATACGGCAGATGAGCTAATAGCTGTTGCGTCAAATCTATTGAAAGGTACAGTAAAAAATGTAATTATCAAATGCAATACTATACAAACCATATCCGAAAATGCAGCATTTAAATTACAACAACTTTATGTCCTTTTCCTAGAAAATAATGCATCGCTTGTCTTCTGTGAAATTCAATCTGAAGTTAGACTAAAATTGGAAGCATTAGATATTTCTGAAATGTTAAATATTACTCCAACAGAAAGTGAAGCTTGGGATATCGTGCAGATGGAAGAAATTGAAAGAGATTTATTGAAAGAAGATTAGAATAGAAAGGAGCATTCATTGTCATTTACTACCTCAATTATAAGCTGGAACTCATCAGAAAACAATCGCTCCATGCCTTGGAAGGGTGCGAAAGATCCCTACAAAATATGGTTGAGTGAGATTATATTACAACAAACCCGTGTAGCTCAGGGACTTCCTTATTACGAAAAATTTATTCAAAACTTTCCTACCATATTTGATCTTGCAAATGCGGAAGACCAATTTGTATTCAAATTATGGGAAGGCTTGGGTTATTATAATCGTTGCCGCAATCTTTTGTTTACCGCAAGATATATTGTTGAAAATTATGATGGAATATTTCCCAAAAATTATGAACAAATTATTGAGTTAAAAGGAATTGGCCCTTATACCGCTGCTGCGATTGCCTCTTTTGCATTTCAACTGCCTTATGCCGTGTTAGATGGAAATGTGTATCGTGTATTGTCACGCTATTTCGGAATTGAAACGCCTTCCGATAGTCCTGAAGGAGAGAAAATATTTGCCAAACTAGCGCAAGACAATTTGGATAAAAAGAAACCTGGTGTTTATAATCAAGCAATTATGGATTTCGGTGCAACAATTTGTTTGCCCGCTATTCCAAAATGCAATCAATGTATTTTATCCAAAGACTGTACGGCCCTTGCATTAGGATTAATAAATAAATTACCGATTAAAGAAAAAATACTCAAAAAGAAAACTCGATATTTTACATGGTTTGTTTTTAGAGTAAATGATCAGATTTTCATCCAACAACGCCGCGCAAAAGATATTTGGGAAAATCTATATGAATTCTTTCTTGTAGAATCGGAAGGAAAACCTAATTGGGAAAATAAAAGCGTTAACGAATGGCTTGAAAATCAATTTAAACAACATCCGAAGGAATTGGAAATATCTCCTGTTTTATCTCAACAATTAACACATCAAAAGATATTTGCACAGTTTATTCAAATATCTCTCGATCGAATGCCCGTACAACTACCCAAAGCTAATTGGCTAAATATAAAGAACCTTACACATTTTGGTTTCCCAAAATTGTGCAAAGAATTTATAGAGCAAAACTTCTAATCTTTTTGAAAAAAGGCAATACTTGACCCTACCCAAGTTTTATCCATATTATAACGAACCCCGACCATCTTCCCTTTACTTATTCTAACAAGATTGTTTATTAATACAGGCTTATCTTGTCCTGGAATGCGGAAAAACATCAGCCGAATTTCAAACATAGCATCTTGATCTTGTGTCTTAATTATAGGTGCATATTTCGCTTTCTTTTGTAAAATCCAATGTTCCGGTGTTGCAATTTTTTCAATATCCTCTTTACTCACATCGATAATGACTCCTTGCCCTGCAAAGGAAAACAAAGGTTTCAAAACATAATTTTCCAAATCTGTAGGAATCTCTTTCAACGCATTCAAAAAATTGGTTTGTGGCGCATATTTACTTTGTAAAAATGGCAGACAATATTTGCTCCATTCATAAAACCAATTCGGATGTGGCAACCATTCCACATTTAATGGTTGCGTTATATCTAAATATCTGGATAGTTTTGACTTATTCGCATCAAAATCATCAAAAATCATTCGATTAAATATACGTTTCACATATTGTTTCGAACCGTCATCATTTAAATAATAGACATTTCCATTTTCTTCATAAAGCTCTGATATACTTTTAGAAAAAACGCCAATATGCTGTTGCATTACTGCAAAATCAATCCGGGTCTTCTGTGTTTCTGGCTCTATATCTAATAAAATAACTTCCTCTTTTGAATATCCATGCAAAATGAGATCAGACAACATTTTCAAATATTGAGCATCAGAAAAATCATTGAAATAATTCGTCCAACTCTCCTCAATATTAAATGCTTTTCGATAAGCATTTGCTTCTAGATATTGGAAATAAAATAGCGTTGGAAAACCTTGCAATTCAATTAATTGCGGAATTAATTCACCATGCTCTCCTTCACATATTCCAAAATCCAAACTAAACATTTCACAATCTGTCATTTTTCCAGGAACGAAGTGTTCTTTTGGAATGGCTTGTTTGAGTTTATCAACAATTGCTGGATTCTCTAACTGTCCTACAATTTCATAAGCGGCTTCTTCTAATTTATTTTTCAACGATTTATCTAAAAAAACAGGTGTTTCTGCTATTCTAAATTCTAATTGATTGGGATATTCGGCTTGAATATCTTCAATCATTTTTTCATAATTTTTCTCGTCGAAATGTCTATTAAAATCGGCTCTAATCTCTGAAATCATATAAAACTCTATTTAAAATTAGCGGTAGCAATATCTAAAAATGTCGGCAAAATCGTCGCTTGCGTATGCATAATCTTGTCCGGATCTTCTAATCGATCGATCATTTCGTTATATTTTTCTTCGCCATGAAGTGCAATAATTTGTTTCTTTTTATCTTCCTCTAATAAGTGTTTGCGCATACTCACCGCATCTGCTTCTGGATGAAACTGTGTTCCTATCATTTCCGAAGAGAAACGAATGCCCATAATCGCCCGTTCCAAAGGAATATGTGGTCTTTCTTTTTCAATAGCCAAAATCTGTGCTCCCATATCTTCCAATACATCCCGATTAGGCTCAATTACTTGAAAATCACGACTATCTACACCATAAAATGGATTATCCAAAGCATTGAAAACAGGTTCATCCAAACCGCCCTCTACTTTTGTCATAGGAAATACGCCAAAAGAGGTGGACTTTCTTTCGCATACATTGCCAACTCTAAAGATTCGACACGCTATCTGAAAAGAATGGCAAATGAAAAATATGAATTTTTTATTTTCTGGCGCAGCTTCTTGATTTTGTAAATAGAGCTTGTTGACCAATTTGAAATATTTATGTTCCCACTCCCAACCTTCCTCATCAAACGGCGACCCAGGACCGCCACTTGAAAGATAAATATCAAAAGAGGCATTGGGAACTTCATTTTTTTGTCGCACATCAAACTCCTCCACCACATAAGGTAATTGATGTTTTTGGAAATACGCATGGGTAATTTCTCTGATACATCTCATTCCCTGATTTTCAAACCCATTATTTAGGTCCAATAATGCTATTTTAATTACTCTTTCCAATCAAACTCCTTTCTTATTTATATAAATTTACTTTGAATAAAATCAACCACGCCTGTAAATGAACCCGTATCCGTAAATGCTTGTAATTGTTGATCTGCACCAGTCCCTCTTTCGATGATTTGATTAACTAAATCAATACCCGATCTACTAC
Source organism: Rhizosphaericola mali (assembly GCF_004337365.2). Lineage (GTDB taxonomy): Bacteria > Bacteroidota > Bacteroidia > Chitinophagales > Chitinophagaceae > Rhizosphaericola > Rhizosphaericola mali. The sequence continues at coordinate 4,418,813 of NZ_CP044016.1, read as the reverse complement.
CCAAATCATCCAAAACATCCTCCACAAAATCCAACAACTCGTAAATCAAAGCACGTGTATTCACTTCACATTCTTTACCAAAATCGATCATCAATCCATCAATTCCGTAGCGAGATGCACGCCATTTATTTTCATTTACTAAGGATCTTTTGTAAATGATATAATTCATGTTTTGCATTCTCAATTTGTATAATTTAGCACAAATTGCTTGGAAAAGCATCGCAATTGCGATTGTATCATCGACCGTCAGTGGAATATCACAGATACGAAATTCTACTGTATTGAAAAAAGGATGCACACGCAAATCCCACCAGATTTTTTTCGCATTATCTATGCAATTCGTTTTTACCAATAATTTGACATAATTGTCATACTCTTCAATAGATTCGAAGAAATCTGGAATTCCCGTACGTGGAAATTTATCAAAAACCTTACTTCTGTAGGATTTAAATCCCGTATTTCGACCTTCCCAAAATGGAGAGTTCGTTGAAAGTGCAAATATGTGTGGTAAGAAATAACGAACAGAATTTGCAATATGAATCGCCATTTCTCGCGTTTCCATTCCTACATGCACATGCAAACCAAATATCAAATTAGAACGAGCAGCATCCTGCATCTCATTGACAATCTGGAAATAACGTGGATTATCGGTGATCATTTGGCTTTCCCATTTCGAGAATGGGTGTGTTCCAGACGCTCCTATACCATAACCCAAATCCCCTGCTATTTGTTGTAATGACTTACGCAAAAGACGAACATCTTGATCTGCCTCTTCTATATTTCTACAAATAGAAGTCTCCACCTCCACCACAGCCTGATGCATTTCCGCTTTGACGCGATCTTTAAGTACCTTTTGAGATTGCTCTACGATTTTTTGATCGTGTGATTTAAGTTCTCTGGTAGACGGGTCGAATATCATATATTCTTCCTCTATCCCTATTGTAAATTGTTGAAAATTCATTCTATATCTAATATTTTCATTCTAAAGGTTTCTGTACAACGGAATGCAAAATGAATTGCCCCCAAGTAAGATTATCCACGCCAGGCACTTGTTTCTCCGCACGCTCGATAGCATATTTCGCCATTGTGTCTACAATCCATTCAAAATTTTCTTCACCAACAGAATTAAAATCTGCATCTGGCGCAGGATTACAAAAATCGATGGCATAAGGCAAGCCATTACGCACGGCCAACTCTACTGTATTCAAATCATAACCCAAATATCTATTTAATTTCAATACAGCATCTTCTAAAATTTGTAACATTTCTGGAGAGGGTGAAAAATCAGCGCTATAGCGCAAATGATGGGGATTACGAGGCTCGTAAGGCATAATTTTTACATACTTACCTCCTACGCAATAGCAACGATAATATTCCGTAAAAATGATTTCTTCCTGTAACAACATCACTAATTGATGCGTTTCTTGATGCCTTTGAAAAAATTCTTCCTTATCATGTAATTTGTACACATTTTTCCACCCGCCTCCGGCAAATGGTTTCATGTAAGCAGGAAAACCAATGTATTCAAACATTTTTTCCCAAGCTAATGGATAATCCAAATTGCGAAATGATCCAGCATCCGTATCATCAGGCCATTGAAATGAAGGTAAAATCACTGTATTCGGAACATGTATGCCAATCTTTGTAGCTAATGCATTATTAAAAAACTTTTCATCCGCACTCCACCAAAATGGATTATTGATGACGGCAGTTCCACTCAATGCAGCATTTTTCAAATATGCTCTATAAAATGGAACATCTTGCGAAATACGATCGACTATTACCGCATATTCGGTTGGCTCACCTTGGATTACTTCGTCAATTTTTACAGGTTCTGCAATAATATCTTTTTCTTTCCCCAAAGCATTTACGCGCTCAATAAATGCACTAGGGAAGGTATTTTCTTTTCCAAATAAGATTCCAATTTTTTTCATAGATGTATAGTTAAATTAATGACAAGTATTTTGGAAATTGCCTCAGCCAGACCGGCCAATCATGTTTTTCATTTGGTGCAACGTCCAGCCAGTGGCTAATATTTTTTCTATCTAAAATTTCACTTAATTGTTGATTGTATCCGAGACAAATATCCCATTCTCCGGTTCCAAGTGCAATTTTCATATTCCAAAGATTCGGATCATTATCATTGGGTAAATAATCTACAGGATTGTTATAGAATACATTATCGTCATAATATCCGTCCAATTGATCTCTCATGTCAAATATCCCACTCATCGATAACATCGCTTGCACCATATCAGGATGACGAAATGCAAAATTCGCAGCATGATATCCACCAAAACTACAACCAGCCATCACTGCACGATAATTCCCAGTTTCATAGAATGCCCTACCCAATACGTCTTCCTTAATCAATTGATCGTAGAGACTATGATTGGCTGGTCTCACCCAAGGCGCAGCGCCTTTGTTGTACCAACTCAAAGAGTCAATACTATCAGGACAATAAATCTTAAAATATCCATTTTCCAAAAACCAACTAGCACAATCAATCAATCCTCGATCTTTCGCCTCAAAATATCGCCCTTGCGATGTAGGAAAAAGGACAACAGGAATACCTCCATGTCCAAATACCAACATCTCGAAATCTCTTCCCAAAATGGGGGAATACCACTTGTGATAGTCTTCTCTCACGTTTAAATAGATTAGTTCTCTCAAATCTACATCATAAAGTTTTAAATAAGCATTTATATAAATGAATTCTTATTTAATTTTTTGCTCATTTTTAATCGAATTCTGCATTTTAAATTACTTATTTTTGAAGTTTTAAAGTTCGAGCGGATTACATGAAATTATACAAGGAAAATTGGAAAAAAGAAAGCATCAATTTGTTTTCCGTACAGCATCAAAAAGAATTATTACTCGATTTTTATTTCCCTAATGAAATCCCTTTTGGCAAAACAGTTGAAGTTTTGCTATTCAATGATGGGCAAATATTGGAGGAAATGAATTTCAAATCCATTCTTGAAACCAATTTCAAATTTCCTTTTAGAAAAAATAAATTATTCCTTGTCGCTACTGTACATGCCGACAAAGAGCGAGTACAAGATTATGGAACGATTGGCGTATTGAATGCAAAAGGGCAAGGAGAAAATGCAAAAAAACATGGCAAATTTTTCACCGAAGAATTATTGCCATATATCGCTGAACATTATCCTTTTGTAGATATTGAATATACTAATATTGCAGGCTTCTCACTTGGCGGGCTGTCAGCTTTTGATATTGCATGGACTTATCCCACTATTTTCAAAAAAGTCGGTGTATTTTCTGGTTCCTTTTGGTGGAGAAGTAAAGAATTGAATGCGGGATATGACAATGAGAAAGATCGCATTATGCTAGCTAAATTACGAAATTACAATTACCAATCTCAATTACAATTTTTCTTGGAATGTGGCACTTTAGATGAAGATTCTGATAGAAATAACAATGGCATCATTGACTCAATTGACGATACGAAAGATATCATTCAACAATTGAAGGTCATGGGTTATAATGAAAAAAATATTACCTATTTGGAAATTGAGGGTGGAAAACATGATGTTCCTACATGGAAAACTGCTATGCCTTCTTTTTTAAAATGGGGTTGGTACAAATAATAAAAGACCAACAAAAAGTTGGTCTTTTAAACTAAATATTATTTCAAAAATTAATTCTTAGAATTATCCGAAGTTTCCAATTTATTCAAACCGTTAACAATATCATTGGTCACATTTCTCAAGGAATCTTTGTAGTAAAAAATGTTATCATCTTCGGAAGTTGCCAATACAAAGGCATATCCATGTGATTTAGCATATCCTTTCAAAAAATTCTGAATACGCGTACGCATTTCCACTAATTTCCTACGAGTTTCTTCCTGAAATTGTTGCCCCAATTGCTGTTCTTTCATTCCATAATCTTGTTGCAATTTGTTCATTTCATTGGAAGCGTCCACTTGTTCTTGTTGCGTCATGGTTGGACCTTTTTTGTAATACGCCTGACCTTTTGCCATAATAGAACTTTTCAAATCTTTCAATTGAGATTCGATTTGATTTTGTTTAGCAGAAAGACTTTTACGCATTTTGATAGCATACGTATAATTATTTTGAAGGGTATCTAATTCAAAATAAGCAATTTTAAATTTTGGATCTTTACTATTAGAAGCATCATCTCCTTTAGCATTCTCAGTTGCAACATTGTTTGTAGCATCTGTCGAGCTAGGTTTTACTTTTGAATATAGAAAAAACAAAACCACCACCGCCAACGCCAAAACAATATTAAAACCTAATAAAACCTTACTATTCATATTTTCAAAAGATAATTTAAAAGGTTGAAGTTAATTGGTTCATTAGAAAAAAAAAGTTAAAATACATTAACATTATCTTAAAATGCAAAACAGGAAGCAATTGCTTCCTGTTTTCATTTATAAAAATATATTATTATTCTTCGTCATCGAAAGCAATTGCTTCTTTCGTGGCGCTTAACAATTCATATTCATCTTTGCTACCAACGATGATTTTATCGAAATCACGTAAACCAGTACCCGCTGGGATTGGGTGACCAGTGATAACGTTTTCTTTCAATCCAACCATGTAATCGGTCTTGCCATGAATAGCAGCAGAACTCAATACTTTAGTTGTTTCTTGGAAAGATGCAGCAGAAATCCAGCTTGGAACACCTAATGAAGCTTTTGTGATACCTAACAATACTGGTTTAGCAGTTGCAGGATCCGCATTTCTAACTTCAACGATTCTCTTATCAGCACGACGTAAGATAGAGTTTTCTTCTCTCAATTCACGTACTGTAAGGATTTGTCCAGCTCTTAATTTGCTACTATCTCCCGCATCGATAACAACTTTTTTATCGAAAATTCTATCATTTTCTTCGTTGAAATCAACACGATCTTCCAAATCACCTTCTAAGAATCTTGTATCTCCAGCATCCAAAATTTCCACTTTCTTCATCATCTGACGAACGATTGTTTCAATATGTTTGTCGTTGATTTGTACCCCTTGTAGACGATATACTTCTTGAATTTCGTTTACAACGTATTCTTGAACGGCGAAAGGTCCTTTGATAGAAAGAATATCGAACGGTGCGATCTGACCATCAGACATTGGAGCTCCTGCTTTTACGAAGTCTCCATCTTGAATCAAAATCTGACGAGATAATGGAACTAAATATTTTTTAACTACACCATCTTTTGCTTCTACAACGATTTCTCTGTTACCACGTTTGATATTTCCAAAAGTAACAACACCATCAATTTCAGCAACGATAGCAGGATTACTTGGATTACGTGCCTCAAACAATTCAGTTACACGAGGCAAACCACCGGTGATATCCCCGCTCTTACGTAATGTACGAGGGATTTTAACCAAAACTTGACCAGCTTTTACAGAATCTCCTTCGTCTACTGTAAGACGAGAACCTACTGGTAAGTTGTATGATTTAGAATCACCTTTACCGCTTACGATAATGCTAGGTAATTTTGTTTTATCCTTAGATTCGATAATTACTTTATCTCTGTGACCAGTTTGTTCGTCTGATTCTTCTCTAAATGTAATACCATCTAAAATACTTTCGAAATCAACAGATCCGTCAACTTCAGATACGATTACATTATTGAATGGATCCCATGAACAGATCACATCACCTTTTGCTACTGCTTGACCATCTTTAACAGCCAAGATTGCACCGTAAGGAATATTATGTGTTGCTAATAAACGATCATTTTTATCATCCATTACACGCAATTCACCTGTACGACCGATAACCACACGAATTGCATCTCCATCGTTATTTACAGAATTTACCGTACGTAGACCATCAAAATGTACATTACCATCGAAACGAACTTTTAAAGTAGATTCAATAGAAGAAGAACCTGCGATACCACCCACGTGGAATGTACGCAATGTCAACTGTGTACCTGGTTCACCGATAGACTGAGCAGCGATGATACCTACAGAATCTCCACGTTGTGCTAAATAGCCAGATGCTAAGTTTTTACCATAACATTTAACACAAACACCACGTTTTGCTTCACAAGTCAATACAGAACGAATTTCAACTGTTTCAATTCCACTTTCGTCGATTTCCGCAGCTTTATCGTGTGTAATTTCTTGACCACCTTTGATAATCAATTCTTCAGTTGCAGGATTGTAAACATCATGCAATGAAGTACGACCTTCAATTCTATCTGCTAAAGATTCAATGATATCATCATTATCTTTCAATGCAGATATAGAAATACCTCTTAATGTGCCACAATCTTCTTCAGTTACAACGACATCCTGAGCAACGTCAACCAAACGACGAGTCAAATAACCCGCATCGGCAGTTTTCAACGCAGTATCGGCCAAACCTTTACGCGCACCGTGTGTAGAGATGAAGTAATCTAAGACATTCAAACCTGCCTTAAAGTTAGACAAGATTGGATTTTCAATAATTTCAGAACCAGTACTACCAGATTTTCTTGGTTTTGCCATCAATCCACGCATACCAGCCAACTGTTTAACCTGTTGTTTAGAACCACGGGCCCCAGAATCCAACATCATGTAAACAGAGTTGAAACCTTGTTTATCGTTACGCATTTCATTGATCAAGATTTCAGTCAATTTAGTATCGACACGAGACCATATATCAATTACCTGATTGTAACGTTCATTATTGGTAATCAATCCCATGTTGTAGTTTTCCCAAACCTCTTCTACCTCTTCTTTTGCATGATCCAAAAGTCCAGCACGAGTATCAGGAATCAACAAGTCGTTGATAGAGAAGGATAATCCACCATTGAACGCCATACGGTATCCCAATGATTTGATATCATCCAAGAATTTTTCAGCAGAAGGCACATCGGTTACCTTAATGATATCATTAACGATAATACGAAGACTTTTCTTAGTCAATAAGGCATTAACATATCCTACTTTCTCTGGTACGAATTGGTTGAACAATACGCGACCAACAGTAGTTTCTACCAATTGAGTTTTCAATTCACCATCTTTTTGGCGAACTGCTACTCTTACTTTGATTGTAGCATGAATGTCAACTTTGTTTTCATTCAATGCAATCATTACCTCATCAGCGCTATAGAATACCATTCCTTCACCAGGAACAGGTTCTTCAGTTGTTGATTTTTTAGGTTTGGTAATATAGTAAAGTCCCAATACCATATCCTGAGATGGCAACGTAATAGGTTGTCCATTTTGAGGATTCAAGATATTATGAGAACCTAACATTAATAATTGCGCTTCCAATACTGCAGCGTTGCTTAATGGAACGTGTACCGCCATCTGGTCACCATCGAAATCGGCGTTGAAACCTGGAGTGATCAATGGGTTCAATTGCATCGCTTTACCTTCCACCATTTTAGGTTGGAACGCTTGAATTGACAAACGGTGCAATGTAGGGGCACGGTTCAACAATACTGGATGACCTTTCAATACATTTTCCAAGATATCCCAAATAACAGGTTCTTTTTTATCTACTAATTTCTTCGCAGATTTAACTGTTTTTACGATACCTCTTTCAATCAATTTACGGATAACAAATGGTTTGAAAAGCTCAGCAGCCATATCTTTTGGCAAGCCCATTTCATGCATTTTCAATTCTGGTCCTACTACGATTACAGAACGACCAGAGTAATCCACACGTTTACCCAATAAGTTTTGACGGAAACGACCTTGTTTCCCTTTCAATACATCAGAAAGAGATTTCAAGGCACGACCACCTTCTGCTTTTACAGCATTAGATTTACGGCTGTTATCAAATAAGCTATCCACCGCTTCTTGCAACATACGTTTTTCGTTACGTAAGATTACTTCAGGAGCTTTAATCTCCATCAAACGTTTCAAACGATTGTTACGAATGATTACACGACGGTATAAATCGTTCAAATCAGATGACGCAAAACGTCCACCATCCAAAGGAACCAATGGTCTTAATTCTGGTGGGATAACAGGTAAATATTGCATCACCATCCATTCCGGACGATTGGCAATTCTTGTTTGAGAATCACGGAAAGCTTCCACAACGCTCAAACGTTTCAAAGCGTCTGCTTTACGTTGCTGAGAAGTTTCGTTCGCAGCAGCATTACGTAAGTCAAAGCTTAAAGTATCTAAATCCAAACGAGCCAATAAATCGTTGACCGCCTCGGCACCCATTTTAGCAATGAATTTTTGAGGATCGTCATCAGGTAAATATTGGTTTTCTTTTGGTAAAGAATCTACAATATCCAAATATTCTTCTTCAGTCAAAAGATCGCCCATACCCAATCCTTTGTCTTCGCGAATACCAGCTTGGATCACTGCATATCTTTCATAATATACAATGCTTTCCAACTTTTTAGAACTCATACCTAATAAGTAACCAATCTTATTTGGTAAGCTCTTGAAATACCATATATGGACGATAGGAACTACCAATTTGATATGTCCCATGCGCTCACGACGTACTTTCTTTTCTGTTACTTCAACTCCGCAACGGTCACATACGATCCCTTTGTAACGGATACGTTTGTATTTACCGCACGCACATTCATAATCCTTCACAGGCCCGAAAATTCTTTCGCAGAACAAACCATCACGTTCTGGTTTGTAAGTACGATAATTGATAGTTTCAGGCTTTAACACTTCACCATAGCTACGCTCCAAGATAGAATCTGGAGAGGCTAATCCAATGGTAATTTTGGAAAAGCTTGCTTTGGGACGATTGTCTTTTTTAATGGCCATATTCCAGTAAAAGTTTGAAATTTTAAATGAATTACGTTTAAAAACTTAGGTTTATGTATAAAAACACCAATAGCCGTAATGAATTGGTTAACAAAACATTACGGCTTTTCCAATATTTAGTATACACCAAAATAAGGTAAAAAACGCAAAACTGCTATGTACATAGACTGGCAAAGTTACTATTTATTTACCATTTATCCACATAAATATTTTTATCAAAAAGTAATTAATTTAATTCTGCTCTTCTTAACAAAATATTCAGATCATCTAGGAGATTTATTTTGTCGGATTCTGTAAAAAATGGACTGTACAATCCTTTATTTATTTTCCCGTTGATAGAAGATACAATATCCAAAATTCCTTGTTTTTGCATGTGATTGGAATGTTCCAATTGCATTTGTAACACATTTGTATCCGTTGCTTTTGAACCAACAACTTTTTGCAAAATAGCAACGACTAATTCTTTTGATTTTTGATAAACTTCATTTTTTTCTTGCAAGAGCATAATTTCTTGCAATTTTTCCTCGAAGTTAATTTTTATTTCTTCAGATTCAACAGGAGCAACTATAGGTTCAGTCATCATTGGCTGACCAATTTGAGGTTTAGGTTTTTCTTCTTTTGTTGGTAAAACAATCGGTTTTTCTTCCTCTTCTTTCTTTTGTTTTTGAACTACCATCTTCTTACGTCCTTTAATCAAAAGAATAAGGAAAATAATTATCAACAAGCCAATGATAACATAAGGAATGTAATCTTTCAATGCAGCAATTACATTAATGGAAGACACTGGTTTTGCCAATGCAGTGGTAAAATGCAAATTAATTTCATCAGACTTTAACACCTTATATGTACCAGAATTCGGATCAAAATAATTAAAGTCAAAAGAAGGAATGGATGCGTCACCGACTTTATTTCCGATGAATGGAATTTTAAATTCTTTAGTCGTTAGAAAGGGAACATTAGATTTATCCAAACCTTGGCTATCTGTCCCATCGTAATGATCTATATTTTTACTCCAATCTATAGAAAATTTATGAACGCCATTCAGATTTCCAGTGCCATTTAGTGTCACGAAAAGCATATTATTTTCCCCCACTGGACTTTGAATATTTTGAACCGTAGTTTTCATATCAAATTGTCCAATTGCTCCAGAAAAATTGGTAGGTCTACCAGCCGCAGGCAATTCAACTGCATCGACAAAACTTGGCTCATTGTGAACTGCTACTGTTTTAGTGTTCGTATGATAGGGATCGTCATAAGTGGAATATGGAATATCATTGCTCGTCTCCGCAATGCCCAAATCAATTTTACCTACTTCCAATGCAGTCAATTGCACACGGCGTATTAAGAATGCGTGATACTTCCGATTCCCAATGGTAATAGTTGTAGCAGAAGTTTGCTTGGTAAAATCGACTACACTCACGCCTTTGAAGACGGGTTGTTTGGATGGACGAGCTTGAAGAGCCAAAGAAGTAACTAACTGATAATCAACATAAAAAGGTTCTCCAACATAAACTTTCTTTTTGGATGGCAATACGCGAATAAAAATATTTCCTTTAATCAAGTCCTCTGGAGTCTGCCCCGGATGCAAAACATTTCCGTTAGGAGCATCCATGTCTTGATCGTCTTTTGCCATTTGGTCCATCAATGCTTTTAATGAACCAGACATTCCACCCGCACTAGAATTATTGGGAAGTGTATTATTTCCCAAACTTGCAACATCTTTTACAAGGACAGCTTTCGCACCGCTAGAATAAGTGGAGCCATTTAATTCAACTTTCGCACCAGGGACAACTAATTTCCCCGTATGTTGTGGTTTGAGTAAATAAACATTACTAAAAGATGCAGAAACCGTTCCATTAACAATAGACGTTTGTTGCGAAGTCTGTGGCCCAGAAACTACTTGCCAACCAGGGAAACCCGCCACTTGGATATCCCCTAATTGATCCGAATTACCAGAAACAGAATATTGCACTTGCAAATAATCTTCTTTACCAATCACATTGGCAGAAATCTCTGTCGTAAATTTTATTTGTGCAAATAAGGAAGTGCTAACAACACAACATAAAAGTAAAATCGAAATAATGGAAATCCGTTGCTTCATCTTTTATTAAAATTTAGCTCCATAATAAAGATATAGAGCTATAAACAAAATTCTGAAGCAAATATACTAATGCTGTATCGCTTGATAAACAGCATCCAAAATATTTTCACGAACATTTAATTTATTGATCTTCACATTCTCACCTCCGTCGGGATAAACTCTATTGGAAAGAAACACAAATAACAAGTCTTCTTTGGGATCTGCCCAGATGCAGGTGCCCGTATAACCCGTATGTCCAAAGGTCAATGGCGAAGCATATTTTGAAGGATAGGTCGTCTCTCCATTTTTGCTATTCATCTGAGGTTTATCAAATCCCAATCCTCTCCTACTAAATGGCGTATTGTATGCTGTAAAATAAGCAATAGTCGACTTTTTGAAATAACGTTTTCCTTCCCACTCGCCGCCATTTAAAAGCATATTGTACAATTTGGATAAATCATAAGCGTCACTATACAAACCAGCATGCCCAGCAACTCCTCCCATCAACGCAGCACCAGGGTCATGAACCGTACCACGTAATTGTTGTTGTCTGTAATTTTTTTCATGTTCGGTTGGTGCGATTTGAGAAATCGGTACATTATTTTCCAATGGTAAAAATGTAGTCGAAGTCATTCCAAGTGGTTCGTAAAAATTTGTTTTTACATATTCATTCAAAGGAAGTCCTGATAATTTTTCAACTATTTTTCCCAAAAAAATAAAATCATTATCCGAATACACGTAATTGTACATCGGACCTAATTTACTCTTTACAATTAAATTCTGTACAGTATCCAAATAATCTCGTCTCAAATATAAATTTGGCGCAACCTCTACAGAAAATTGTGCATCTTTAACTGTATGGAAATATTGAGGCAAAGGCACACCAGTAACACTATCGATCACGGCCTTGTAAAATGGAATAAATGCCACCAAACCCGCTTGGTGCAATAATATATCTCTGATTTTTAAAGGTGCTTTATCCGTATTTTTTACCCATGGTAAATAGTCTCCCAATGTTTTATTCAAATCCAATTTTCCTTCTTCGAATAAACGCATTACGGAAATAGTTGTTGCCGTAATTTTTGTACAAGAAGCCAAGTCATATATATCGCGAGTTGCAACAGGTTGCAAACTATCATAAGTCATATAGCCATAATTTTTCATAAAAGCTATCTGACCATTGCGCGCTACTAATACTTCACAACCGGGAAAAGCATGTTCCTTAATGGCTCCATCTACGATGGAATCAATAATTTTTAGTTTTTTTTTACTCAAGCCAACTTCAGTTGGATAAGTCATGGGCATTTTAGTCAACCCATATCCATACGGAAATGCATCTGCAATAGTTACAGGCAACTGCCCTTTGAATCCTTCTTCTTGCGCCAATGTCAAAAATGCTGCGTGTTGGAATATGCTATCGTCTTCGTATGCGACAGCGATGTTTTTATTATCTAAAACTAATTTCACAGCATAAGGATTGCCAAATACATAGGTAAATGCCAAATTATTTTGATCTACTTTTTTTATTAAATCAATCGCAGCATCTGAAATTCCGAAATTATTTGCTGGTCTTTTGGAAAAATCATGCAAACCGATTACGACTTTGTCATATTTTCCATCTTGAATTTTTTGATACAAAGCATTTGCTGCCGAAGCATCATCTTTGAACGAAAACTCAAATATATCTGCCTTAAATTTTCCATTCAGTTCTTTTCCCAATTCCGTATTTACATCACCAACAGAAACGTACGCAACTTTTCCACTATCCAAATGCAATACATTCGGATTTTCTAATTTGATTAATGTCATCGCATTTTGTGCAACTTCTGCACGCAAATCAGGAACATCTTTATTCAAATCAGCAACTAAATTAGTTGTATCCACCACCGGCTTTTGGGAAAGTCCCAAATTGTATTTTGCCAATAAAACTTTCTTTACGCGAAAATCTAAATCCTCTTGTTTTAATTCACCACTTTTAATAGCTGCTTGTATTTGCTTAATGCTATTGTCAATATCTCCAGGCAAACAAAGCATATCATTACCAGCTATAAGCGATTGAACGGATGCTTTTCCGGCAGGGAAAAATTTAGCTACACCTTTCATTTCCAACGCATCTGTAAATGAAATTCCTTTAAATTTAAATTCATTTCTCAATAAGCCATTGACATTTTTAGGAGAAAGAGACGTTGCTAGATTAGGCGTACTATCAATTGCTGGAATGGATAAATGTGCAATCATTACACTTGCGACACCAGAATCAAACATGGCTCTAAATGGATAAAATTCCAAAGTATCTAACGCCGCGATAGACTTGTTGATTATCGGCAGATCCAAATGAGAATCTACGGCAACATCACCATGTCCAGGAAAATGTTTAGCGGTTGCCATCACACCATTATCTTGCATCCCTCTCATAATGCGCACACCATATTGCGCTACTTTATATTTATCCTGTCCGAAAGATCTGTAACCAATAACAGGATTATTGGGATTATTATTAATATCTACAACGGGAGCATAATCATTTTGAATCCCCATTCTTTTGCATTGTTCTGCCATCGCAGCACCAATACGATATACTAAATCTGGGTTATTCATAGCGCCCATCGTCAATTGATCAGGAAATTTGGCAACTTCTGTCATACGCATTCCCAATCCCATCTCGCCATCAATACATACCAATAATGGAATTTTGGATGTAGCTTGTAATTTATTTAAAATTGGCGCTTGCACAATTGGGCTACCTTGAAATACACAAATCGAACCAATTCCATATTTCTTAATTTGCTTTAGTAAATCTTTATCAAAAAAAATAGGTTGACCATCTTTGGTACTACTTTCTCTAAGCACCATCAACTGCGCAATCTTATTTTTTTGTGACAAAGTTTGAAATACACTATCTACCCAATTGTCCGCTGCGGGTGTATGTTGTAAAAAATCCTGCGCTTTAGTTTTTACGCTAATAGATGCTAATAAAAACGCCAACGTATATAATTTCTTTTTCATATTGTATTTTAATTTCCGTTCTGGAATGCAAATTAAGTAGTACTAGATTTTTTCAAATATAAAAAAAGCCTTGGATATTTCACCCAAGGCTTTGCAAGTTTTTGCGTTTTTATGCAATATTTATAAAACGACGCTGTTTTCCGTCATTATTTTTCTAAGATTAATTAAACCATATCGCATTCTACCTAAAGCTGTATTAATACTGCAATTGGTCATCACTGCGATTTCTTTAAAGCTAAGATCTGCAAAATGCCTTAAAACAATTACTTCTCTTTGATCATTAGGCAACAAATCCAACATTTGATACATCAAACCAAAACTTTGTTGCTGCATCATTTTTTGCTCTGCATTATCAACTTGAGAATCGATGGCATCAAATATATCACGAACCTCACCTTGATCGCTAGTCACTATTGGTGGTTTGCGCTTTTGTTTTCTGAAAAAATCGATGCACAAATTATGGGCAATTCTTGCTGCCCAAGGGAGAAATTTTCCTTGTTCGTTGTATCGATGAAATCTTAATGTATCAATGATACGGATAAATGTATCTTGATAGATATCATCAGCAATCCATTCATCTTTGACTAAGAAATAAATAGAGCTATATAATTTATCTTTATAACGTTCGATTAAAACGTCTAAAGCTTTCAAATTTCCATTTTGAAACGCTAATACGAGATTCGTATCATTTAACGATTGAAGTTCTTTCATGACTAGGTTATATTAACAAATTAATACACTTACATCATACAACGATTGCGAGTTGCATGACACATTAAGGTTGATTAAACTTTTTAAAGTGTAAATATTTTGCTATAGGCGATACCAGAGGTTTGATGCAAATATAGGGGGAGAATTTTAACTTTTTATTCTTTTTATAAAAATTTTTCATTAACAATTAATTTCTATTCATAGAGTTATCTTAATTCAGTTTTGTAATTTTACTTTCTCATGGCAAAGCAAAAGAATACGAAAGTTAAAGATTTGGATAAAAATACAATGGAAACAACTCCATTAAATGACGATATATTTATCAAAGGTGCTAGAACAAATAATCTAAAAAATGTCTCTGTACATATTCCTAGAAATAAATTTACTGTCGTAACCGGTGTGTCCGGCAGTGGCAAATCCTCCCTTACAATAGATACTTTATTTGCGGAGGGACAAAGACGTTATGCAGAAAGCCTTAGTTCTTATGCACGACAATTTATGTCGCGTATGAACAAACCCGATGTGGATTATATTAAAGGTTTAAGTCCAGCCATTGCCATCGAGCAAAAGGTTACAACTCGTACGCCGAGAAGTACCGTTGGCAGTATGACGGAGATCTATGATTATCTGAGATTATTATTTGCCCGAATAGGAAAAACAATATCGCCCATAAGCGGAAATATTGTCAAAAAAGACGACGTTACTGACGTTGTTCATTTTATTCAAAATCAAGAACTTGGAGCAAAAATATTTATTCTTTTCAAATTTAAAATGCAAGCAAATAGAGATATTCGAGAAGAACTGAATATTCTTTTACAAAAAGGATTTGCGCGTATTTTATTCAAAAAAGGAACTTCTAGTAATACAGAGATCATTGAAGATCTACTTGAATTGCCAGAAAAAGAATTTGAAAAAATCTTTAAGGGAAAACAAGATATTTATGCCTTAGTAGATCGTCTTGTCAAAAAGGAACTAGAAGAAGATGATCTACATCGCCTTGCAGACTCCATAAATACCGCATTTTATGAGGGGGATGGAGAAATGCAAGTGGTGCTTGGAGATACAGAAATTAAAAATTTCAGCAATAAATTTGAATTAGACGGGATTAAATTTGAGGAACCTGTTCCTAATTTATTCTCCTTCAACAATCCTTATGGCGCATGTCCCATATGTGAAGGATTTGGTCAAGTATTAGGTATCGATCCAGATTTAGTTATACCAGATAAAAGATTGAGTCTATTCGAAGGAGCAGTGGCTCCTTGGAAAGGAGAAAAGTTGGTTTGGTGGAAGGATCAATTCATCAAAGGTGCATCCAAATTGAAATTTCCTATTCATCGTCCATTTGCAGACTTGACAGAAGAGCAAATCCAACAATTGTGGAATGGAAGTCAAGGGACATTGGGCATCCATGCTTTTTTTGAAGACATTCAATCGCATATGTACAAAATACAAAATCGTGTTTTGTTGAGCCGCTATCGTGGCCGCACAGATTGTTACGAATGTCACGGATATCGCCTGCGACAAGAGGCTTTATATGTAAAAATCGATAACAAACATATCGGCCAATTATGCGAAATTCCAACAGAAGATCTCATTCTATGGTTTGACAATTTACCATTATCGGAAAATGATGCAAAAATTAGTGTGCGTCTTTTAACGGAAATTAAGCAAAGATTAAAGACGCTCATCAACGTAGGATTGGGATATTTGACCTTAAATAGATTGGCAAATACGCTCAGTGGTGGCGAAAGCCAGCGTATTCAATTAACTCGTAGCTTGGGTAGCACATTAACAGATTCTCTTTATATTTTGGACGAACCGAGTATTGGTTTGCATTCACGAGATACGGAACGTTTAATTCATGTACTTAAAGAATTACGAGATTTGAATAATACGGTTGTGGTTGTGGAGCATGATGAAATGATCATGAAAGAAGCGGATCACATTATTGACATGGGACCATTAGCGGCGCATTTGGGTGGTGAAGTTACTGCAGAAGGCGATTTCAAATCGATTGTCAAAAATCCAAATAGTCTTACGGGAAAATATCTCAGTGGAAAATTACAAATCGAGCCACCAGCCAAGGTTCGTAAATGGACGAAATCAATTGTCGTCGAAGGAGCACGTCAGAATAATTTGAAAAATATTACGGTAGAATTTCCACTGAATATTTTGTGTGCAATCTCTGGTGTCAGCGGAAGTGGAAAGACTACTTTAGTCAAACAAATTCTGTATCCCGGACTAATGAAAATGAAAGAAGGAACAACGGATAAAGTTGGCTTTCACAAAGCCATTACGGGAAATATTAAGGACATTGACCATATCGAAATGGTGGATCAAAATCCTATTGGAAAATCTTCTCGTAGCAATCCAGTCACTTATATCAAAGCATATGACGAAATTAGAGGGTTATTTGCCAAACAAGCATTATCCAAAATCCGAGGTTTTCAACCGAAACATTTTTCATTCAATGTAGAAGGTGGACGTTGTGATGCTTGTAAAGGCGAAGGCGAACAAATTGTAGAAATGCAATTTTTAGCGGATGTGCATTTGACTTGTGAGGTTTGCGGAGGTAAAAAGTTCAAAGAAGAAGTATTAGAAGTTCAATACAAAGGAAAAAGCATTTACGATATATTGGAATTGAGCGTGGATGAAGCATTGGAACATTTCAAAGAAGAAAAAAATATTGTCAAAGCTATACAACCTTTGCAAGATGTCGGATTGGGTTATATCAAATTGGGACAATCTTCAGATACATTGAGTGGTGGAGAAGCGCAACGTGTAAAATTAGCCAGTTTCTTAGGTCAAGGAAGCAAAGCAGGACATATTCTGTTCATTTTTGATGAACCGACAACGGGTTTGCATTTCAATGATATAAAAAAATTATTAGCCTCTTTTAATGCATTGATTCATCAAGGGCATAGTATTTTGGTTATTGAGCACAATACGGATGTTATTCGCTCGGCAGATTGGGTAATTGATTTGGGACCAGAAGCCGGAAAAAAAGGAGGCAATCTTGTATTTGCAGGTACGCCAACGGAACTGAAAAAATGTAAAGAAAGCTTTACAGCAAAGTATATTTAAAAAATAAAGCCTCTAGTGTTGAACTAGAGGCTTTATTTTTTTAGGATCTATCTAAAATTAGAATTAAGAAACTAACGTACCTACACCAGAACCTTCAATTACACTTTGTAAATTACCTGGTTTATTCATATCAAATACGATAATAGGAAGATTGTTTTCCATACAAAGTGTGAATGCGGTCATATCCATCACTTTTAGATTATTGGAAATACATTCTTGATAACTGATTTTTTCATATCTAGTAGCTGTAGGATCTTTTTCTGGATCTGCAGTGTAGATGCCATCTACTCTGGTTCCTTTTAAGATGATATCCGCTTTAATTTCTACGGCGCGAAGCGATCCCGCTGTATCCGTAGTAAAATAAGGATTACCAGTACCAGCCGCAAAAATTACCACTCTACCTTTTTCCAAATGGCGAATCGCTCTTCTTCTTATATAAGGTTCCGCAACTTGTTCCATTTGGATCGCAGATTGTAATCTAGTGTAAACACCGATTTTTTCAAGCATTGCTTGCATTGCCATACCATTGATCATTGTAGCGAGCATGCCCATATAATCGCCATGAGCTCTTTCAATACCACTATCCGCCTCATTCATACCACGATAGATATTACCACCACCGACAACTACTGCAACTTGTACGCCTAGTTCGGTTATGCCTTTAATATCTCTAGCATATTGTTCGATAATTTTGGGATCAAACGGATCATTAGAGCCTTTAGCTTGTAAAGATTCTCCTGATAATTTTAGAAGAACACGTTTGTACTTTGGAAGCATAATATTTGAAAGATTTGAATTTGTTATTGCAAATAACCTTATTTTTTTTTAAAAGACAAATATTAAAAACGAAACAATACGAATTATAGATTAAAATAAGTATTTATTATAATTCCTTTATTGTATTGAAATACATTTTGCTGATCGATTTGTCTTCCAAACTGTACAGTTTGATTTAAAAATCCGCCTTCAACCCTAGCCGTTTTATTAATATTAAAACCTACCAATCCAGCAATCCTATTTTGATCAAAAATATTTTGACCAATATTACCACCAAAGCCTAGCATTACTTCATCATAAGCTGCAACATACCAACCATTTTTACTAATTGGGACATCCACTCTAGGCATGAATCGCATTCTATTTAGATAATTCCATCGTTGAGGTTTCGTATCCTCAACACTTTTGTACACAGCAAGCCAACGCTGTTCTAATCTAAATCGATTGGTCAATTTTACTTTCCCATATTGACTACTTAAAACAATCTGCTCATAGATGCGATGTTCGTCAAATGTTTTATTGATCGCAGACAAAAAATATTCTCCATAGTCGAATGTACGCGCCCAACCATAACCGACTTGCGCAATTACATTTTCTTGTAATTTATAAGTAATACCAACACGCAAAAGGCTTTGCTGCCAATTTTTTACCCAATCCGTACGTCTCCATTGATATTCGAAATGACCGCTCCATTTTTCATTTATTTTAGGGGTAATTGTAGTCGTGTACCAGCCTATTGTATTATGATCCGAAATCCTTTGAGCAAATATGGGAAATATAGATATCATACTCATAAATGTAAAAATGTATCTCAAACGAAGCATGCTATATTGGTTTAACAAGCGAAAATACCTTTAATCCTTTATTTCGCACAAAAATAATCGCTACAAACCGCTGATCGATAATTTGTAACGATTTATAGAATTGTATAATACCTTTAAAGCCATAAAACGGTCAAAAAATGAATAAATTCACAAAAACCATTATGGCAGCTAGCGTGCTTTCCGCTACATGTCTTATGGCTAATGCAGGTCCAGGTGGCCCTAAAAAACCTCAAAAGAAAACTACAGCACCTGCAAAAAAAACGGCGTTAGATCTTTCTTTTATCGATAAAAGTGTCGTCCCTGGCGATAATTTTTTCCGCTACGCAAATGGAAAATGGTTAGATACAGCAACGATCCCATCTACAGAAACAGGTATTGGTTCTTTTTATGATCTTGCCAAATCTGTACGTGAAAATCTAAAATTGATTTTACAAGAAGCATCTAAAAACCCAGGAGCAAAAGGCAGTGTCAATCAACTAGTCGGTGATTTTTATGCTTCTGGTATGGATAGCGCTACCATTGAAAAACTGGGTTACAGTCCGATTGAACCGATTTTGAAAAATATTGACAAAATTTCTAGCATTTCCGAATTATTGCAATTTGTTGCCGCTCGTGAACATGAAAATGGTTCTTCTTTCTTGTCTTGGGGTATTGGACCAGATGATAAAAATAGTTCTCAAAACATTGTTCAATTTAGTCAAGGTGGCACAGGTCTTCCTGACAGAGATTATTATTTCTCTACAGATCCTAATAAAGTTAAAATCGTAGACGCATATAAAAAATATTTGACTACGGCATTCACTTTAGTGGGTATCGATGCGGCTACCGCAGCAAAAAATACGGAAATCGTTTTCAATATTGAAAAAGAATTAGCCAGCGCACATAGAACTAGAGTAGAATTGCGAAATCCTCAATTGAACTATAATAAATTCTCTGTTGCGGATTTGGATAAAAAAGAACCAAATATTGGTTGGAGCAAATTACTTACTGAGTTAGGTGCGCCTACGCAAACTATCTTAATCGGCCAACCAGCTTACTATGCTAAATTAGATTCACTTTTAACCACAGTATCCATCAGCGACTGGAAAGTGTACTATAAAGCAAAAACAATCCTAGGAGCAGCGTCCTTGTTGAGTTCTCCTTTTGTAAATGCACAATTTGCATATAGTCAAGTTATTAGCGGACAGAAAGTACAAAAACCAAGATGGGAAAGAATCTATGGTATGACAGATGGTAATCTTGGTGAACCTTTGGGACAATTGTATGTAAAAAAATACTTTACCCAAACTGCCAAAGAAAGAATGGACCAATTAGTAACTAATTTGGAAAAATCATTTGCAGCTAGAATCCAAAAATTGGATTGGATGAGCGATTCTACAAAGAAAATCTCTTTGGATAAATTGAGTGCATTTATCAGAAAAATTGGTTATCCTGACAAATGGAGAGATTATAGTAAAGTCGATATCAACAGAAATACTTTTTTCGAAAATGTAGAATCTGCTGCTAAAAACAATTATGACTATCAACTATCCCAATTGAACAAACCAGTTGATAAAACATTGTGGGGTATGACTCCTCCAACAATCAATGCATACTATAACCCAACGATTAATGAGATTGTATTCCCTGCAGGTATATTACAACCTCCATTCTTCAATCCAGAAGCGGACGATGCAGTTAACTATGGTGGTATCGGTATGGTCATCGGTCACGAGATGACTCACGGATTTGATGACCAAGGTTCCCAATATGACAAAAATGGTAATTTGGAAAATTGGTGGGGAGCGTCTGACAAATCTAAATTTGAAGAAAAAGTAAAACAAGTAGTCAAATTATATGACAGTTTCACGGTTTTGGATTCTTTACATGTTAATGGTTCACTTACTACAGGTGAAAACATGGCAGATATTGGTGGTATCGCCATCGCTTATGACGCTTTCAAATTAACAAAACAAGGACATAGCACTGAAAAAATTGACGGTTTCACTCCAGATCAAAGATTTTTCTTGTCCTTCGCGCAAATCTGGAGAATCAAATTAAAAGATGAAACAGTTAGAAGGTTAATCGACTTGGATCCACACTCTCCAGCAAAATGGCGTGTAATCGGGCCGTTGATGAACTTCACTCCTTTCTATCAAGCGTTTGATGTAAAACCAGGGCAAACAATGTATCGCCCAGAATCTGAAAGAATTAAGATTTGGTAATTTGATTTTGAAAAGGAAATAAAAAATGTTGGATATAACTTAATTGTTTATATTCGCATCAGAATGAATACAATTATTATCATAAAGAGCAAGAAGATGATCTCCTGAGGAAGGCGACAATTCTTGATGTATGATAACAATATAAAAAGATTAGACCTTCCAAAATTTGGAAGGTCTTTTTTGTTTCAAAAAATAATTAATTAAAAGTTTTTAAAACTAAGTAAAATGAAAGTGGCTGTTGTCGGTGCTACCGGTTTGGTAGGTTCAAAAATGTTGCAAGTATTGACGGAAAGAAATTTTCCAGTTACAGAATTATTACCTGTTGCGTCCGAAAAATCTATCGGAAAAGAAATTGAATTTAAAGGTAAAAAATATGCGATCGTAAGTATGCAAGATGCAATCGATGCTAAACCTGCTGTAGCAATTTTCTCTGCAGGTGGCGACACGTCCAAAGAATGGGCGCCAAAATTTGCAGAAGTAGGCACGACCGTTGTCGATAATTCTTCCGCGTGGAGAATGGATCCTTCCAAAAAATTAATCGTACCAGAAATCAATGCGGACTCATTAACCGAAACAGACAAAATCATCGCGAATCCAAATTGTTCTACGATTCAAATGGTCGTAGCATTAAATCCTTTGTATAAAAAATATGGTATCAAAAGAATCGTTGTAAGCACTTACCAAAGCGTTTCTGGTTCGGGTAAAAAAGGTGTTGACCAATTAGAATCTGAAAGAAATGGAGGTAAATCTTCCAATCCAGCTTATGCACATCCAATAGACAGAAATATTTTACCGCAGATTGATGTTTTCTTGGACAATGGTTATACCAAAGAGGAAATGAAAATGGTCAATGAAACCAAAAAAATAATGCGTAATGAGGATATCGCTGTTACCGCAACCACAGTAAGAGTACCTGTTACTGGCGGACATAGCGAATCTGTTAATGTTGAATTTGATCAAGATTTCAATTTGGAGGAAGTAAAAGAATTGTTAGCGAATGCACCAGGTGTCGTTTTAGAAGACGATATCAAAAACGGAATTTACCCAATGCCAATTAATGCGTATGAAAAAGATGATGTATTTGTAGGCCGTCTTCGTAGAGATGAATCTCAAGCTAACACATTGAATATGTGGATTGTAAGTGACAATATTCGCAAAGGAGCAGCAACGAATGCAGTTCAGATTGCAGAATATTTAACTGAAAATGGCTTGATTAAATAAGTTTATTCAACTTACTTTTTTAAAGACAGGAAATATTTCCTGTCTTTTTTTTTGGTCAAAATTAGTTTTGATACCTTTAGGTTATGCGAAGATCATTTTCAGTATTTCTCATTTTAGGATTGGTGATTATTGTCGGCATATTGGCGTATTTCTTAGGAAGAAAAGCAAATGTACCTGCAAAAGAAACGTTTATTTCTAATACAACTTTTGTTAAGCATATAGCCGAATTATCGAGTTTGGAAGTTCAAGGAACAGCAACATTGAATCGTACGAATTTGCAAAATGATGGTAGTTTTTCTGATGCGATGCGTCGTATGTTTTTGGAAAACACGGTTCATTTGACCGTTCCCTATATTGCGAAATATGGCGTTAATTTACAAGAACAAAATATTTCCATTAATGAAAAAGACTCCTTGGTAACCATTTTACTACCGCAACCCAAATTGCTGAGTTATGAATTACGATTAGATAAAGCAGACGCAAATACCAAAAAAGGACTTTTGCAATCCTCTTCAGATCAAGAATATTCGGATGTTGACAAATCATTATACACCAAAACACGCCAACAAATGGAAAATAATCCTACTTATATCAAACGTTCTCAAGATAAAATATCCCAAATTTTACGTGAATATTATACCCCCTTTCATTACAAAGTCAATGTAATTTTTGACCAAAATCTTAATACAACCAACCAATAATTATTATATGAAAATTGTAGCTACGCTTTCATTAAGTGCTCTCTTATTTGCCTCTTGTTTTAATTTCAATGGCAAACGCGTAAAAGGCAACGGTAATATTGCCACTTTAACCAAATCCGTAAATGAGTTTCACAATGTCGATCTTTCTGGCACATTTGATATTTATCTAACACAAGGACCAACTGCTCCCGTGAAAATTGAAGGAGATGACAATATTATCTCTCACATAAAAATCACTCAAACTGGCGACAAACTCGAATTAGGAACTGAGGATGGATTTAAGTACAGCACAAGTAAATCGATTAAAGTGTATCTCACTTCGCCTCAGTTTAAAAGTATTGATGTTTCCGGAGCTGGTGACATTAAAGGAACTAATCAATTAACTAGCAATGATGAATTAAGTGTATCTACTAGTGGCGCAGGCAATATTGATTTGGATATTGATGCTCCCAAATTTAGTACGGACATTTCTGGAGCTGGTGATATAAAATTAAAAGGACAGATAAAGGATGGATCTATTTCTATTAGTGGTGCAGGAAGTGCGCATTGTTATGATTTATTAACTGAGAATCTGACTATTGACATATCTGGTATGGGTAGTGCGGACGTATTTGCAAGTAAAACGCTAAACGCGCAAATTAGTGGAGCAGGCAGTATTTCTTATAAAGGAACTGCGACGGTTACCAAACAAGTCAGCGGTATGGGCAGTATCAAAAAAGCAGATTAATTGTATCTCACCAACTAAAAAATAAAAGCGAAAGTCTATGACTTTCGCTTTCTTACTTAAAAAAACACCGAACCTATTACTAACTCAATACCACGACAAAGCTTCTGATAATAGCTACTAATTTCACAGCTTCGAATATTCTTTGTTCTGAGCCACCATGTTGTCTTACAGATGCTTCGTGTGATGTAACACACATTTCGCAACCGTTTAAAGAAGATACAGCCAAGCTCAATAGTTCAAAAAATTCTTTTCCCAATACAGGATTCATCATAATACTCATCTTGATACCAGCAGGCATAGAGTTGTATGAATCTTTATTTACGAAGTGACGGAAACGATAAAATACATTATTAGCATTCATTAAAGAAGTTGCTGCAACTACTTCCGCTAATTCCTCTGCTGTAGCACCATTTTCTTTGGCTAATTCTGTAAATCCTTTTTTCAAGACATCAGACTTTTCGTTGATAGCTGTTGCTAACGCCAATAAAGCCGCTTCTTTCTTATTTAAATATTGGGTGTTGTTAATAACATTACCCACATTTATTTTCAAATCTTTCAAATAACGCGCTTCCACGTCGATCAATGTTTGCGCATTTTCAGATGCTTCATAACCAGAAACTTTTACAGTTTCCAATAATTTCACAAGTGTTTCATTTGTTATTTCAGCCATAATAATTCTATATTTTAGTAAAAAGGCAGGATAATTACATCCTGCCCTACGATTTTAAAAGCTCGGATTGAATTATAAACCTAAAGTTTCATTCAAAGTTTTTTCGCCTTTTTTCCAATTACAAGGACAAAGTTCGTCTGTTTGCAATGCATCCAATACACGTACAACCTCTTGTACATTACGACCTACGTTCAAATCATTTACACTTACCCAACGGATGATACCATCTGGATCAATTATAAATGTTGCACGATAAGCAACTTTTTCTGGTTCAGCCAAGATTCCTAATTCTTCAGCTAAAGTTTTAGAAGTATCAGCGATCATTGGGAATTTAAGATCTCTCAAATTTTCGTTGTCTCTTCTCCAAGCTAAATGTACAAATTCAGAATCTGTAGAAGCACCTAACAATACTGTGTCTCTGTCATCGAATTCATCAAAATTGTTGTTGAATTCAGCGATTTCAGTAGGACATACGAATGTGAAATCTTTTGGCCACCAAAACAATACAGCCCATTTCCCTTTGATATAGCTGTTGTCGATAGTTGTAAATTCTTTACCTGGAGCATCTACATCTATTTCTACACATGCTGTCTTTGAAAATTCTGGAAATATGCTTCCGATACCTAATACTTTACTCATAATATTTGTGTGTTTTATTTTCGATTGATTGACGGTGCAAATATCGGAATTAAATATTTTTATTTGCAAATGAATAATCTATTTTAATATAGTTTTAATCTATAACATCAATTATTTAACTGAAAAATTGCCAGATTGTCATAAGGCAGTCAACTTCCTTCCTTTTACATGAGCGGTAAAAGACATTGGAATAATTCTTGTAAATTTGAGAAGAACAAATTTTAAAAAATTCACTATGAAAAAAGGATTAATTGCTTTTATTATTATTGTTATTATTGTTGGAGGCTTCGGTTGCTCCAAGTATAATGGTTTGGTAAAAGAAGATACCCAATCTCAAACGGCTTGGGCCAATGTACAGAGTGCTTATCAAAGAAGGGCCGATCTAATCCCAAATCTTGTCAATACAGTAAAAGGCGAAGCAAATTTCGAAAAATCTACTTTGGAAAATGTGATCCAAGCCAGAGCCTCCGCTACGCAAGTAAAAGTAGACCCAACAAATCTTACTCCTGAAAAATTGAAAGAATTTCAAGATGCACAAGGTCAACTTTCTCAAGCATTAGGTAGGCTTTTAGTTGTTACTGAAAATTATCCAACCCTTCGTGCCAATGATGCCTTCCGTGGGCTACAAGCACAATTGGAAGGAACTGAAAACAGAATCAATGTTGCTCGTAATGACTACAATACTTCTGTACAATCTTATAATACAGCAGTACGTACTTTCCCTGGAAATATCATTGCTGGCATTTCTGGATTCAAGGCAAAAGCGCCATTCGAAGCGGATGCTGCAGCTCAAAAAGCTCCAGAAGTTAAATTCTAATAGATCATATATATGTTTTCTATTTTACGAAAAAAGCCGCAACAATATTTTACTGAATCTCAGCAACAAGATATCGTTGCGGCAATACAAAGTGCCGAAAAAAATACCAGCGGAGAAATTCGCCTATTTATCGAAAGTCATTGTCGATTTGTAGATCCGATCGATCGCGCCAAAGAATTATTTGATGGATTAGAGATGGAGAAAACGCTACTGCGTAATGGTGTGCTTGTTTACATTGCTATAAAAGATAGACAATTGGCAGTCTATGGAGATGAAGGCATTCATCAAAAAGTAGGCGTTTCCTTTTGGGAAAAAGAAATAGCTTATCTATTAAGCCATTTCAAACAAGAAAATTATGTCGTAAGTATTATCAAAGTGATTATTGAAATCGGCGAAGTTCTGCATAGCCATTTCCCTTACGATCCCAATACTGACAAGAACGAATTGCCTGATGAGATAGTTTTTGGCAAATAAATAGTTCATTTCGATATTAAAATCCGGTTCTTTTGAAAAATAAAATATTGTATTTTTTCCGTCTATTGTTAGTGCTAACTTTCTTTTCAGTTAGCATATATAGTATTGCTCAGAAATTGCCCGACAGACCTAATCCACCAAGACTAGTCAATGATTTTGCGCATTTTCTTTCTGGTGATCAAGTAGCGTTATTAGAACAAAAATTGGATGCTTTAGATGACAGCACTTCTAATCAGATTGCCGTTGTTACCATTAATTCATTAGAAGGTTATCCAATAGAAGACTATGCAAATAAATTATTTAGAGCATGGGGTATTGGTAATAAAAAAACAAATAACGGCGTACTTATCATTGTATCCAAAGAAGATCGGCAGATGCGCATTGAAGTCGGATATGGACTTGAGGGGGCTATTCCAGACATTACAACTTCAGATATTATAGCACATGATCTTACACCTTATTTTAAACAAAACAATTACTACGTAGGCCTTGACAAAGCGGTAGATGATCTTAGTGCCGCTGCAGTGGGAGAATATCATGTAGCAAGACAAAGAAACGATGATTCAGATGGAGGAGGAGCTCTTATTTTTTTCATTATTTTAATTATTGTTATCATAATCATTATCAAAACTCGAGGAGGTGGCAATGGCGGTGGTGGTAGATATTATAGCCGACGAGGTTCAGATAATTTCCTTACAGGAATGATTTTAGGTAATTTACTTGGTGGCGGCAATAGCGGAGGCGGCTTCGGTGGAGGATCTTCTGGTGGTGGATTTGGAGGATTTGGTGGTGGATCTTCTGGTGGCGGTGGCGCTAGCGGAAGTTGGTAACAAATAAATCAACATTTAGTATGCAGATTAATTATAATGGCAAAAAATTCAAGCCCATTTCTAATACTGAAAATGGAGAAACGAGCGATGAAACAATATTTGAATATGTACAATCAGGCAATTTTCTTCACTCTAATTATAGTGGCGGTAAAATCAAAATTGGCCACTTAATAGCAACAGTGAGCGATACAGGAAGGATTGACATGGTGTATCATCACATCAATTTGGATGGAATGGTTATGACCGGCAAATATCAATCCGTCCCTGAAATCCTACCTAACGGGAAAATAAGATTACATGAGGCTTGGCAATGGACCAATGGAGATCAATCTTCTGGAAATTCAATTTTAGATGAAATCATCTAAATTAATAATTTTCAATTATAGCAATGAACCTCTTGACAACGCATATATATATGCATTGCAAAGATTAATAAAACTCAATTCTTGAATGAATTTGCTAGACATATACCGTTAGACTAATATTATCACAAAGCACAAATACTGAAACGACCTACCTAACTGATCCAATTTGTATAAATCAAAACCAAATAAGTTCGATTGAATTTCCCATTTTCTTAATTCTCAATTTAATATCAAAAAGCAAGTTTCTTAAAAAATATATAGATAACTGAGCTTTTTTTTATGGAATTACAATTAATTGCACATCTTTAGCAAATAATATTTAATTTTGGAACAATAAGATACTACTTCAGTATTATATCCAGACATGAGTGATTATCATAATATATTAGAAAAAAAGAGACGCGCAGAAAGGAAAAGCTATGTATTAATCAGGTCCATTAGAGATATCACTATGTCCGTGTTAATCTTATCAATGGCAATATTGATGCTTTTCGGAACAAAAATATCATTTACCCAAAAATTGGTGATCAGTATAGATCCGTTAATGCGATATATGTTTGGCGGGCTTTGTTTGATTTATGGTATATTTCGATTATATAGAGCAATAAAAAAAGATTATTAATTCAAATAGGAAATCTACCTTATGCAGGTATTTTACAATATAAAAAGTTCTTTTAAAAAAATCGTCTACATACTTGGTTTTGCATGTGTTACACTTGCCTCATCTTGTAAGGAAAAAGAAAAACCTACCGTCGATAACAGAGATTCGCCTTTAAAAGGAACGATTAAAATAAGTGTCGACGAAAGTTTCAAACCTGTAATCGAGCAGGAACTAGAGATGTACCATGTCACTTATCCCAATAGCAATATCATCGCAGAATATAAATCAGAAGCGGATTGCTTGAAAGATCTGGCTGGAGATAGTACACGTATAATCGTTATAGGTAGAGGGTTAGACACATCAGAAATCAGATATTATAAGGAGCAATTAGATTATGTTCCGAAATATCAAGTGGAAGCTTTTGATGCATTGACACTCATCACCAATGTACAATCGCACGATAGTGCCTTCACATTTGCACAATTGAAAAGTTTGCTAGAGGATAAAAAGCCAAGCAACAATATGGTAGTTGTCGATGGGGAGAATGCGACAAGTACGGTAACTTATCTTATGGACTCTATTCTGCATGGTAAAGAATTTGGTATAAATGTAAAAGGAGCAGGCAATAGTCCGGCTGTGTTGGACATAGTTGCCACCAATCCTAATGCGATAGGATTTGTTGGTTCTTCTTGGATTGGTAATTTTAAAGATCCTAAACAGGAAGCATATTTAAAAAAAATAAGACCAGCAATGATTGAATGTAAGATTTGTGGCAAAGGGGTATTTGCAAAACCAGCTCAAGCATCCATATCATCTATGCAATATCCGTTGTTTAGACCAGTATATGCAATAGTAAAAGAAAATTACTTAGGATTAGGTTCTGGCTTTTACAATTTTTTGAGTAGTGAAAGAGGTCAATTGATATTTAGCAGAGCATTATTAGTGCCTGCACAGATGGCTTTCAACATACAGAAAGTCAATTTAAAATAGTGCATACATACATATTTACAGATAATTAGTAAAACTAAAAACATGAAGAAACTCGTTTTAACTTTTTTTGCGCTAGCTTCCATTGCAGCATCTGTTTCAGCCCAGAAATTAGAGGATGGAATCAAAGCTTTGTATTATGAAAAGTATAAAACTGCCAAAAGTATTTTAGAAAAAAAAGGTGGCGGAGATAAAGCAAAAAAAGGAGATGAAATTTATTGGTATGGTCAGGCTTTAATCCAAGACCCAGGCGATCCTAGTGGGATAGAATCTGCAAAAAAATTGTATTCCGATGCATTAGCAAGAGGTGTCAATGATCCATATATCTTAGTTGGATTGGGAGAAATTGACATTTTGACAAATAATGATGTCGCTGCTGCAAAACAAAAATTTGAACAAGCGGCTACAAGTTCTAAAAATGATCCTGCGATTTTGGATGCAATTGGTAGAGCCAATGCAGCAGGCCCTAAAAGCTACGGCGATCCAACCTACGCTATCGAATTATTGAAAAAAGCGGCTGCAGCAGACGCTAAAAATCCTGATATCGATGTTAATCTTGCATTGAATTATTTAAAATTAGGTGGCACGAATGGAGGTCCCGCTGTTGAAGCATTGATGGACGCAACAACTCGTGATGAAAAATATGCAAAAGCATTTTACGAAATCGGTAAAATATATGGTGCACAACGCAACTATGATGCGATGAACGAATGGTTTGGTAAGGCATTACAAGCAGATGATGCGTATGGACCTACTTATTTCGGATGGTATCTTTCTGCAAAAAGATCAAAAGATATGGAAGGTGCTCAAGAATATTTGAAAAAATTTATTGAACGCACTGACAATGATTGCAATTCTCAATATTATTTAGCCGATTTGCAATTCCAATCTAAAAAATATGATGAGGCATTAGCATCTGCCCAAGCAATGAGTACTGGAGAATGTAGCACATTTCCATTTAGCAATTTATTGTTGGCAAAAGTGTATGAGGCAAAATCTGATAATGCAAATGCACAAACAGCCATTTCCAAATATTTCGCAGCAGTGCCTGCATCTTCTGTAAGTGGTGAAGACTATGCCCTAGCTGGTAAAATCTACAAAGGAACTCCAGATTCATCTGTTGTATTCTATGCAAAAGCATTTGAAAAAGATACCTCTATCTATGACAAAGTTGATCATGCAGATACTTTGATCAATTCATTTACCCGTTTGGAAAAACCAGTCGAAAAGTACAAATGGACTAAAAAGAGATTTTATCTTATTCCAGCGAAATATATCAATAATCTAGAATTATACAACCTTGGTGAAGCCGCTAGAATCGCAGCTCCACTTACTAAAGAGCCTGCTGATTTTGCATTAGCAGATAGCGCATTTAAAGAGTATAAAACGAAGTATCCAAATGAAGTTTATGGCTATGCTGGTCGCGCCGCAAATGCAATGGCCGCAGACACTACATACAAACAAGCCTTAGAACCCGTATCTGAGTATATTACTTTTTTGGAAAAAGACAAAGCAACAAACAAAGACAAGTTAGTATATTACTATGATGTTTTAGGTCAATACTATGCTAATACAGCAAATGACTATGATGCCGCTGAAAAAGAATTCAAAAGTGTATTAGAATTGGATCCAACTAACGATAGAGCAACTAAAATCTTAGCTCAATTGGAAAAGATTAAAGCAAGTAAAGCGGAAGCATCACAAGCTACTGAAACACAAGATTCTACTACTACGACAACTACAACAACTAGTTCGTCTAATTAATCGTAGAAGTATTAACTTTACAGCAAGAAATACAATTATGTATTTCTTGCTTTTTTATTTCTGGAAAGATGCCAGAGCGGTCGAATGGGACGGTCTCGAAAATCGTTGTACGGGCAACTGTACCCAGGGTTCGAATCCCTGTCTTTCCGCATAACAGCAATCAAAATTGATTGCTGTTTTTATTTTAAATGATGATCCGAGCTATAAATTAGATAAATTATCTAAAAATAAACAGATAAAACAATAACTAAACAACTAAATAGCCATGTCAATAGATATTTATTTCAAACATCAAAATAAATGATAGCAATTTTAAACTAGTAAAACTTCTTTATGTCTAAGAGGAGGAAAAATAAGTAAAACAACCATATTGTATTTAATTTAATCTCTCACACTTACTGAAATAAGAGTGCAGGGATTTTTTTGTAATTAATTGATTACCAATTAGTTATGTTAACAATTTAGTAATCTTTTCACAATATAGAGTTAACATAGTTATTTAAATAATGCAGTTGCTTTGCAATTGCATATATTTTTTAATTATAAATATTGATTTGTGAAAAAGTGCTTATGTATAATATTCTTGTTATTTGCGATCAAGAGTATTAATGCCCAAAAACTCAAACTGATAGGGAAAGTGATTGACGCGGAAAGCAAATTTCCTATTATTGGAGTAGACATCAAAGTAAATAATGGAAATGGGAAAACAGCTACAGACTCCATAGGAGAATTTTCTGTAGCGATTGACAAAGGAAATACACTCACTGCGAGTATCCTTGGCTATAAAAATAAAACAGTTGCGATACAGCAAGACACAGTTACTATATTTTTGCAACAAGATCCCAAACAGTTAACAGACGTAGTAGTGACGGCACTTGGCATCAGTCGTCAAACAAGGGCATTAGGCTACTCAGTTCAAAGCTTATCCAATAAACAGTTTGCAACCAATCCAGCGCCCAACTTAGTCAATGACTTGTCAGGCAAAGTCGCTGGTGTACAGATTACTAATGGAGGTGCAGGAGTAGGCTCTACTTCTCGTATCGTAATTAGAGGAGAGACTTCACTATCTGGAACCAATCAACCCTTGTTTGTTGTTGATGGTGTGCCTATCAATAATGAAACTTATTTCAATGACGCCATTGAAGGGGATGCCAATCAAGGAACATGGGCTGAAACAGACTGGGGAAATGGTGCTGCGGACATCAACCCAAATGACATTGCGTCTATTTCGGTATTAAAAGGTGGTGCTGCTGCTGCATTATATGGATCAAGAGCCGCAAATGGCGCAATCGTCTTAACTACAAAAAAAGGTAGCAAACATAATGGAGAAGTTGGTGTAACTATAACAACAGGTACCACATTTGAAAATCCACTGCGTCTTCCAAAAATCCAAGGGGAGTATGGCGCTGGCAATGGTACTGCTGACTATCACTATACTAATGGTACCAACTCTTATGAAAACAACATTGGAAACTTCGGACATAAATTTGACGGTTCTTACAAAGTTGTACAATTTAATAGTCCAGTAGCTGGTACTCCTTATGAGGCTGGCGACGTAGTTGCATTAAAAGCAGCAGGTATCGATCCTTCTACAGCTACCCCAACTTTATGGGAAGCACATCCAGATAACTTCAAAAATTTCTTACAAACTGGTATTACAAATACGAATAACGTATCTATTAGCAATGCTACAGACAAGGGAAGCTATAATTTTTCCTTCGGCAATATGGTAAATAAAGGTTTATTACCTAATAGTGACTATAACAGATATTCGCTTGCTTTCCGAGCTGAAAATCATTTAACAGACAAATTAACATTAAATGTATTTTTAAACTATATCAATACATTTAGCCATGAGCGTCCTAATATTGGTTATGGTTCTGAAAGTGTGATGTATTCTTTCTTTGGTGTAGATGGTATGCCTGTAAACGTTGATCTAAATGCATTAAAAAATAAAAGATGGCAGTACGGTCAAGACAATAGAACACAATTTAACTATTGGGCCAACCATGATAATCCTTATGTGACTATGTATGAAAATACCAATAGTTTCAAGAAAAATAGATTTTTGGGAAATGCATCTTTGAACTATGCCTTTAATCCACATTGGAATTTAATGGTAAGAACTGGTTCGGATTTTTATCAAGACAATAGAGAAGGCAAGCGTGCTTTCGGGACGTTACGTTTTCCAAGTGGTGGATTTAGAACAGACGATATCACTTATTTTGAGAACAACACGGACTTCTTAGTTACTTATAATAACAATACAGCCAATAAAGATTTTGAATATAAAATTTCCGCCGGCGCAAATAGATTCATGCAAAACATTACCTACAGTAGAAATGTTGCAAATAGTTTGATTGTTCCAGATTTGTATAACTTCTCTAATGCGTCTACTTATTTAACACCAGAATTGGTAAAGCAAAATAAAGAGATATATAGTGCTTATGCATTTGCAAATTTGAGCTATAAACGACTATTGTATTTAGATGTAACAGCACGAAATGACTGGTCAAGCACATTGCCAATTGATCACAATACCTATTTCTACCCTTCTGCATCACTTAGTGCAATTATCTCTAATATGGTTCACTTGCCATCTGCAATATCTTATTTGAAATTAAGAGGATCTGTAGCTCAGTCAGGAATGGATGCAACGCCATATTCTATTATGAATACGTATACAACAAACAATCCATTTGACGGAAGTCCCTTGACTACTGCAAATAGTATTTTAGCCAATAACAACCTAAAGGCCGCTAAAACGACTACAACAGAATTTGGATTTGAATCTCATTTTTTCGGAAACTTATTCGGAATTGATTTCACCTACTATAATAATAATACAGTTAATGATATCATTCAATTACCGGTACCTGCATCCTCTGGATACTCCAATGCTTATGTAAATGGTGGCAAAATAAATAACCGTGGTATCGAAATATTATTAACAGCAAATCCTATTCGTACAGAAAATGGTTTAAACTGGACGACAAGTTTCAACTTTAGCCATAACGTAGGTTACGTTCGTTCTTTACCAGATGGAATCACTACTTATAAATACTTAGATATTACACAGTATGATAGAACGCAACGCTCAATACAATACAATGCAGTTGTAGGAGAAAGACTTGGTAATATGTATGGCCGTGTATTTGAAAGAGATGCAAATGGAAAAATTATTTATAGTAATGGTTTACCAACATACACAGGAGAAGATAATAGAAAACTACTAGGGAACTATCATCCAGACTTTATATTAGGTTGGAACAATGATTTCACACTAAAAAATTGGGATTTAGGCTTTACTTGGGATTTACATAAAGGTGGTAAATATTATTCTTATACTGAGTTAGGTTTATATAATGATGGTCTAGGTAAAAATACTTTAGCTGGTCGTGAGACTGGTATCATAGGAGATGGTGTCAATGCAGATGGTACAGCAAACACTACGAGCGTTTCTGCTGCCACTTGGTACCAATCTGGATACTATAACGCAAACATTGCAGAACCATTTATGTATAATCTTACTTATTTAAAACTAAGAGAAGTTAATTTAGGTTATAATTTCAACCATGTGTTCGGACCTAGTTCTAATGCAGGTTTAAAAGTTGCCTTTATTGCGAGAAACGTACTATTATTTACACAAAATAAAGACGTAGATCCAGAAACATTAGCATTAAGAGGTTCTCAAGTAATGCCAGGTGTAGAATTTTTAAGCGTACCATCCTCTAGAAGTATTGGTTTCTCAGCTACACTACATTTTTAATACAAATCGCCATAACACTAATAGTAATGAAAATTAAATATAGAAAAAATATATTTCCAATTGCAATAGCAGTACTCACAAGTAGCTTAACTGCTTGTAATAAGGAATTTGAAAAAACAAATACAAATCCAAATAACATTGAGGTAACGGATGCAAAAACCTTATTTTCGAATGTTATAGTTAGTGAATTTTATAACAACGCAAGTAATGCATGGTCGCTAGGAAACGCCTATAGTCAATATATTACCAATAGTTATTCCTACTATAACCAACCATTAAGATATCAAGCAGAATCCAATTCTACATTTTGGGACCAACTATATTATTCTGCAAGAGATGCAAATATTTTGTATAGTGCAACAACTAATCCCGCAGTCGAAGCCGCTGCATTAACTTTACGTTCCTACGCATTTGCACAACTAACAGAAATCTGGGGAAATATTCCATTTAAAAATGCCTTAAATGGTTCACAAGCAGAATTCACATCTACATTTGATACGCAAGAAACAGTTTATACAGATAATGATAGAGGAATATTACCTTGTTTGAAAAGAGCGGATAGTTTATTTTCCTTGGCTACCACCGCCGATTTTAATAGTACTGAATTTGCTGGAGGAGATCTTCTTTTCAGTGGAAATAGCACAAAATGGAGAGGCTTTGTCAATGCTTTAAGATTAAGATATTTAATGCGAGTGTCAGCTAAAATAGATGTAAGTTCAGAGATGCAAACTATTGCATCTAACACAGCTACATTGATACAAGATGCTAATTCAGGAGCAATCTTAACGTTACCGAGCACCACTCCATATAATTTTCCAAGTACGACAGCCAGATCAGGGGATTATACGATCATTTTTATGAATGATTTATTGTATAATACATTCAAGAACACAGGTGATGCAAATAGAATGGGCGCATATTTTGCAGCGAATAGTAACAATAGTACAGCAACAACATTCGATTTCAACTATTATGGAGGTATGCCTATGGTAACTGATGCTACAACAGCGCAAGCAAGCTCAGCATCACTATTTAACGCAAATTTCAATAGTTCATATAGTACTTATGCAGGAGGAGCCACATCCAACAGCAATGTAATTAGAGCTAAAATCATTAGCTATTCTGAGCAAGAATTTATCTTAGCTGAAGCTGCATTAAAAGGCTTAATATCAGGAACTGCATCAACCTACTATAATGCGGGAGTACTAGGCGCATATACAGAATTAGCGCTTTCTGGAGGAAGTAATTATTTAGCTAATGCCAATGTAACGCTAAGTTCTAATTCAGCTACAGCACTAAATCAAATCATCACTCAAAAATGGTTGAATAACTTAGGTAATAGTTTTGAAGGTTGGATTGAATATAGGAGAACAGGCTATCCAATTTTTAGTACAGGAGGAAGCGCTAATTTGGATAATGGAAAAATTCCTTATAGATTTTTATATCCTGATGATGAGCGCACTATTAATTCAACAAACTATAATACAGCAGTCCAATTAATGGGAGGTACAGATGATACCAACTATAAAGGATGGTGGGATAATTAACCAAAAATCTAAATGAATCATATTACATTTTACAAGCATAAAAATAACTTAAAGTACTTTCAAGGATTACTTAACAAAATAAATGCAGCTAATAACGATCATTTATTGGAAGAATTACAGGAAATTGAAAATTCCTACAACCAATATATTCAAACAATGGAATCCTTGAAAGATCTTATAAGGCAATATGATCTTTGTTGCAAACAATGGAAAAAGGATTATAGTCTCGTACAAAAATCTATACGACAACAAGAAAAATAAATTACATAATAAAGCCTCCAATAATATTGGAGGCTTTATTATGTAATTTCATATCAATAAATAATTCGCGAACATAAAAAAGCCTCCGAATATCGGAGGCTTTGTGCCCAGAACAGGAATCGAACCTGCACATCCTTGCGAATACCAGATTTTGAGTCTAGCGCGTCTACCAATTCCGCCATCTGGGCTCTTACTCTGTGTTTCGAGTGGGTTGCAAAAGTAGAAGATAATTTTTATATTTCAAAATAAAAATTAAATTATTATTTGCAACAGCTCTTTTTATGTACAAAAAGCTTTTTTAAAATATTTCCTATAATATGTAAAGCTTTCATTGCTATGATTTTTTCAAAGGTATTTATTAATTCAGACTTTTTTCTTTAATTTACATATTGTTAGCTTTTGGCATTTTTGTATATAAAAATATTGATTATCAAAAGTTTTAATCATTTTTGCGTATATCATTTAACCATAATATGACAGAATTTATATATCAACAATTCACTTCTAATAAGAAAAATGGGAAAAAATCTTTTGCTGTTTTAGTCGATCCTGACAAACTAGAGGATGAACATGCTATTAAAAGATTGGTACTTTTGGCCGAATCTGCACAAGTTGACTATTTTTTCGTTGGAGGAAGCCTTATGGTTAATGATGTATTAGAAGATTCTGTAGTCAAATTAAAAAGCTATACGCAAATCCCTGTCGTTTTATTCCCTGGATCTCCAGCACAAGTATGCAAATTTGCAGATGCACTCTTGTATTTATCTTTAATATCTGGGCGCAATCCAGAGTTATTAATAGGCCAGCACGTTGTAAGTGCCCCTTTAGTAAAAAAATCAGGCTTAGAAATTATCCCAACTGGATACTTGGTAATAGATGGAGGTAAACCAACCGCAGTATCTTATATTTCTAATGCAACGCCTATCCCCAATGACAAAAACGATATAGCCATGTGCACTGCAATGGCTGGAGAGATGTTGGGATTAAAGGTGATCTATATGGACGCAGGTAGTGGTGCTCAATTTTCGATATCCTCTTCTATGATTAAGAAAGTTGCTCATAATATCGAGATCCCACTGATTGTCGGTGGAGGGATTAGAGATAGTCAAGCTGCAGAAGCTGCTTGTAAAGCGGGTGCAGATATAATTGTGGTGGGTAATGCAATTGAAAAGAATCCTGAGTTGATCGCTTCTATAGCAAATGCTGTACATAAATGTTCCGCAAAAGAATTAAGTTAATCATTATAATTACTCAATCTCATGCGGAACATTTATAGAAAATAATTAGACGATTCTTGTTTATTTATTTTACCAAGTTTTCGTAAGCCGCAGCATCCATCAATCCATCAAGGTCTGCAGGATTGCTCAATGTAACTTTTACCATCCAGCCATTGCCATAAGGATCTGAATTCACTAATTCTGGTTCATTTTCCAATGCACTATTCACTTCTACAATTGTTGCAGCTACTGGTAAAAACAAATCACTTACTGTTTTAACGGCTTCTACAGTACCGAAAGTTTCATCCGCAGCCAAAGTCTGACCTACGGTAGTTATATCTACGTAAACAATATCACCCAATTCGCCTTGTGCAAATTCTGTAATACCGATTAACGCGGTGTTGCCATCAACTATTTTGATCCACTCATGATCCTTTGTATACTTTAGTTCTGCTGGAAATGTCATAAAAATAAATTTGCCACAAACCTAAATAAAAATTTAAAATTTCACCACTTATTACTCAAATCTATTTCTCTTACCGCAAAAAATATCCATTCTGCCGTTTTTCACTTTTTAGGCATTTTATTTGAAATTTCTTCTACATAACTTTACTCTTCAAATATTAAAAATTGAAATTTATGAAAAAGTACATACTCCTTGCAGCTATCGCATTTACTGTTGGATTATCAAGTCAAAGCTTTGCACAAACAAGTAAAAAAGCTGATGGAAAACAAAAATTAGCTCAAGAGCTTTCTCTTACTGCCGATCAACAAACAAAATTTGACGCATTAAGTAAAACATACAAGAGTAAAGAAAAAGCCATCAAGGCAGATAATTCCTTAAGTGCTGATGCCAAAAAAACACAGTTAAAAGATTTGCACAAACAATTGAAAACAGATCGTGAAAAAGTTTTAACTCCCGATCAAGTTGCTAAGTGGAAAACATTGAAACATAAAGGCAAACACGGTAAATCAAATAAAGAAACAAATACAGCTCCAACAACAGCTGAATAAATTCTCATTTAAACCCATTAATTTTTTATTATGAAAAAAATCAAAGTATTATTAAGTGCTGCTTTATTATTTATGGCAGTTGCCTCTCAAGCACAAAGAGGACAAATGAGTCCAGAAAAAATGGCAGAATTTAAAACAAAGTATAAAACAACTTTACAAGATTCTCTCAAAATCGCAGAACCTATTGCCGATTCCATCGCTAATATTGATTTTGCTTATCAGGCTTCTACTCGCGAACTATTTCAAAATCAAGATCTTAGCCGTGAAGATAAAATGGCAAAGATGAAAGAATTGAAGGAAACAAAAGACAATACAATAAAAGGATTATTACCTGATGCCACTTATGAAAAATATCTTTCAATGGAAAAAAATCGAATGAAAGCTAGATTTGGACAAGGTCAAATGCGTCGTAGACAACAAGATGATAGTAATGATTAATCGAATCTTTTAGTAAATCTAAAAAATGCCGTTTCTTTGTAATAGAAACGGCATCTTTTATTTTATCAATTTTGTAATATGAATTTTAAATCTATTTCCATCTTAGCATTGTTAATAATTTTATTGGGAAATTTTTCCACTATTCAAGCGCAAAGCAAGAAAGAGAAAAAAGCGCAAGAAGAGTTAGAAAAGCAAATGTTTAATTATAAAAATGCGTATAAAAAATTGATGCAGGATTCACTTGGAGTTTCCTCTGCTATTGCAGACTCTGCAGCAAATATACAAATTGAAACAGCTAAAAAAATAAGCGAAATTACTAAGAATAAAAAACTAGAGCAAGACGATAAAGACGTCCAAACAGGAATGCTTCAAGAAGCGCGAGATAATAAATTAAAATTAGTATTACCTCGAGAAGCTTTTGACAAACTGATAGCCATGGAACGTCGCTGGAAACAAGAAAGTGAAGCAAATGAAAAAGCTCGTAAAGATGCGCAAAATAGTCAACCGATGAATAACGGCTATGGAAGAGGTGGCTATGGTGGAGGATATGGTGGTTATGGCGGATATGGAAGATATTAATAGAAAACCGAGTTCAATTTAAAATTTCTTTTGTATTAAATAATAAATCTGCCAATTCTTGATATTGATGAAGTTCTAGCACAATTAGAGAATATCAAGAATTGGCATATAACGGCTATAATATTATTTTATTAAAAAATTACCCACTTCATCTCACTTACCACTCAGTTAAAAAGATCAGTTCTCTATATAAATTGCTATTCTGAACGCAATCTCTACATAAATATATTTAGATTCATTTATTTGTT
Source organism: Rhizosphaericola mali (assembly GCF_004337365.2). Taxonomy (GTDB): domain Bacteria; phylum Bacteroidota; class Bacteroidia; order Chitinophagales; family Chitinophagaceae; genus Rhizosphaericola; species Rhizosphaericola mali. The sequence goes on along the minus strand of NZ_CP044016.1, from coordinate 4,378,532 downwards.
AAGCAAAACTTAACAAATAAAATGCCTACCAGTGCTCTGGCGTAGCCTCTGCCATATCTTGTTTGTATCTATCAGGATATAAATTCTTACCATCGATCAAGGCTCCTGTATTTAGAGAAGGATAAATATCTTCAAAAGAGCGCATTTCATTCATAAATACACGTCTATAAATATGATGACGAGTCAGTTCATTGTAGTGTTTCATACCACCAGCACCCACAAGTTCCATAAAATTCTTTACGGTAAATTGATGATAATTGGCCACGCGTTGTTTTTTATCGCCCACATCCAATCCCACCGTAAGATTGGGATCTTGCGTAGCAACACCAGTAGGACATTTATTAGTATTACATAACAAGGCTTGAATACAACCCAAAGCCATCATCATCGCTCTTGCAGAGTTACAACCATCTGCACCAAGCGAAATAACACGCGCAATATGAAAACCACTCAATACCTTACCAGAGGCAAATACTTTAATATGTTTTTTGATATCAAAACCATGCAACATATTTACTACAAATGCCAATGCGTCCAATAAAGGAACACCTACATAATTAGAAAATTCTTGTGGAGCTGCCCCCGTCCCACCTTCAGCACCATCTACGGTGATAAAATCTGGATAAATATCTAACGCTCTCATTGCTTCACAGATGGCAATAAATTCACTTTTACGACCGATACACAATTTAAAACCTACGGGCTTACCACCAGATAATTCGCGTAATTTTTGAATAAAAAGTATAAGTCCTTTTGGTGAATTAAATGCCGTATGATAAGGCGGGGACATTACCGTAGTATGAGGCGTCACGTGTCTTATTTGTGCAATTTCTTCTGTATTTTTTGCAGCGGGCAAAATACCACCATGTCCAGGTTTGGCTCCTTGAGAAAGTTTTAATTCGATCATTTTGACTTGAGCGTATGCTGCTTTTTCTTGGAATTTTTCATCCGAAAAATTCCCATCTTGATCTCTACATCCAAAATATCCAGTCCCTATTTGCCAAATTAGATCTCCGCCTTGTTTCAAATGATAGGAACTAATACCACCCTCTCCAGTATTATGTGCGAAATTTCCAATCTTAGCACCACCGTTTAAAGCTTCCACAGCATTGGAACTTAACGCTCCGTAACTCATTGCGGAGACATTCATAATACTAGAAGAATATGGTTGCGTACAATCTTTGTTTCCCACTATAACACGAGGATCAGAATCCAAAGTATGAAAATCTGTTGGCATCAAAGAATGACTTATCCACTCATAGCCTTCAGCATATACGTCCAATTGCGTACCGAAAGGCATTGAATCCGTTTGCATTTTGGCTCTTTGATATATCGTTGAACGATCAATTCTATTGATCGGTTTGCCATCAGTATCAGACTCGACAAAGTATTGGTATATTTTAGGACGTAAATCCTCCATAAAATATCGAAGCCTACCAAATATGGGAAACGTACGCATGATAGAATGCTTCGTTTGCATCATATCATAAATACCCAAAATGATTAATGCTATATCAATCACAAAGAAAGTCCACCACACGCGACTCTCATAGTAGAACAATAGAAATAGGATTATAGGGCTAAGTATCGCAAAAATTATAAACTGCTTACGCATAACATCTTATCTTTAGAATAATCGGCAAAAATAGGATTTTTAATATGTATTCATACTATTTTAAAATCTTGATTTAGCTATTTATATATTATAATTTTCTTATATAAATTACTTTTTTTTCATTTTTACTCAAAATCAAATTCACCAGCTCCTTGACGGATAATTTCGTATGGATCTTTGGTACAATCTACCACCGTTGAAGGAATCATTCCGCCAATTCCTCCGTCCACAACTATGTCTACTAAATTCTTAAAATTTTCATAAATCAATTCTGGATCAGTATACTCTTCCACCATATCTCCTGGTAAAGAAGATGAAAGTATCGGATGTCCCAAATCTTTTACGATTGTCTGAGCAATATTATTATCAGGAATACGCAAACCAATTGTATTCTTCTTACTCTGCAACATCTTTGGAACTTCCTTACTGGCTTGTAAAATAAACGTGTATGGGCCAGGTAAATAATCTTTCAACATTCTAAATAATGGCGTAGAAATGCTTTTAGTATATTTACTCAAATCACTCAATGAATCACAGATAAAACTCAGATGAATTTTGTCTACGGGAGTTTGCTTGATCCGCGCTACACGCTCTATTGCTTTATGTTGTAGTATATCACAACCGATACCATAAATTGTATCCGTGGGGTAAATGATGACTCCACCATCCAAAAGACATTCAACTATAGTCTTTATATTTCGAGGATTAGGATTATCTGGATGGGTATGTAAAATCATTATATTTTTTTAGTAATTTAATCAAACGCCGTACCGAAGAAAAATTGCAAAAGATGAGTAATCAATCTGATTTTAAAAGTATAAACTATTCCTTACAATCATCAAATAATATTTATTGGAGTCAGAATAACTACAGATAAAATGAAAAAACTATGAATAATAAATAGTTTTTATCTAAATTGAACTATTATGAATATTTATTTTATTGGACTTGGCGCACTCGGAAGTCTTTATGCATCAAAGATTTACGATTATAACCCTTCTTTTGTAAAAATAATTACGGATGAACGCAGAAAAGAAAAATTAGAAAAAGAGGGATTTTACGTCAATCAAAAATCCTACAATTTTGAATATATCTTACCCAAAGATGCAGCAAATGTGCCGAAGGCAGATATATTATTCGTCTGTGTAAAATACTTACAATTAGAAAATAGTATTCCTTTATTTCAAGATTTTATAGGAGAAAAAACAAAGGTAATTTCCATTTTAAATGGCATTTCTTCTGAAAAAATAATTGGAGAAAAAATTGGGATGGAGCATATGCTATATGCGTATGGCGTAGGGATGGATGCATTTCGAGAAGGAAATAAAGTACGCTTTTCTCAGGAAGGGACTCTAGTATTTGGAGAGAAAACTAACGACGAAATACCGGCATCTATTGCAACATTTGTAACGCTTTTGCAAAAAGCAAATATTCAATTTAAAATTCCCGAAGATATGGAACATGCTCTTTGGAAAAAATTCATTTTGAATATTGCAGCCAATCAAATATCCGCGACACTAAGACTTAACTATGGAAATATTAAGCACAATGAATTTGCACAGAAACTCATGCGTATGGCTGCAGCAGAGGTAATTGACATAGCGAATAAGAAAGAAATTCATTTCGACAAAGCTGACGAATTAGAGCATTTAATCGACAATATTCAAAAACTAGCAGATGAAAATACAACTTCGATGTGTCAAGATATCCTAGCGCATCGATATACAGAAGTGGATATGTTTGCGGGTGAAGTCATTAGACAAGGAATTGAAAATAATATTCCAACACCTGTAAATGAACTATTATATTTGGAAATCAAAGCGATAGAAAAAACGTTCTAGCCAATGGACTAGAACGTTTTTATTTAATTAGATTCTACCAATTCCAACAACCAACCTTTTTTATTTTGCACAGGAATCGTTGCATTCAGATTAAACGTTTTTTTAGTTTGAAAATTTTCAATTTCAGGAGCAATTAATTGGCATTTAGATGGATCCATTCCCAATTTTTTCCAATCAAAATTCAAGTGAAAATTTTGCTCACCATCTGCCCAACTTGCTATGGCAATCAACACTTTTTTATCCTTTTTATAGATCGTAGCTAATATTTTATTATTGTCCGTTTTTATAGGATTATTTTTAACCCAATAACCAATCATCTTACTTCCTTTAATTCCAAAATGATTCCATTCTTTCCATATTGGGCGAGGATCTGCAGGCACATTTTCCCCTCCATCCCAAAACAATCTATTTGTCATTCCATACAATAAACCACGATATAAATTTCCATTATTTTGCAACATCTCTCCCATCAAACCAAAAGGAATACCGGAAACTTCAGTTAGGAAAAAATCCGGACTATTATTATCATAGTCAAAATATTCCCCAAACCATAATCTGTTTATATATGGGAATAATTCTAAATACAAATTAGCACTATTAATAAAACCATCTGACTTATTGTACTGATTTGCCGAATGTAGATCAATAATACCGGGATGCCCATCATCGGTCATAACTTTTTTAATACGCTTCATCGTATTACGATCGAAAGCCACATCATCTAAATAAATTCCGTCTATTCCGATATTTTTGGTCAACCAATTCATTCCTTCTACATAATAGTTATGCCAACGGCTCATTCCACTATTTATAATTGCAGCATCATTTGTTTCTGGTGTATACCAAGCGGCAATATAATTACTATCTAAATGCTCTTGCAGCCAAGCATAACCTCCTCCTTTACCGTTAGAATATATTTCATGTCCCAAACTAAATAGTGCGGGTAATTCGTATGCTCTATTGGATAATTCACGAACAGTATTATAAATTTTAACTTTCATACCTAAGGCGTGCGCACTATCAATATACGCCTTCATCTCCTTAGTTTTGATAAAAGGATAATTGATATAAGGATTGATAGGCGTTCCTTGATGAATATTTATTACAGTCGCACAATAGTCTTTTGCTTTTTTTACTGGTAGATATTTATGTACAAATCTATTATCCCACTGAAATTCTGTATTTATAGTATGGAATGGTGTAACTAACAATCTAAAATTATAGTATAGCGTATCCCCTTTTTTTAACCTTCTTTCGCCAGAATAGCAATTCACTAACATAGAAGTTCCTTTTAAAGAAACGTCTATACCTCCAGCACCATCATTGCCCCAAGACGTTGGCAATAGTAAAGGTTTTTGCAAATAAAAATTCGTGTTTAATGGGCGTGAATAATTTTCATCCCTTAATCCAAATTGTAATCCAGCATTGACATCACCAATCCATGCGCCATCTTGGTTTTTATGCGCAACATCCCATTTCCAATTGATATCATGATTAAAAGCTTGCCCTTTTTCACCTAAGCCCATAAAATATTTAGCCACATCTGGAGTAATGGGTAGGTGTAATTGTACCTCTTTTAATTGAATATCTTCTGTCGCGATCAATTTAACTTCATAGTTTAAAAACCCATCAAATTCCAAACTACCATTTACCGCTAGTTGTAGACTTTTGTTTGTATTCAAGACATTCCAAGAAATCTTAGTATCTGTATTCTCACTATAATTTATAGGGCTTTGTGTAAAGGCTAAGTCCTTGCTTTTGCTATCTTTTATATGAAAATGTATAGGCTCGGTAATAATATTTCTCGCTTGTGTATCTACCGCAGTCATTTCCTCCGTAAAAAAAGTTTGGATAGATTTTGGGAAACCCGTTTTATCTATTGCTACTTTCCTCCCTAATAATTCTATTTCATTATTATTCAGTTTTAATGCCGTATAAGGAGGTATTAAAGCATTTTTCTCCGCCATCTTACTATTTAACCAAGTAAGTCTAGTCTGTTTCCATGGTTCATCGACACCATGATTTTTTGCAAGCTTATTAGAAATATTTATTTTAATAGGAACGATTCTATCTTTTAATCCTTTTGAATGAATAGTTATCGTGCCACTATAAGCACCAGCAGATGCATTATCTGGGATATTTACCAGACACCAAAATGCTTGCACCTTATTTATAGGAATTTGAACTTTAAAATTCATTGTATCGCCCAGCCAACTATTTCCATAATTATTGAGTATACTTAAATAGGATTTTTTTATAGTATTTGTTTTATATTTTAAATCCGACCATTCTAGTACAACATCAGCCAAACTATCTTTATCTGAATACAAACCCAGTTGAAAACTATAATTCTCACCTTTGTCTGTAGTACCCTCAAAATAAGGCGATTGAATATTTTTATGCATCCACCTATAAGGAAAATCTTTAGTCATTCGGATTGGATGCATTCTATCTTCTGAAAAAACAAAGTATTCTTGATTTTTATTTAATTTTAAAAATTCGTTTACTTCCGATTTCGTAGCGACAATTTCCATCGGATCAAAACTATTGAACTCATTAACTGATTCATTTCTTTGCGCAATAGCGACAACTGCAGAAGATTGTTTAAAGACATTCAACCATGTATCAGATGCAATATTTTCATCGTTATAGTATTTATCTTTCGGATAGAATGGGCTTCCTTGCCGATAAAATGGCATATAATAAATATAATAAGTCCCTTTGCCCGATACCGGTTCAAATAATATAGTTCCTTTTTCTCTGTCGATAAATTCTACTTTTGTATTTATAATCCTTTTATTCGTTAATGCATCCACTACAAAAATAGATTTTAATTCAGGGTTTTCATCTCTACGCCTCCACTCTATAGTAACTCTTGCCACTTTTCCCGCTTTTGGAACCGATACGACTATTCTATGATTTCCTAATGAATCATAATTCCATTCCTTAAAGGCAATTGTATTTTTTAAATTTTGACTATGTAAATTCTGAATACTTAGAAAAACAAAAAAAATAATTATACTGAAATGTATTTTTCTCATCACTATATTTTAGCTGAAATAGAATCTATTTGAATAAAGAAATAAGTACAATATTACTAAAAAAGAAAAATATTTTAATTTTCAAACGATTGCGTAATTTTATCCATACATCTATCATATTTTTATTTAAATACTATTACTATGTTACAAACGAAGCTAACCAAAATGGCATTTTTAACTTTTGGTATGTTCTCAATTGGATTTGCAAACGCACAAGAAAAAACCAGTAGCGAACTCTATAAGCAATTCGAAGATTCTCTCCATGCGAAAGTTCCTGAAACCAGTTTGCTTAAATTAAAGATGAACTATTTGCAATTGAACCAACGTAGATCAGCCAATGACTCTATAGATAAAGAAATTATTTCAATTTATCCGAAGGGCCAAGTTGCATCAATGGTTCAAATTATCCAAGATTTTAAAAAAATACAAGCAGAGCAATATACGTTGCAAGATTTTAATAAGCTAAAAACTGAATTCCCTGATGTAAATTTTGATGATGAAAATTCTGCTGCAGGATCTTATTATACCGCTTTAAAAAGTTCCGCTTACCCAATTTTCTTAATAAAAGACACCACTAAAGTACAAGAGTATAGCAAGGAATTAAGCGCCGAAGTACTTAACTCTATTTCTTGGAAATGGGCTGAAAGTGGACAACACTTGAGCATTGCTGAAATATTATCCAAAAAATCATTAGAAAAAACGAAAGCAGCTATAGAAAAATTACCTACAAGTGATAGTTCAGAAACAAGCAAGGATTTGAAACAAAGTTATTCCATGTATGAAGATACTTATGCGGTTATTCTGTCCAAAGAGGGCAAAAAAGCAGAAGCCTTAAAATATGAAGAAGATGCATATACTTATCTAAAAGGTGCAGAGTCTGACATAAACGGTACCTACATTACATTATTAAATGAAAATAAACAATGGAATAAAGCACTAGAAATTGGCAGCAAGGTTTATAAGGTAGGAAAAGGCAATGACATCGTTAAAGCTCAATTAGAAGCAGCATATAAAAAAGTTTATCCTGAAAGAGATGTTACCCCTTTTATAGAAGAGCTTGACAAACAAAAAGAACAAGCTGAAAAAGCAACCCTTTTGGCGTCCATGATTAATAAACCTTCACATGATTTCACACTAAAGAATCTGCAAGGAAAAAAAGTTTCTTTAAGTAGCTTAAAAGGAAAAGTAGTGATCATTGATTTCTGGGCAACATGGTGCGGACCTTGCAAAATGTCTTTTCCTGGAATGCAATTAGCCGTCAACAAATATAAAGACAATAAAGATGTAGTATTCTTGTTTGTAGATACTTGGGAACGAAGTACCCCTGAGCAACGATTTAAAGAGGTATCCTCATTTATCCAAGAAAAGAAATATACTTTTCAAGTACTTCTAGATGAGCCAAGTAAAACAAATGGTAAGGAATTTGACGTCATAAAATCATATGGGGTCACAGGTATTCCAACAAAATTTATCATTGGCAGAGATGGCAATATCAAATTTGAAATGGTTGGATTTTCAGGAAGTGATCAAGGTGTATTGACAGAAGTTTCGAATGCTGTCAATTTATTACTCAAAAGTTAGAATAATCAATAGCAATAAAAAAGGTGGAGCTCTTATAATTAAGCTCCACCTTTTTTATTACATAAAAATATCTTACACGGCCTCCGCAACAACTTCTTTTACTTCAGGAATCATGCGTTTCATCATACCTTCGATACCGGCTTTCAAAGTAATCATTGAAGATGGGCATCCGCTACAGCTACCTTGCATCATCAAATTAACTTTACCATCATCGTAGCTTTTGAATTGAATAGCACCGCCATCCATCTCAACAGCAGGACGTACATAATTATCCAAAAGTTCTTTAATTCTTTTTACAACATCATCGTCATCAGCAATCACTTCATTTCCATGATCCACTTTTATTTTAGCGACTTCATCTTCTAATATAATTGGACTTCCTCCTTCTATATATTCCTTCAGAAATTGCTTAACTGTTGGTATAATATCCATCCAATCTTCCGTATCTACACTTTTCGTAAGTGTAACGAAGTTACTTGCTATAAAAACGCTTTTTATAAATGGAAACCCAAACAATTCTTTTGCTAAGGGAGACGCTACAGAGTTTGTCTCATCTTGAAAATCAATACTTTTTCCTGGATATAACAACTTATTGGCCACAAATTTCATTGTTTCCGGATTAGGTGTCATTTCTGTATATATGCTGATCACTTGATTTCCTGTCTTAATCATAAATTAATCTTTTGGAGGCACAAAGGTACTATTTCTTTAATTTACAATAATAAAAATAGCGTCAAAATAGCGTTATATTTTACAGAAATGTCTAAAGATCATCTGCAATTGGCGTTTCTTGTGGTGTTTTAGATAAGTCTCTATCTAAGTCAAATAAGGCAGAATCTTGAGCTTTCGGGCCTCCTGCAATTTTAATTTTATCCAACAATTGCAATGCATATTTTTCCTCTTCTCTTTGTTCTGTTACAAACCATTGTAAATGATTCCAAGTAGCCCAATCACTTTCTTCCATCGCCAATTTAATAATTTTATAAATGGCTGTTGTATTTTCAACTTCTTGTTTGAATACCATTTCAAAGCATTCTTGCATAGATTTGGGCTCAACTCCAGGTTTCGGAATAGATTCAATAATAACTTTCCCACCTCTTTCTTGAATATATTCAATCAATTTAGCCATGTGAGAACGTTCTTCTGTAGAATGCTTAAATAAGAATCCAGAGATACCTGCATATCCTAAATCATCTGCCCAAGAGGATAACATTAAATACACTTGTGCAGAATAGGCTTCTAAAGTCATTTGTTTGTTCAAGGCATCCGCCATTTTAGCTGAAAGTCGGCATGTTTTCATACTTCTCTTTTTTGGTTTTATTTATTTCAAATTTAATTGATTGATTACGAAACATTGTCATATTACTGTTAATATGTAAATTTTTCTTTTGAATATTTTTTCAATTAGGATATACCTTTGCAGCATGCATCCTCAAGAATTAGCAATCGCAGATTTTACCTACGATTTACCAGATAGTAAAATTGCAAAATATCCATTGGCGCAAAGAGACGCAAGCAAACTTTTGATCTATAATCATGGCGATATCTCTGAAAGTCAATATTATAAATTAGATGAATATTTGCCTGCAAACACACTTCTTGTCTTTAACAATACAAAGGTGGTGGAAGCGCGCATTCTTTTTTATAAAGAAACTGGCTCTAAAATCGAACTATTTTGCCTTGAACCTGATGACCGATATAATGATATTACCTCCGCCATGTTGGAAAAAAAAGAAGTTTATTGGAAATGCCTTATCGGAGGTGCAAAAAAATGGAAATCAGGAGCACTGACACATTCATTTGAATTTAATGGTAAAAATATTGAACTTAACGCTACGCAAATAGAAAAAAGAAATGATTATTTTTTAATTCATTTTCAGTGGAATGAAACAACACTTTCCTTTGCAGAGATTCTACATTTTGCGGGCATTATTCCGCTTCCACCTTATTTGAAACGCGAAACAGAGGAATCTGATAAAGACCGTTATCAAACCGTCTATGCGAAATATGATGGTTCGGTTGCGGCACCAACAGCGGGTTTGCATTTCACAACAGATTTATTAGAAAATTTGGGCAAAAAAGGAATCGAACATGACTTTGTCACATTACATGTCGGCGCTGGCACATTCAAACCTGTAAAGGCAGACACAATGGGTGAACACGAAATGCATTATGAAGCTATTGATGTAAAAAAATCATTTATCCAAAATCTCCTTAACCATCTTGATGGCAAGATTATCCCTGTCGGCACGACGTCCATACGCACATTGGAAAGTTTGTATTGGATCGGGGTCAAATGTCATCTTGGTAAATTGACATCTTTGCACGACGACTTAACGCAATGGGAACCTTACGAATTGCCGCAAGATATAGATGCAAAAACAGCATTATCTGCATTAATTAAATGGTTGGAAGACCAAAAAATGGATCGACTTTTAACGCGTACGCAAATCATTATAGCACCAGGTTATCAATTACGTATTGCAGACGGCTTAATTACCAATTTTCATCAGCCACAATCCACCTTGATTTTACTAGTGGCAGCAATCGTTGGAGATAAATGGCGAGAGATATACCAATATGCCTTAACGCATGATTTTAGATTTCTCAGTTATGGCGACGGAAGTCTTTTATGGAAATAAAAAAGGGAACGCAATTGCGTTCCCTTTTTTATAACAATTTGTTTACTAATTAGTTCCGGGATAATATTTTGCTAATAGATCTTCCAAATCAGCACCTCTAACGTCTTTCGCAACAATCTTTCCACTTGGATCAATTAAGAAATTTTGAGGTAATGCGACAACTCCATATTTCTTGGCTGCTGCATTATTCCAAAATTGTAAATCAGAAACCTGTGTCCAATCCAACTTATCTTGATGAATAGCATCTAACCAATCTTCTTTATCGCCAGGTTTGTCTAAAGAAACCCCCAAAATTTTGAATCCTTTTGCCTTGTACTTATTGTAATTATATACAAATAATTTATTATCTGAGCGACAAGGTCCACACCAACTTGCCCAAAAACTTAACAATGTATAATGACCTCTAAAAGATGATAATGCAACTGGGTTTCCTAAAGTATCATTTTGAATGAAATCTGGAGCTATGCCACCAACTGGAGCTAATTTTGCCAATTTGATTAATTGACTCAACTTTTGTCCATCTGTAGAGTTTTGTTCATTTGCAGGTAAAGTCAACAACAATTGTTGTATCTCATCAGGATTTTTGATATTAATACCTGCGTATTGCTGCAATGCATACAATGCAATGATAGAATTAGGATTGCTGCGCACAAAATTACCATACATATTGTCATTCATTTGTTGACGTAATGCAAGGATTTGTTTTGCAATTTGATTTTGAGCTGACTTGTTTTTAGCTTTGGCATAAGTGTTATATTGATCCATTAACGGAGCCATTTTAGATTCAAATGGCACAGCAGCTGCTTGTATCAATTTAAAATCTTCATTTGAGGGAGATCCCGTAACTGTTACATTTGAAAAAGTATTTAAACTATTCACAGTAATATCTCCAGGTTGGATAAAAATAGACATAACATCTTTACCCATATTTGTTGTATCCTTCTTATATTTCAAATAAAGATCTGCTCTAACGGGACCACTTAATAAACCATCAAAATGATACTTACCATCATGCACTTCCGCACTATCCATAAAATTCTGTTCTCTGTAAGGATAATACAATAACACTTTTTCGGGTTTACCTTGCAAATTTTCTAACTTTCCTTCCAATGTAAATTTGGATTCAGTTTGCGCTTTAGTTAGCAATGGTACGCAAATCATCAATGATAATATCCAACCTAAACTTTTCATCTTAATACTTTTTAATATAGGAGTCTGAATATGTTAACAAGTTTAATGCTAAATTGATTATTCTTTTCAATTTTAACGCCGCATTAATTATGGCAAGATAATCATACCAATGTAAAAAAAACACCAAACCATAGAATATTTGTAAAAAGCCAAAATGATTTGATCGTTCAAAGTTAACTTCGTCCCTAGAATTTTTTGAAAATGTACACATACGAATCTAGTAAAGCAGCTTTTGAAAGAGCGCAAAAATCAATTCCTGGCGGTGTCAATTCACCTGTCAGAGCATTTAAAAATGTAGGAGGCATTCCTCTTTTTTTAGAAAAAGCAGAGGGCGCTTATTTATACGACATAGACGGTAATAAATACGTGGATTTTGTTGGATCGTGGGGACCAATGATTTTGGGACATGCGCATCGTCCAGTAATTGAGGCGATTCAAAAAAAGGCAGAGAAATCCACATCCTTCGGTGCCCCAACAGAATTAGAAACAGAGATTGCAGAATTGATAAAATCTATGGTTCCGAATGTTGATCTTATTCGAATGGTCAATAGTGGTACGGAGGCTTGCATGAGTGCCATTCGTTTAGCTCGTGGCTATACTGGTAAAAATAAATTTATCAAATTTGATGGTTGTTATCATGGTCATGCAGATATGTTTTTGGTAAATGCAGGCAGTGGAGTAGCAACTTTAAATATCCAAACGGTTCCCGGCGTAACGGCTGGTGTGACCAATGATACTTTAATTGCTCCGTATAATGATCTGGAGGCGGTAAAAAAATTAGTTGCCGAACATAAAGATGAAATTGCAGCAATCATTGTTGAACCTGTAGCTGGTAATATGGGTTGCGTTTTACCTAAAGTAGGTTTTTTAGATGGATTACGTGCTATCTGCGATGAAAATAAAATGTTGTTGATTTTTGATGAAGTCATGACGGGTTTTCGCCAATCCAAAGGCGGCGCACAAGCAAGGTTAAATATTGATGCCGACTTGATGACTTTTGGAAAAGTTATCGGTGCAGGTTTGCCTGTCGGCGCATTTGCTGGTAAAAAAGAAATCATGAGCCACATCGCACCTTTAGGCAATGTGTATCAAGCGGGAACTTTAAGTGGGAATCCACTTGCAATGATCGCAGGATTTACTCTTTTATCCGAATTAAATTTACATCCAGAATATTATACAGAATTAGCAGAAAAAGCTGCTTATTTGAAAAAGGGCATTATTGATGTATTTGCAAAGCATGATGAACCAGTGCAAGTCAATCAATTAGGAAGTATGATGAGTTTATTTTTCAATGCTGCTCCAGTAACAGATTTTGCAACTTCTGCGGCGTCTGATCAAGCTAAATTTTCTAAATTTTTTCATGGATTGTTAAAACGTGGCGTATATCTACCGGCATCTCAATATGAATGTTGGTTCTTGAGTAATGCATTAACAATTGCGGATTTAGATTTTACCATAAAAGCAATGGACGAAAGCTTAAGTGAATTATCAGCAAATTAATTATCTCACTTTAAAATTAAATAAAAGTCGATCAAATTAATTATCTGACTTTTATTTAATTTTAATTACTTGACTGCTGTATTGAAACCACTGTACTACTTTCTTGAGCGAAATGTATATCGTGTTGCTGAAACATGGCAACAATTTCACGATTTACTTCTCCCGTTAAATTATTAAAATCAGTGGAGGACATGTCTCCAACATTAATATAATACTCCAAGTACATAAAATGTGCGCTACTTCCTGTTTGTTGTAAATATACGGATATCGCTAGAGCATTTTTTTCAGAAAGCAAATTCGTTATTTGCTCCTTTATCCATATAAGATCATCAGAGGTTGCAGAAAGAGATATTTCCAATTTTTCACTGAATTTGTATTGGGAACGTTGCGATACATTATCCAAAAGAGTATCGACCATTTGCTTATTAGGAACTGTCACCAATGTTTTATTTGCAGTGCGCAACCTCGTACTTCTCAATCCAATGGCTTCCACTGTACCAGAAACGCCACTTACAGTTACATAATCTCCTATATAAAATGGTTTATCTAAAAATATAATAAATGAGGCGATTAGATTTTCCAAACTTTCTTTAGCGGCTAGTGCTAAGGCCGCAGTAACCAAACTGATATTGGTCAACAATCCTTGAATGCTATATCCCAACCCGATCTTGATACTCATTAGTACTCCTATGATTATCAATACGATACGAGATAGATCACCCAACAAAGTAAATAGCTGTAACGCAGACTTATTTCCAGATTTTTGAGAATGAACTTTATAAATGGAAAAAATAAAATATACTACTCCTATCGCAAGATTGATAAAACTATAAATCAGCACTATTCTCAATAAAGCATCCCCCCAATACACTAAATCCTTACCAAACAATGGAATAGATTTTAAATCAGAAGGTGGTGTTAGTAAATTTAAAGATGCAATGGTTATAAACCAGAATAGAAATCTACCAAATCTAGCAACAATATAATTATCGAAATTACTTTTATACTGTGTACTTATATCTTTAGATAAAAACTTAAATATAAGATTGGCAATAAAACGTGACAGTAATTTCCGAATAAAAAAGGCAATCAAAATTGTAGCTACTGCTATCAATATAGACTTGAGATGATTGTCTAAAATTTCTGTAGAACCAATTTTTTCGAGAAAATCTGCCAATGTGTTATTATTTTTATTGTTGAATAGAATAAATAGAGATATTATCCGAGCTTAGGACGAAAAGACGATCATTTAGAAAACGTATCGTTTGAACATCTTCCGCCTTTAAGGGTAAATTTAATTTATTATAGTCAAAATCAGAAAGCGTCGCGATATCAAGCTGCATATCCTCTCTTCCTATCAATTTTTGATTTTCGACTTTCACATTTTGCCAATGTAAATAAGGATAATTTTTTTTGACCGCACCATAATAGTCCATAATAAACCAACCTAAATTTTTGTCATACAGATACAATTGTCCGTCATTGTCTATGATTGCATCAGGATCCGGCGGATCTTGAAATAAAACCCTGAAGTCATCAGAGGTGGATAAAATATTACCTTGATCGTCCAATTTTTTCAACTTGTATTCTTGCTCATCAAAAACCCAAAGATTATTATCATAACTGATACTAATCGTTTTTGCTTGTAAAATACCACTTCGACGTAAATCGAGTTTATTAATATTATTTAAAAAGCGATCTAAGGCAATTACAGTCGAAAAATCTTGGTAATAAACCAATAATTTTAATGGATTTGTAGCATCCATTCTCGAAATCGTTCCAAACTGTTTTACATCGTTAAACAAACCAATGGAATCTCCTTTGGAATTGTATTTTTTTAATTGATTGCTCAATTTAGATATTGTGTAAATATTACCCAAATTGTCAACATAAAGCTGACTAAATTTTCCTTCTATAGAAAATAATTTATTCAATCCGATCGTCGGAATTTTTGGCGTCTGCGCTCCTAATGAGGAACAAGCAATCAGAGCAATTACGAAGATGCAAATAATTTTTCTCATACAACTTCATTATTTATTTAAATTTCTAGCCACAATGGCCCTATCGTTGAGGATATTTCCTGCATAATTTTTTAATTCCAAATTTTTACCATCAAATTCCGCATAGGTAAAATGATCAATCCAATCTCCTAAATTAACATAATGGCTATTTTCTTTCAATAGGATATCGATTGGAAAATGTCTATGCCCAAATATAAAATAATCGAAGTATTGTTGCTGCAAAACTTCTTGTGAATAAATCACCAACCATTCTTTATCATCACCCAACCAAATCGAATCTCCATTTCCTGTTTTAGCTCTACTTTTGCGACTGAAATAATTGGCAATTCCGATCCCGATCCATGGATGTAATGCGCCAAATAATAAACGACAAAGTTTATTTCTAAATATTTTTTTCAAAAATTTATATCCGTGATCTCCAGGTCCTAATCCATCTCCGTGACCGATATAAAATTTCTTGCCATTCCATTCATACGTTTGAGGATTGTCAAAAACCTCCATGTGAAATTCTTTTTCAAAATAACCTTGCATCCACATATCGTGATTACCTATGAAAAATTTCATCGGAATCCCACTATCTGCAATCTCTGCCAACTTACCCAAAATACGCGTATAACCCTTTGGAACGACATCTTTGTATTCATACCAAAAATCAAACATGTCTCCCACCAAAAAAATACAAGCAGCATCTTTTTTAATTTGATCCAAAAATGCCACAATCTTTTTTTCGCGTACCAAACTACGGTCGTAATCTGGTGCACCTAAATGAAAATCTGAAAGGAAATAAATCTTTTTTCCTTTTTCTAATACCGCCATTGAATGTTTAATTTAAGGCTTTATTCTTATAAAAAAGGTACCGAATTAATTTCAGTACCTTTTATTAACGTTCTATAAATGTAAAATTATGCTTCTGTTGCAGGCAAAGGATTCAAACCTGGATCAAATGGAGGTACACCTTCGCTAACTGTTCCATTTTGATTTTCGTGAGATTCATTATCAACAAGATCAATTTCTGAAGCTTTATTCTCTTCAAATGGTCTTTTACCGATTAATGTTTCTACATCGCTTTTGAACAAAACTTCATTTTTCAATAAAGCTTGAGCCAATTTTTCGACATCTTCTTTATGTTCAGTCAACAATTCCAATGTTCTTTCGTATGTTTTTTGAATCGTATTTCTTACTTCTTCATCAATCAATTTGCCTGTTTCCTCGCTATAAGGTTTGGTAAACGAACTATCTTGTTGTGGATCATAGTAGCTGATATTTCCAATTTTTGGATTCATACCATATACAGTGATCATACTATATGCACTTTTGGTTACTTGTTGCAAGTCATTAGATGCACCTGTAGAAATTTTTCCGAAGAAAATTTGTTCGGATGCACGACCACCTAAAGTCATACACATTTGATCCATCAATTGATCTGTATTATACAAATATTGCTCTTTCGGCGTGTACTGTGCATATCCCAATGCCGCACTACCTCTAGGAACAATCGTAACTTTCAATAAAGGATAAGCGTATTCCAAGAACCAACCACAGATAGCGTGACCAGCTTCATGATAAGCGATGATTTTCTTTTCATCAGGGGAAATGATTTTGTTTTTCTTTTCCAAACCACCAATCACACGATCAATGGCATCTTGGAAATCAATCATTTCTACAGAATCTTTTCCTTTACGTGCTGCGATCAATGCCGCTTCATTACAAATATTCGCAATATCCGCACCCGCAAAACCAGGCGTTTGTTCTGCTAATTTGAATATATCTAAAGTTTGAGAAGTTTTGATTGGTTTCAAATGAACTTTGAAAATATCTTCTCTTCCTTTAATATCTGGACGATCAATAGAAATCTGTCTGTCAAAACGACCTGGACGCAACAAAGCACTGTCCAACACATCTGGTCTATTCGTAGCGGCTAAGATGATAATACCTGTTTCTCCAGAAAAACCATCCATTTCCACCAATAATTGGTTCAATGTATTTTCTCTTTCATCGTTGCTCATCATCGCATTTCTGCCTCTAGCACGACCGATTGCATCAATTTCATCTATAAAAATCACACAAGGCGCTTTTTCACGTGCTTGTTTGAATAAATCACGTACTCTACCAGCACCAACACCGACAAACATTTCAACGAAATCAGATCCACTTACGCTAAAGAATGGAACTTGCGCTTCGCCAGCCATTGCTTTTGCCAATAAAGTTTTACCAGTTCCCGGAGGGCCAACTAATAATGCACCTTTAGGAATCTTACCACCCAAATTGGTATATTTTTTCGGACTTTTCAAGAAATCAACGATTTCCATCACTTCCACTTTTGCCTCATCAAGACCAGCTACATCTTTGAATGTGATATTAACTTTGGTTCCTTTTTCGAATAATTGTGCTTTCGATTTACCGATATTGAAAATACCACCTCCAGCACCACCAGCGCCACCGCCGCCAACTTTTCGCATGAATAATAACCAGATAGCAGCAAACATCAATACAGGAAGTATAATGTTTACAATCGGATTCGCATACCAAGGATTATCCGTATCTACGACTTCTGTTGCTTTTGCAACTGTAGGATTCGCAGTATAGAAGTCACGCATACTTTGTTGAAAACTAGGCCAATCCGTTACCTGAAATTGGAATAAAGGCGAACCTTGATTGTCTTTGATTCCAGGGAAATTTTTCTGATACGTTGCTTTAAATAAGCTGTCTTTTTTAATATAGACTTGAACTACATTCTTATCGCTGATTTCAGAAATTTTCTCTACGTCGCCCGGAGCCAACATATTTTCCTGAAAATTCTGAATAGATGTGCGTGCTATATTTGGAATGTCTTTGTGAAATAAACTGTAACCTATAAGTAAAATTCCAATCAATGCATAAATCCAATAAATGCTGATCTTAGGTCCTTTATTACCTGGTTTGTTGTTATTGCCTTTACCAAAATTTGGTTTCAATTGCTTGTTTTCCTGTGCCATACAGATTTAATATCTTCTAAAAATATCTTTTAAATAATATATAATAACTTAGTTACGAAATAGTTCGTGGTATTTAAAATAAATTAAACAGACTCCCCATCGCTCCACATTTCCTCTAGCCTGTAATACTTCCTAATATCTGGTAGCATTATATGAACGACTATATTTACGTAATCGACAATAATCCATTCCATATTATTCAGACCTTCTATCTTGTACGGATGCTCTCCACATTCCTCCCAGACCTCCTTTTCAATATTATCACAGATGGCTTTAAGTTGCACACCTGTAGATGCTTCACACACGATAAAAAAATCAGCAGAAGCCACTTCTATCTTTCTTAAATCTAAAGATAGTATCTCTTCCCCTTTTTTATCATCGATTGCGCTTATTATCGTTTTATAGAGTTTGGAGTTTTTTGCAAGCTTAGTGGACTTGCTTACTTTAGTCGTATCCGAAACTTTTTTTGCTGTTGTAGTTGTTGCCAAATAATATTCTAATTTAAATGAATTTAAAATTAATAAGCTACCTAATCTGTCTAACGATTTTTGATATCTATGCTATATTCGCATCAAAAATAGTAATTCTTTGTCTTTAGTACCTACAAAACATTCCATTGGACAAATATTTCTTGAGCTTAAGGAGGTAGAAAGTACCAACAATTATGCCATGGCATTTGCCAATAGTGAAGAAGCTACACACGGAATCGCCGTATTTGCGCACCATCAAAGTGCAGGCAAAGGACAGCGGGGTAAAGCCTGGAAAGACCATTCAGGTGAAAACATTGCGATATCCTTTATTATAGATACCTCTGCGCTTTCCTTGCAATATCAATTTCAGATAATTATTTTATCTGGATTGGCCACTTATGATCTTTTATATGATTATTACGATGAAATGTTAAAAATTAAATGGCCTAATGATATCTATTTTGGTGACAAAAAGGCAGTAGGCATTTTAACGGAAAGTCTAGTAAAAGGTAATAAATGGCAGTGGACCGTTGCTGGAATTGGCATAAATGTAAATCAAATTGATTTTGAAGAGGTTATTCAAAAAAAAGCAACATCACTAAAATTACTCACAGGGAAAGATTTTGACACAGTTGCACTCGCCAAACAATTATGTGAAAAAATGGAAACACGTTGGCAACAATTAAATCAATTAGGGTTTGATTACTTGTTGTCCATTTATAATCAACTACTTTACAAAAAAGATGAAATTTTATCTTTTCGCAAAAGAGAAAACGGCGAGATTTTCGAAGGTAAAATCCAATCTGCACAGAAAGATGGTAAATTAGTTATCCAAGTAAAAGAACAATTACAATTTTTTAATTTTGGAGAAATAGAATTTATAATACCAAGTCAATTATGATACAAATATTCCAACATACCTTCGGACCATTTCAAGAAAATACATATTTGCTTGCAAACGAAAATAAACAAACAGTCATCATTGATCCAGGAATGTATTTCCCAGAAGAAAATATTGTCTTACAAGAAACGCTTGAAAAAAATCAATTGCAACCCACACAACTTTGGTTGACTCACGCACACATTGATCACGTAATGGGAATGAAATATATACATGATCAATTTCAATTGGAACCAAAATTACATAAAGAAGATCTTGTTGTTTTAGAAAATGCAGCGGCTTCAGGTGCTAGATTTGGATTAAAATTTAATCCTTACGACGGGGAGTTACATTTTGTAACCGACCAAGATAAATTGCAATTGGGAGAAGATGAATTTTCGATTTTTTTTGTGCCAGGACATAGTCCTGGAAGTATTGGTTTTTATAACGAAAAACAAAAATTTATCATCGGCGGCGATGTTTTATTTAAAAATAGCATAGGCCGTACAGATCTTCCTGGCGGCGACACACAAACATTGTTGAATAGTATTCGTACGAAATTATTTACACTTCCAGACGATGTCGTTGTTTATCCTGGCCACGGCGAACCCACTACGATTGGATACGAAAAAACAAATAATCCATTTTTGAAGTAAGAAAAACGGTCATCTTTTGCATTGGTGCAAAAGATGATCATTTGAAAATTAATTACGGACTCTCGATAATAACTAGCTTGTTAAGTCTTTTCCTATTTGGGTTCTATAGCAGTTTCTATACTTGTCTTTTCCTTTAATTTATACCACTCAGATTTTAGTTTACAGTCTCTCTGATAGAACTAAATATAATTTTTTTAAAAGAAACATACAGACTTGTCTGTTCACTTAAAATATTATCCTATCTTCGTGCTGTCAAAATTTAATTTTATGTCATCACCAAAAAATAGGATTCTAGAGACAGCATCAGACCTCTTTGCTAATCAAGGCTACAACTCCACGGGAATTAATCAGATAATTGCTGAGGCAAGTGTCGCAAAAGCTAGTTTTTATCAGCATTTTAAGTCCAAAGAAGACCTTTGTGTTGCTTTCCTAGATGCAAGACACACTTATTGGTTCAATGAACTTCAAAATTTCACAAAAGGCAAAGAAGACACTGAATCCAAAGTGATTTCATCTTTTGATTTTTTAATTTATATGAATCAAAAGGAGAATTTTCGAGGCTGTAGTTTTTTAAATATTTTATCTGAAATCCCCAATGATAATGTGAAAATTTTAAGGCCTATTCAGCAGCATAAAAAAGACCTCCGCGTATTTTTCAATTCAATTATAGAAGATGAAATTGTATCAGATCACATTTATCTCCTTTTCGAGAGCTGCATTATAGAAAGTAAAATGTTTAAATCCAACGAACTAATAGAAAAATCCAAAATAATTATAAACAACCTAATACATTAAATTATGGAACAGAAATTTCCGCTACCTCCATACACATTGGAGACCGCACTACAGAAGATACAATTTGCAGAAGATGCTTGGAATTCACAAGATCCTGAGAAGATTTCTAAAGCTTACACTATTGATAGTGAATGGAGAAATAGAGATCAATTTGTAAATGGACGAGAAGCAATTGTAAAATTTCTTTCAGAAAAATGGAAGAAAGAATTGCACTATAAATTGAAAAAAGAATACTGGGCACATACGGACAATCGCATAGCCGTGAGATTCGAATATGAGTTTATGGATTTAGATGGTAACTGGTTTCGGGCATATGGTAATGAAAATTGGGAATTTGATGAGAATGGTTTGATGGCAAAAAGATATGCAAGTATCAATAATTTAGCGATTACAGAAGAGGAACGAAAGTTTAAATAAACTTTTGCAAAGCCAGATACCAATAGTCGTTTGCCTTTCGAAGGATTCGATATCTCGGAAGGTAATATTATTAAAAGCGCCTTGCATTGCAAGGCTTTTTTACTATATCAATTCTAATGTATATTTTGTCGACAACTGGTATTCTTTTCCTGGTTTGGCGATCA
This sequence comes from Rhizosphaericola mali, assembly GCF_004337365.2. Classification (GTDB taxonomy): domain Bacteria; phylum Bacteroidota; class Bacteroidia; order Chitinophagales; family Chitinophagaceae; genus Rhizosphaericola; species Rhizosphaericola mali. Next base: position 4,356,743 of record NZ_CP044016.1, on the reverse strand, counting down.
ATAAACCAATACCATGATTAAAAGAATTAGGAATGCTGGTTAAGTTTTCAACAGCCAAACTTTTGCGACTTGGCGGTATGTACAATTGCAAAATTGGATAACCTTTATCTGGGAAAACCTTTAATTCGATGCCTACTTGTTTATCACGTAGCTCGATTGCAGGCTCGTCATTTTCGATTAAAGTAAAACTATTATCCAATTCTACACCTTCAAATGTGCGAAAATCAGCAAACTCGCTATAAGGCACAAATTCGCCCGTTGGCAAAAGCGTATCATCGAAAACGGCCAATTCTTTACTTTTAAAACGTCCTTCCAAAGTATCGACAGAATCTCCTAATTGAAAATACGGATGCCACCCATCATTAAATGGAATATCCGAGTCGCCCTCATTTTTGAAAAAAGTATCAATCGTTAAGGATTTTCCTTCCAATTTATACTTTACTTTTAAGGTAAATGGAAATGGAAATCCATTCACATCTGTATCATATTTTTTGGAAAAAACGGCAATGGCAAAATCATCCGAAGAGATTTTATCTTCCAATTCGAACACCTCATCAAACATCAAACCATGCAAGGCGGATGCGCCATCTTTAAATTTGTCTATTTGATATTCTTTACCTTCAAACGAAAAAGCACTATTTGCCAATCTACATACAAATGGGCTCAATTTTGCTCCATGAAAACCATTGGTAATATTATTTTTCGCATCTTCCGTATTGGAATATGCATCAATAACATTGATTTCTTTTTCGTCTTTAACAATGGAAAACTTATTCAAAATAGCGCCAAAGGCAAATACCTCTGCAGCAACACCTTCATTTCCCAATAAATCCACTCTTAAATTTTCTCCCTCTCCATTGACAACAACTGAATACGGCATAGTTCGTTTTAATATTTTTTATTTATCTAAAAAAGCAATGGTCGATTAGTCCAAAATTGCTCTATTTAAAAACTGAATCAGTGGAAATATTGCCTCAAATGATTGCAAAATTTCGGAAACCAACGCCTCTGATTGTACCATTTTATCCGTCAAATGATGACTCCCAATAAAACATTTGAATTTTAAAAATTCAATAGCAGGATTGTCTTTCGTATATCCTTTAGGCTCTCGTTTTAATAGAAATTCCTCTGCTCTTTCCAAGCCACCAAATTGTTTCTTAAAATCTTTATTTTCAACGATCGCTTCAAATTCTTCCAAATTATAATCAATCTCTTGGCGCACTTTGGCTAACGCTTCGGGTTCGGGATTCCACAATCCACCACCACAAAAACTATTGCCACCTGGTTGAATATGTAGATAATAACCCGCCAAATTTCCCGTACGTCCAGAAGCATTAATACTTGCTCCAAGATTGGTCTTATAAGGCGCTTTATTTTTGCTAAAACGAACATCTCGATTGATCCGAAAAAGCGTTTTTTGGGCCTCCACTTGTGCCAATGTAGTATCTTTTTGTTGAAATTGACGCAAAATATCAGAAACAGTTAATATTAAATCTTCTTTTGCATCTTGGTAATCCGTCTTATTTGCATCAAACCATTCTTTATGATTATTTTTTTCCAAGGAACTTAAAAAGTGTAAGGAAGACTTTTTCATATCAATTATTTTGTCATTTCTCGGAAGGTATTTTCCAAATCCAAGCTACCTGTTTCCATAGAAATAATGGTAAAATTTTCATTGAGTGCCAATGCCATCAACTCTTTTCTCGTCACATCCAAATCCGCTGTTGTAATATGCCACACGTTCTTTTTATCCTTTTCTGCTGTCGTTACAGATGGCAGTCGCAACAACCATTGTGGCTCTATAATTTCTTTGAATGAAATCTTTATCAAAGCTTGTGTATCTGCACTTTCCATCTTTTCTATAATAGATTGATCCGTTTTCAAAACACCTTTATTCAATATCAAAATACGCGAACAAACCGCTTCTACTTCTTGTAATATATGCGAAGAAAAAAGCACCGTTTTATTCTTGCCTTGCTCCTTGATTACATTTCTTATTTCAACTATTTGATTTGGATCCAAACCACTTGTCGGCTCGTCCAAAATCAACACTTCCGGCTCGTGTATCAATGCAGCCGCTAAGCCAGCGCGTTGCTTATAACCTTTGGATAATTGTTGTAATTTTTTACCTTTTTCAGGACCTAATCCTACCAATTCAACGACTTGATCGATACGATTTGGAATATTATCTAATTGATGCACTTTGGCAATAAAATTCAAATACTCTTTTACATACATATCCAAATACAAAGGATTCGCCTCTGGCAAATAACCAATTTTGCGTTTAGCAGCAATTGGATTTTGCAACATATCCACTCCTGCAACTTGGACATTACCGCTATCGGGTTGTAAATAACCTGTAATCATTTTCAAAGTCGTACTTTTCCCCGCACCATTTGGTCCCAAAAAACCAACAACTTCGCCTTTTTTCAATTGAAAACTGACATCATTGACAGCCGTTTGGGTACCGTATTTTTTAACTAAATGTTCAACTATAATAGACATGAAAATGAATTATAAATGATAAGTTATGAATTATAAATTTGAGAAAGAATTTTGCTTTTCACATTTCGCTTTGAGCTATTTATCTCCTACGATTTTTTCATAACTAACTTTTATTCCTTGAATTACGCTCGAACTAAAACCTTGATGTTCCATTTCATTTAAGCCTGCAATTGTACAGCCTTTTGGCGTGGTAACTTTATCAATTTCTTGTTCGGGATGGGTATTTTTTTGCAAAAGCAAATCTGCAGCACCTTTGGCAGTTTGTTCTGCGATCAGAGATGCGACCGCCGCGCTAAATCCAATCTCAATACCGCCTTGAATATTAGCACGAATGAAACGAAGTGCATACGCCGTACCACAAGCACCCAAAACCGTCGCAGCATCCATCAATTTTTCTTCAATTACAACAGTTTTGCCTAATTGGTCAAACATTTGTGTAACATAATCCAATTGATCTCCAGAAGCATTGTGTCCGCATAGGCAAGTCATACTCTGACGAATAGCGATCGCAGTATTCGGCATGATGCGAAAAATCGTGAAATTATTACCGATTACTTCGACAATATCTTTTACCCAAATACCAGTAATTACACTTCCAATTGTATGCTTTGCCGCATCCAAATAAGGCAATAAATCGGTCAAAATTTCTTTTATCTGAAAGGGTTTCACTGCAAACAATATAAAATCTGCAAATGCCAACGCTTGCTTATTATCTGAAACAACTTGGATGCCTTTTTCTACAAATGCATTTAATGCTTTCGTATTTCTTCGCGTAATGATTAGATCTTCTGCACGAATAAATCCACTTTCCAATAAACCTTCTGCGATCGAAGCGCCAAGGTTACCACCTCCAATAATTGCGATCTTTTGAGCCATAAATTTTGATTAATTGCCTTACTTGATATTAGTATTGAATTGCAGTTGCTAAATAATTTTGAACATAGTCTTTCACACCATCTTCCAATTCGTAAAATGGTACGTTGTAACCAGCTTGATGTAATTTTTGCATATTGGCTTCTGTAAAATATTGGTATTTATCCCTGATATCGATCGGCATTTCGATAAATTCAATATTTGTATCGATCTCCATTGCTTTAAATGTCGAGTCCACTAAATCGTAAAAACTACGTGCGTGTCCGGTTCCAACATTGTACAAACCAGAAGGAATCGGATTTTCTAACAAACTATTGTCCAACATCCAAAACATAACTTTGACCAAATCTTTTACATAAACGAAATCACGTAGTTGTTGACCATCTGCATAACCTTCTTTATAGCTTTTGAATAATTTCACTTTCCCATTTTCCTTAATTTGGTGAAATGCGTGAGAAATTACACTTGCCATACGACCTTTATGTTGTTCGTTCGGACCATACACATTAAAAAATTTCAAACCCGCCCAAAAAGTTGGAGTAGTGGATTGTTCTAACGCCCATTTGTCAAATTCATTTTTGGAAATACCATAAGGATTCAATGGTTTCAATTGGTAAATAACTTCATGATTATCATCATATCCCAATTCACCATCGCCATAAGTAGCCGCAGAAGACGCGTAGATATAGGGAATTTTATTTGCCGTACAGAAATCCCATAATTTTTGCGAATATTCCACATTCCATTTTTTCAAAACTTCATAGTCAAATTCTGTTGTACTGGAATTTGCGCCCATGTGAATTACCGCTGCCAAAGGCACGTCTGCATGTGTAGTCAACCATTCGAAAAGGAATTCTTTTTCTACAATTTCGGTAAATTTCTTTTCAGACCAATTGGGTCGTTTTTCATCTTCTCCGAAATTATCCACCAATATCAAATCTTCGTATCCTTTCTCATTAAGATATTCCACCATGCAACTACCGATAAAACCTGCTGCACCTGTCACTATAATTCTTTTGCCGTCTACCATTATATAGAAATAATTTTATATTTAAATAATTACTTAGCAAATGTAACAAATCTATTTCGTACCTATTATTGGATAACATAAGGTTAAAGCCAAAGGAATAATTTTCACAAAATCTTTCTTTAAAATAAAATAACTTTAAACTAAATATTTATTTACCCTAAAATATTACACGATGAAATACGGAAAAGAAATTGCCATTGGTATAGCGAGTGGATTATTTGCCTCTTGGATCAAATCTTTGGTAGAACCACCTTTACAAGAATTAGGAGAAAAAATATGGAAGCCAACACCCGAACAAAAACTACTATACGGTGCTGATGTCAATGGACATCCTGAGAATATGCCACCAGCCGTACTAGTCGCAGAGACAAAATCGCTGGTTTCAAAAAAGCCTATGACAAAATCTCAACGAATTACATCGTTAAAAATCGTGCACTATGTATTTGGCGCTGCAATCGGAGTCGGCTATGCCATTGCCGCGAAAAAATCTAAAGCCGTGAGCTCAGCAGAAGGAATACCAGCAGGAATTGCGGTGTGGACATTAACGCATGGCACAACCTTGCCTGCGATGGGAATGCAAGGAAAAGTCCGCCAAATGCCTAAAGCTTGGCATGTGTGGGAATTTGGTTCACATATTATATTTGGTGGCGCATTAGAAGCTTGTAGGAAAATACTCAATCATTTACCCGATTGTTCGGCTAAGAAAAAATAGTTCTTAGCTTTTTTTCATACGATCTAATGGGCTTTTTACTTTTGCGAGATGTGTATTGGAAACTTTCGCATACACTTCAGTGGTCTTTATATTATTGTGTCCTAATAATTTTTGGATAAAACTCATGTCCGTTCCATATTCCAACAGATGTGTCGCATAACTATGGCGTAATCCATGAATCCCGACTTTTTTACGAATTTTTGCTTTCTCTTTCGCCGTATGAAAAACCCCTTGCACACTTCTTATGGCATATTGTCCTCTATTGGCACCTTCAAATAAGTAAATATTTGGCTTGTACTCCCTATAATAGCTTCGCAAATCGTCCAAAATAGATTCCGGAAGAGGTACATATCGATCTTTCTTTCCTTTTCCATTATTGATGAAAACCAACATACGACCACTATCAATATCTGCAATTTTCAATCTCACAACTTCACTCACTCGCAACCCCATTCCATAGCAAAGTTGTAACATCAATCGATGTTTTTGATTATCTATCACTTCAAATAGTCGCTCAATATCTTTTTCACTAAATACCTTGGGCAAACTAGAAGGCTTCTGTGGCCTTGGTATTTCCATAAAAAACTTATCCCTACCCAATACTTTTTCAAAGTAAAATTTTAGTGCGTTTAATCGACTATGCATCTGATTGACAGAAATACCTTCCACTTCAAAACAGTACAACAAGTAAGCTCTTAGACGCTCAGAAGTCAAGTTTTGTATTGGAAATTCTTTGAGCAAATACATCAATTGAGCTACCTCCACACTATAGGTTCGGATAGTTGGTTCGCCATAGGCACGCAGACGTAGCTCGTCCATCATACGTTGTAACTGTGCTTGATTATTGAAACTCAGTCTTGGCATTACTCGTTTTCCCATATATTCTTTCATGGGCAAGTGCAATAAATCTCTCACCGCATTATCATCAGGAACATGCCATTTCTTTTGAGTACTACTCCATTTTGCAGTTGGCAATAGTTGTTTGATTTCATTAATCAAATCTTTGTTATACTCAAAAGCAAGCCAAATCACTTCTTTTTCTCGGTGCATTCCGAAGGTTAGGGAGATTTTAGAAAAATCCATAGATTCGTATTTTGTATTATAAGAACCAATACTCCAAATTTAACAAAATTTCAGCTTCACATATTAATAGCTTCAATAATTTTAAACCATAGAACCTTAAGTTTCAATACACACTTTTCGAATGCATGATTTAAAAAAATATATTAATAATATTTCGCCTCTATCCGAAGTAACATGGCAACAATTTCAAAATATTTTTAAAGAAAGAAGACTATCCAATTTGGATTTTTTTGTTCGAGAGGGAGAAATCGCAACCAAAATTGGAATATTGCAAGAAGGTTTGGTTCGCGGATTTTATAGAAACGAAGACGGAATTGAGTATAATAAAACGTTTTTTACTGCACCATCTTTTATTGGAGCATACGCTTCGCTGATTACGAAAAAGGAAAATTTAATAAATCAACAGGCCCTAAGCGATTGCAATATATATGAAGCAAAATATCACGATTTCGAACAATTATGTAGTAAGAATATCGAATTAGAAAGACTCGCAAAGAAAATTGCACAATTGCATTTTGTTCAAAAAGAAAAACGAGAAATCGAATTGGTGATGCTGGATGCAGAAAAAAGATATGATATCCTTAAATCGGAATTTCCTAATATTGAAAACCAAGTACAACAATATCACATTGCATCATACTTGGGCATCACGCCGACACAACTCAGTAGAATAAGGAAAAAAATCAAATCTTTACATATGTAAATGTGTACGCAGATATTTCAATCGTCCTTTGCCTTAAAATTTTGAAATATGTCTACACGTAAAAAAGTAATGCTCACATTTGTATTGTTTTTGATCAATGCATTGGCACTCACATTCTTCGGATCTACATTGGAACAATTTTCCAAAACAGCAAAACTTGATTATCAAATTAAGGGATACGATCTCTTATTTGTAAAGCATTTATTTACAGAATATGGTAATTTAGGAAGAGCAAAATATCAATTTCTCACTTTATTAGACGTTCCATTTCCCTTTTTTTTGCTTGCATTTGGAAGGAATTATTTTGGTTATACCTGGAAGAAATGGAATTATTCCTTCATTTGGAAATGCCTATTCATCGCTTGTATTTGCTTTTCCGTATTTGATTGTATAGAAAATTTCTGCGTTTTACAAATGCTTCATACTTTTCCCGATTTGAATGCTTCGGAAATAAAGATTTCAAGTGTCGCTACGCAAATCAAACTAATTTCTCTTATTGTTATTTATATATTTCTGCCTATAACAGCCTGTATACAATTATTAAAATGGTGCAAACTAAAAATTACACGTCCCCATACAAAAGCAAGTTAATCATGCATTTGTCTAATAAATAATACGTAATTTCATTGAAAATATATTTGCATGGATGTACATGAATATTCTAATGAAGAAATGACCATATATTGGAAACCAACGGTTTGTATCCACTCAGCGGTATGTGTGAAAACCTTACCAAAAGTATATAACCCAAGAGAAAAGCCTTGGATAAAAATTGAGAATGCAACAACAAAAGAATTAATGAATCAAATTGAAAAATGCCCTTCCGGTGCATTGAGTTATAAATTACATCAATAAAATGGGAATTCAAGTAAAAGCCATTTTAGGCGAAGAAAAATTCTATACAGAAATTTTTGCGGGCGATAATCAGTTGGTAACAGATGAGCCATTTGATAAAGGTGGGCAAAATAAAGGATTTGATCCACATCAGATTTTGGCGACTTCGCTAGCAAGTTGTACAGCTGCCACGCTAAAAATGTATATTGATCGAAAAGAATGGAATGTTGGTAATATCATTGTCGATGTAGATCTAGAAAAATCACCAGAAACGAATAGTGCTACATTTACCCGAACGATTAGCTTCTCCTCTTTTCATCCAGATGAAGAACAATTAAAAAAAATTTTATTAATTGCAGAGAAATGTCCCGTACACAAAACCTTGACAGGAAATATTGCAATAAACACAAAAATTAATGCAGATGCTTGAAATCGTACAACACAATACTGAAAAAAAAGGCGACTTTGAAGCCTTATATGATGGCGCGCATGCCGGCCTTATGACATACACTTGGGCTGGAACAGACAAATTTATCATCGACCATACCGAAGTTGAAGAAGCATTTAACGGAAAAGGCGTAGGCAAACAACTTGTTCTCGGCGCGGTAGATTTTGCCCGAAAAAATAATATAAAAATTATTCCCCTATGTCCATTTGCTAAAGCGACATTTGAAAAAAATCAAGATTTACATGATGTATTATTTTAGATAATGCCATCTAAAAAGATTTCCAAAGTAAATAATATATCCAACGCCAATTTTAATAGAATTGGCGTTTTCAACTTATTCGAAAACATCTGAAACTCAACCCTCTTGTCACTTCTGTAAATGTATGCGTAATTGTTTCGTCCGATTCGCATAACGATAAACAATACAACATAGGTAAATAATGATCCATAGTAGGCACTGAATAATCAGCAACTTTCCCTAATTTTTCAAATTGAAATAAGCTACTAAAATCGCGCTCATCAATTCTATCTTTTACCCAATTATCAAATTCCATAGCCCAATCATAAGGCTTACTTGACCAAAATTTTAATGCGGACATATCCAGATTATGCACAATATTGCCACTGCCTACAATCAACACACCACGCGTCCTTAAATTCGATAATTGCCTTGCTAGTTGATAATGATAGTCCAACGGCTTACTCATATCTATACTTAATTCCAATACGGGAACTTTAGCATCTGGGGACAAATGGCGCAAAACACTCCAAGCGCCATGATCCAAATCACGACTTTGCTCCTCTTTCGTATTTGTTTCGTTCATTATCAATTTGCCGATTTCCGGAGCGCCTTTAGATGGATATTCTGGTGTGGAAAATTGGGAATTCAAATTGACAAATGTATCACCCAAAGTCAACCAATGAGCAGACATTACCAAAATCGCAATCGGAGTTACTGAAGCTCCCATCGTTCGGAGATTTTTGGTAAATGGCGTTTGATGTGGCGTTTTGGAAAAATCTTGATGCCCTACAAAAAATACGGGCATTCTCTCCGTAACTGGAAATGGTTTATTTGCCAAAAGTAATTGCGCTAATCCATTGCTTGATTTTAGCAATGGTAAAATTGCCATCATCTTTAAAAATTCCTTTCTATGCATCTTAAAATTATTATATCGTAATCCAAATCTATCATCGTCAAAACTAAATCATGTGAAAGATTATTGTCCATAAATAAAGAAACGATATTGTTAAAAAGTCTTATCGATTTTCAATTAAAAAATAATTTTAAAATTATTAGTCTATTTTTTTGGTAGACTAATAATTAGGTTTTATTTTTGTGTCAGATTAGTTCTTTACATCATGGATATTCAAAAAAGGTAAGTCGATTAGGGAAGCAATTCCCAATTCTTCATTCATTTGAAGCAAATCATACAACTCCAATCAATATTGATTAGTTAAACAAAATGTACTGATTTGAACATTATTTTTCGACACAGCCTGGAGGCGCACAATTGGGTATCCATTTTATTTAAAACAAGTTTTAAATAAAAGCTAGTCGAAAAATCCTGTGGCCGAGCGGTGAGGCAAGATTCAGCAAAAATCTTTACGGTGGTTCAATTCCACTCAGGGTAGCAAATTATTTTTAGTTCTTTCAACGATTTTCTTTTTGAAAAAGCCTTTTTCAGCGATGTACATGGTTTTAGTTACTTCGGCAAATATCGTATTGGCTTACAGACTTCGGCGGCTTTCATTTGCCCAATTGCATTTACACTTTGCATAATTTCTTCATTTATTTACAACATTTCTATATTGATTTCCTAATTGATACTATATATTCGCAATACTAATATATAGCTCCTTCATCTATGGATAACAATATAATTACATGTGTCATCATTGAAGATGAACCCTTGGCAAGAGAGTTAATAGAAAATTTTGTCCACCAAACGCCCATACTACAATTGCTTACTAGTTTTGAAAATGGCGCAGACGCATTGTTATATCTGCAAAATAATCAAGTAGATCTCGTAATAAGTGATATAGAGATGCCACTTATAAATGGTATGGAGCTAGCAAAATCTTTAAAGAATCCACCATACTTTATTTTTGTTACTGCATATGAGCGATATGCCATTGATGGCTTTGAGATTGGCGCGGTAGATTATATAAAGAAACCGGTAACTTATGCTAGATTCATAGCAGCGATTTCAAAAATAAATATAAAAAATCAGCATACTTCAGATCTTAAATTGAATAATACTTTACCACAATTTCTAACGATTAAGTCGGAAAGCATCTTTCATAGAATTGCGTTTTCAGAAATTAAGTATATCGAAACTATGGGAGATTTCATTAAAATACATTTAGCGGATAATTCCATAGTTATTTCTAACTCTACTATGAAAAATATGGAAGAAAAATTACCCTCAGATTTGTTTTTTCGTATTCATACCTCCTATATCATCTCTTTAAATAATGTCCGAAAGATATTTGGCAATACCGTTGTTTTAAATACTGGAGAAGAGCTTGCAATTGCCAAACTAAGAAAACAAGAACTTTTTATAAAACTTAATATTAAGGAAGATTAATGTGCCTTAAAAAAATTGGAATTGCTAAATAGTGATTTTTAATTCAACTATAAAAGTATTCAAAGAATTTTTGATAGTTAATTGGTTGTTATTGGGATATAATAGTTTTAGCCGACTTTGTACATTTGCAATACCGACGCCATGATATTGTTGCGTATTTACATTTTCGTAATCTATAGTATCATTTTCAATTAGAAATACAATCATCTGGTCTATATAGTCAACTTTTACTTTTACAAATTTAGCTTTAGATTTTAGGCCATATTTGAAGGCATTTTCTACAAATGGGAAAATCAACAATGGTGCAATTTTATGGTTAATTGGAAGGTTTTCAGACAAGATCAGTTCAATACTAGAATCAGAAGAATATCGTAATCTTTCTAGTTCTATATAGTTTTTGATAAAATTTAATTCGTCGTTTAAAGACACGGTATCCGCACTAGCATCATAAACAGTATAGCGCATGATATCCGATAAACGCTCTATTACCTCAGGTAAAATAGTGGATTTCTTCAATGCTAATGCATATAGATTATTAAACGTATTAAAAAGAAAATGAGGATTTAGTTGGGCGGATAAAAAATTCTTTTCCAGATTAAGTTTATCTATCTCTAGGCTTTTACTATGTCTTTCTTGTTTAATGGATTTTGAATAATATCGAGTGATATCAAATAGAATTTTGATAAAGGAAGGAATGGAAACAAAACTAAAGACAACAAAAAGTTCTACTATTAAAGTTCGATATGACAAAATGTAGGAAAATTTTTCATTAGCGTAGCTGTGCACAATATTAAATAATGGGATATTGTTCTTTGTAAAAAAGATATCCAATATTTTCATGCATAAATAATTGGAGACAATCCAAGTTTCGGTACATAAATATAAACCTATAATAAAAATGTAAATGTAGTTTCGATCAAATAAAAACTTAATAACACCATAGAAAAATAAATAAAAAAAAATAATACCACATATGACATTTCGTAAAGCGAATAAGTCGGCATTTTTTAAATCATTATTCTTTAAATAAGTTAGTATGCTGATTATCCAAAAAAACGACCACATCGACAGATGACAACCAATTCGTACTCCTTTGGTATATCTACTTTCAATATCGAAATCAACGATTTTCTCCAAAAAAGGTTTTTTCTTATTGCTTGACAGGTTCATTGTGATGTATTGAAATAAGGAGTAATACTTTTTCGATAAAATAAATGTACAAGATTATCTAGGAATTAATATTTTTTAGAATCAATAAGTTTCAATTTTAATAAAATTCGAAACTTATGATCATAATCTGTTTTTCTCACTTGCATTCCCTGCATCATCATTCTTTTTGGTACGAACTCTTTTATTTCCGAAATTTTTGACTACTGATATTCTAATACGTCTGTCATCATAATAGCTACTTAATATAGAATTGAATGTAGAATTTCCAATAGTCTGACCTTTATAAATATTTGTTTTAAAAATATCATCAACATACATAGAAATTTTCCATCCGATGTTTGTAAAATCCTTTACAAAACCAAAATCTACTTCTCCAAAAGGTTTTAGTGATACAGAGTTTGCATTTGCAAATTTACTTGTATAACTTCCATACAAGGATCCGTTAATACCCGTTTTAAAAAGATTAGTAAAGGTTTGATTTAAGGCTACATTATATATTGGAAAAGTTTCTTTTGCTTCAATATTGTCAGCATTTGTGTTTAACGTTTTCCATTGAATGGAATTTGTCAAATTGATATTCCATTTCGCTTTTATAATACTTTGGTTTACAATAGATACCAATCCAAAACTTCGAAACATTCCATAGTTTGCTTGTTTGTATAGTAGCGTATCGGGGGCTATTATAGTTTGTAATTGACCTGATAGATTTGTTTGATTACTATATTGAGCCATAAATATATAGTTTCGTTTAAATATGTAAGACAATTCATAATCTAGACTATTCCCTGGGCGTAAAAAAGCATTACCCATCTCAATAATTTTATTACTAGAATAGTCTCGAAAAGGATTCATTGCAGAAAATGAGGGGCGAATAAAATCATTTTTTATAGAAAATGACAAATTATTATTATTGTTTATTTCATAAGAAATGTACGCAGAAGGAAGTATTTTAGTATAGTTTTGATGATGATTTTCGTCTGTACTTAATTGTATTGTTTTAATGTCTGTATTTTCAATTCTTGCACCTGCCTTGACATCCAAATGTGAAGTAATTTTTTTCTGTAGATCAAAATATGCTGCATTGATTCCTTCTTTGTATATAAAATGATTAGATATATTATCATTGTATGACCAACCATCAGTTGTATAATTATAAAACAAATAAGGATTATTCGTTTTAGTATATCCGTATTTTATACCAGCATCAAAATTTATATTGCCAAAAATCAATTGACTATAATCCACTTTAGCAGAGTAATTATATGCTTTCTGTCTTGTATAGCTATTATTACCATTAAATATATCTAAATTGTCTTCATCAAAATAGGAAAGAAAGGTTGCTTCATTTGAATTGATATATTGAAAGTAATCTAGATTTATTTGTAATATTCTTTGTCGAGATTTACCAGAATATTTATAGTTTAAATTGCCAGAATAAAGATTAGTTTTTTCTTTACCCAAATTATTATTCCAATACTGATTTTTGCTTGATCCCATTATATTATCAAGTGCATAGTCAAAAGAATGACTATTGTTGTGCGTATATTCAAAAACTCCGCCAATCAATGATAATGGAGTCAGCTCGTAGTTCATATTGGTTGCAATGGATATTGGTTTGCCATTATTGATAAATTTCTCATCCAATGTTTCTTTTTGCCCAATGTCAAAATAGTTTATAGTATTGTAAAACTTAGAGAATGTCTTTCCTAAAGTGCCGCCAGCTGTTAGCGATTGTGTGTATCTGTTATATTTATAGTTTAACTGAGCTGTCGCTCGCTGCCTATTATAAGTAGCTTGCATATCAGTCAATGTAACTGAACCATTTAATCCATTATCCAATACTTTTCTCAATACAATATTAATAACACTACTTCCATTCCCAGCATCATAGCTTGCGGGAGGGGCTGTTATCACTTCAATACTGACAATATTGTCAGAAGGCATAGCAGACAAATAGTTCATAAGATCCTCTCCTGATAAAAATGACTTTCTATTATTTATATACACCACGGAAGCACTTTTGCCAATAAGTGATAGTTCGCCAGAATTTTTTGCTGATATTAAAGGCGTATGTTGTAAAACATCCCATGCGGTCCCGCCAATTGACAATGGACTTTCTGCTACATTAAAAATAAGACGATCAATCTTCTTTTCAATCAATGGCTTTTTCTTTTTTGTAGAAACCACAACGCCACCTAATTCACTCGCATTATCATATCGTAATTGAAAATCTTTTATTTGTTCCTTTTGAGAAACATTGTAATTAGAAATACTATCTCTATAATTAAATGAAGATACTGCTATTACATAAAGTCCTGTATCAGGCAAAGTCAAAATATATGTCCCAGCCGAGTCCGATATTTTTCCAAATGATTTACTATCCTTTGTAAATTTGATCGTAGCAAAAGAAATAGGCGTTCCATTGATATCACTTATTTTACCGGAAATTTTTATTTGACTAAATCCAACCATACTTACCATTAGCCCAATAATCATTAACATTGTTCTTTTCGCCATATCTCATTATTTTCTTCATCGAAATTCCCACTTTGTAAAAAGCAGGGCAAACAATTTCGATAAACAACTGAATTCGGGGGAGAATGAACAATTCTGTAGGAAAATAAGAAACTTAATAAAGATTAATTATTTAGATTTTGCTGCGATTTTCTTTTTGTAAAAGCCTTTATCGGCGATATACATGGTTTTAGTTACTTCGGCAAAGATCGTATTGCCATCTTTAGAAGTAAGATGAACCGTTTTTTCAATATTCGTTTCCCCATTTTTATTTACTTCTTGGATGATTTTTTCCAAGTCTTCTTTCGTCAATATAAATTTTGCATAAGCGGCGGGAGTCGCGGGTCGTTTGTATTTGATTTCTGCGGCTCGATCCCATACGATGTAGCGACTACCTAGCATTTGCATCAGTTGTATCATAAAAATCGGATCTGTCGCTGCAAAAAGACTACCGCCAAATATTACACCTGCAATATTTCGATTTTTATAAGACAGTTTGATTTCAATATTAATTTCCGTAAAATCATCGGAGATATAGGTAATCCGTCCGGTACTCCTTTTATACATTGGAGAAAAACGCATCATCCATTTTGCCAATTTATTAGGAGAGATAAACTTGCTTAATCGTTGAAATAATTTTTGCATTAAATGATTCGATTATTTATTTGCAAGTTCTAATAAATATATAATCTTAAAAATGATTTAAAGCAAAAAAGCAGCGCTAGGAGCGCTGCTTTTTTTATGCATTTTCACCATTATTTGCTGGTGGATTATTGGGTCTTGGAGGTCGATTCTTTTGAAAATTCTTATTTTTCGGTTTGAATTCTTGTTTGCGCTCTCCGTTATTATTGTTATTATTTGGGAAATTTCCTTTCGGTCTTTCTTGTTGAGGACCGTTATTATTGTTGTTTTGTTTTTGCTGAGGTTTGTTTTGTGGTTTATTTACCCCATCCTTATTCAGATTTTCTTTTTCCTTTTTTCTATCAAAATATGAATTTCCTTTTGCTTCCAGTTTTTTATTATCGGTTTGAGGAGAATTGCTATTTCCTTTGAAATTGTTTTTATTTGGTTTGGATTTGTGATTTTTATTATTTCCTTTTTCCAAACTTTTCAAAGAAATCTGTCCAACTACGTCTACAAATCCAGCATCAATTTCCACCGTTTCTCTATTGGAATATAGTTCTACATGCTTCAACTCATCCACAACGTCGCCTTTCATATTGAGGCGAATAATCTCTCTAACACGAGAAATCGTCAATGGATATTGCTTGTTGCTGTCTGGCAAAGTGTACCACATCAAGTTTTTGAAAATGTCTTTTTTTACCAACATTGCACGCCCTTTTGTCGTCTGCAAGCTATCCGCATTATTGGGAAATTGTTGCAACGCATCCAAATACGTGTCTAATTCATAATTCAAACAACATTTCAATCTTCCACATTGACCACTCAATTTTGTTTGGTTGATACTTAGATTTTGATAGCGAGCAGCTGTTGTTGTCACACTTTTGAAATCAGTCAACCACGTGCTACAACATAATTCACGTCCACAACTACCGATACCACCCACTTTCCCAGCTTCTTGGCGGATACCGATCTGACGCATTTCCACTTTTACCTTAAATTCTGAGGCAAAAATTTTGATCATTTCACGGAAATCGACACGATCATCTGCCGTATAGAAAAAAGTCGCTTTTTTGCCATCGGCTTGTATTTCGACTTCACTTAATTTCATCTGAAGATTGAGCTGACGAGCGATGGCTCTACTACGAGCAAGTACCTCGCCTTCACGTGCTTTATTTTGCTCATAAGATGCGATATCTTTTTCGGTACTGATCCTTAGGATTTTTTTGATATCCACACTTCCTTCGGAAATGTTATGTTTTTTTAACTGCAATCTTACCAATTCTCCAGTCAAACTAACCGTACCAACATCAATACCACCTACACCCTCAAGCGTTACAAGAGTTCCTTTTTCGTAATATTGTAAAGAAGTATTTCTATAATAATCTTTTCTGCTACCACTTTTAAAACTGATTTCCACGATGTTACAAGAACTTTCGGGATCAGAAAATGGCAGATTTGCTAACCAATCGTACACATTTAATCTATTGCACCCGCCGGTACTACAACCGCCATTGCTTTTGCAACCATTCGGTTTGCCAGTGCCACAACTACCACAACCCATATTTATATATATTTAAGTACAGAGCGCACTCTGTAACGTATTGTAAAAAATTGACGTCAAGTGATTATCATCCATCATTTACCCTAAAAATTATTTGTGGGGAAAAATCTTTCGATTAGAATGTTACACACAAGACAGTCGTTATCATCTCTTACAAAAAGAATGACTATTGGGCCAAAATTAAGGCTTTATCCTTAATAATGTGATTCAGCTTGATTGTGAGGGCGTGAAAAAGAAGTTTGGGATTGGCATTACGCTCAATATAATAAGCGGCTTTGTCTAACTCCGACATGATGGCTTCTTGTTGCTCGATAGTCAAAAGTTTATTAAGACGCTGCGCAAAATCTAATTCAGATGTTGGAGTTTCAGCATTAGCGCCCAAAACTTTTAATCGCAATGCTTGTTCCAATAAATGGATAAAAAAATAGATAAATTGTTTTTGTGGTTCACGTCCATATTTGCTAATCGTATCTACCCATTTGGTATAATTGATCGGATTACCATGAAATGCCACATTTAACCATTCTCTCAAGATTGCTTGCCAGTCATTATCTTCTGCATTTTCTGCTTCTAATAATGCGACTCTATAATTACCATCTGCCATACTTGCCGCCAAGGAGGCGCGCTCGCCTTCATATCCGTTGGTTTGAAGCGCGGCTTCTATATCTTCTCTTTCTAATGCGGGTATTTTTATCAATTGGCAACGACTCAATATCGTAGGAAGGATATTGTCCGCATTTTCTGCTACAAGGATAAATAAAGTTTTCGCTGGAGGTTCTTCGATGAGTTTGAGTAATTTATTACCCGAATTTTGTAAATACTCCGGCATCCACATAATCAGAATTTTGTATTCACTTTCAAAACTCTTCAAACTTAATTTGTGAATGATGGAGTTACATTCTTCTGCTGTAATATTTCCTTGTTTATTTTCCGCTTTTATAGACAATAACCAATCGTACGCATTTCCGTAAGGCGATTCTTTTAAAAATTCACGCCATTGCGTAATATAATCCGTACTCGTCGGTTTGTCTCCTGGTTTTCTCGGAATTACAGGATAGGAAAAATGTATATCGGGATGAATGTATTGCTCTGCTTTGACACAAGAGCGACACTGACCGCATGAATCATTCATAGCTGGAGCAGGTTCCAAATCTCCAAACATCGAAGGACCTAAATCCGATTCACTTTTACCAGACGCTTTTTCACATAAAACGTATTGAGCAAATGCAATAGCCAAACTCAAGGCGCCACTTCCCTCCTTTCCCAAGAATAAAAGTGCGTGACTCAATCTATTTTGCTGAACCAACTCTACCAAATGTTGCTTGACTGTTGCCTGACCAATAACGTCCTTAAACTGCATATCTGCCTAAAATCTTTTCTTTTTGTATCTATGTAAAAAATCCTATTAATCAATATATTTCATCAACTCAGGACTATCTGGCGTCACTTTGCTATCAAAATGTTTGATCAAATTACCTTTTTCGTCAATGATGAATTTGTTGAAATTCCAAGAAATGGTCGCATCTAATACACCATTTTCAGATTTTTCAGTCAAATATTTGAATATAGGTGTTGTGTTGTCCCCTTTCACATCGACTCTTGTCGTTAATGGAAAAGTTACTCCATAATTTTTTTCACAAAAAGAACTAATGTCTTTATTGTCTTGAAACTCTTGTCCACCGAAATTATCTGAGGGGAAACCTACGATAACCAATTTGCCGGCTTCGGCTTTGTATAATGCTTCCAAACCTTTGTATTGTGGGGTAAATCCACATTTGGATGCGGTATTTACGATCAAGATTTTTTTGCCTTTGAATTTGGAAAAATCGATCACGGATCCATCCAAACCTTCAATCTTGAAATCGTATATATTTTTTAGCTTTTTGCTTGTTTCCATTTGCTGTCGTTTATGTTCTTTGGAAATAAATGACGCACTTATCACGAAAAGTGCGACGGCCACTATGGCGTATTTTAATTTTTTCATTACGTATATATTTTAACTATTTGTAAAGTTACCATATCAAAATGAAAACAAACGCTAAAAGCTAAATATTTACTTTATTCGAAAGCGCCGATTGTTGGAGTCGTCGTGCTTCGTAGATTACCTTGATAATCAATCAATACGGCATTATCATAGAGCGCTTTTTGCAAAGCTGGAGAGTTATTTTGTAAATGAAAATCATAAATAGCTCGATCATTATTCACCGTTGTAAATAGCGGATCTACATTTAAAATCAAATTACTCGCCATCACATACGTCGGCGTAGTGCTCATTTTCAATAATGAATTCGTCAAAGAAACTTGTGCATTCGCTAGTTGTGTATCAAAACTTAATTCATTAGAAATAGTCGCATTTTCCCCATAAATAATAGAATTTTTAACGATCAGATTCAATGCAGTGGAATTATTTGTAACAGCCACGCAAGGATTATTATGTCCCAATAAATTATTGGAATATGCAGCAATCGTATTGTACAACAAATTGTAATTGCCTCCAGCGATGGAAATATTGTAATTATTATTGTAAATCAATGAATTATATAAATAAATATTCGAGTTAACAGCATCCATGCCGGCGTTACTACAATTATAAATTTCGCAACTATTCAATGTCAATTTGTAATTACTACTTACACTTGTGTTACTCGTATCCGCAATAGCTATTTGTGCATTTTTGATAGATGTATATTGTAAAATATTACTGCTGCTCATTGCCCCAAAAGTTAATCCGCCCCAAGAACCAGCAATGGTATTATATGGATCATCCAAACGATCCGTTGTCATCTGAATCCTAGACAAAGAATCACCCAATGCATTCAAAGTTCCATTAATTAATAGATGGGTATTACCATGAAAATAAACTTTGGCACCTTTTGCAATATTTAATTTTGTGTTCGTTGGTAAAAGAATATCATTCATCACGACAATCGGTAAATCGGCATTCCAAGTCGTGTCTTTGTTAATATTGGCAGTAGAAATATAATGTGCATTTTGTCCATAAGCCTGCAAATACAATTTTTCCACGTTTCCATTTAACCGGAAATTAATACTATCCGCAACAATAAATGGGCTCGTCGTTGCATTGGGCGAAATATTTACTTTGATAAAAACATACAAACTATCGCCAGCTTCTAAAATTACGTCTGTCAACGAATTTGCAGCTCTTCCATTGATATTTAATAAATAAGAAGAAGCATCGCCACCACCAAGATCAATCGAAGAAAAGGAGATCTTTTGGCTATTGTTGTTGAATATTTTTACTATTTGCGTAGCCGAACCTTGCGCCGTAAATACGGTATCAAATTTTACGGTATCGATACCTGTACTAAATGTCAAACTGTTAACAGCCTCAGGATCGGAAGTTAAATGATCTTTGGAGCAGCTCCACATGGTCCAACAAAAGAGAATAGCTAGGGTAAATATTCGCACAAATAGTTTCACGTAAATTACTTTTATCTACAACGAAAATAAGGCTTTGCTATTTTTCAATGCATGGATTTTCCTAAAGTTGCGACACTTAATTTCGTATCTGCCGCTTTCAATATTTCCAAACCACAAAATTCCAAAGTCGCGCCGGTCGTTACCAAATCATCAATTAAGAGAATATGTTTGCCTGCTAATCGCTCTGTTTTTTTCAATTCAAATTTATCTTCCATGGCGAGGATTCTTTCTGTGCGAGATTTATGTGTCTGCGAAGTTGTCGCCTTATTTCGAATCACAGCATCCGTGATGATTTCACATTTCGAAATCTGAGAGATTCCTTGACATAATAATTCAGCTTGATTGTAACCACGTTTTTTCTCTTTATCCTTGTGCAAAGGCAGTGGCACAAGTGCATCTATTTGAGAAAACCAATCAGATTCCTTCAATTTTTTGCCCAATAATTTACCCAAATAAATGCCCATATTTCTATCCTCTTTGTATTTCATCGAATAAATAAGCGTCTGAATAGCCGTATCATTGGTATAATAATAAGCACTTCCACCATTTTCGATAGATAATCTTCCTTTGAAAATATTTGTAATCGGATTTTCCTTCATTTTGAAAAAATGCGTCTGAGGCAATTTACTTTCGCATAATAAACAAAATGGTTGGCTTGAAGAGATAGCGTCGCTACCGCAACCCGCACAGAATTTCGGATAAATGATTTGTAAAAAATCTTGCAGCCAGTTGGTTTTCATAGTGATATAAAGTTACGGAATACAGGATTAATTTCATTTCTTTTAGTAATTAGATGATTTAATAAATTTATCTTACAAATTACAGATAAATTAAAATATCTACTAAAAATATGATATTTTGAAATATCTGCTAAATTACAGATATTTGAATAATGAAAATGCAAGCAATTATCACGGGAGATATGATTGGATCTACTCATATCGATCCAAATATCTGGTTGCCCATTCTGAAAAAAGCACTTTCAAAATGGGGAAAAGAAAACCGGAATTGGGAAGTTTTTCGCGGGGATAGCTTTCAGATAAATATAGAAGCAGAAGATGTTTTGAAATTTGTATATATACTAAAAGCGACTTTAAAGGCAGAAAATCTCGATGCGAGAATGGCGATCGGATTGGGTCCCATTAAATACATTGCGGATAATATAGCAGAATCCAACGGCGAAGCATTTATCTATTCGGGTAGATTATTAGACCACCTGAAACCAAAAAAATTAAGAATAAGTAGTGACTATCCAGAAAATGATTTAATTTTCAATACAGCATTTGACCTTGCAACATTAGTAATGGATGACTGGAAACCCGTTACAGCTAAAATCATTCAAACAGTATGGGAACATCCAGAAATGAACCAAACGGAAATTGCCAAACTTTTGGATAAAACCCAAAGCAATATCAGTGAAGGATTGAAACGTGCGGGTTATGAAGAACTGATGCAATTGGAAAATTTGTATACATTAAAAATCAAAGCTTTATTAAATGAATCTACTTCTTAGATTATTATTAGCTCATTTTTTGGGAGATTTTTTATTCCAACCTAATAAATGGGTGAAAGATAAATGCATACACAAGGAAAAATCCCCTTTCTTGTACGCACATCTAGGAGTTCATGCTATTTTATTGCTGATATTATTACAAGGGCAACATTTATTGGCAATTCTATTTATTCTCATTACACATTTCATTATCGATTGGCTCAAACTAAAATTTTCCACAGAAAAGAATCAACGACGATATTTCTTTTATGATCAATTTGCTCACGTTTTAATCTTATTATTAGTTACCAATCATTTCGTACCTGGATTTATCACTACAGACAAACTATTATCAGATCATGGTTTAGTTATAGTTATTACAGTATTATTTGCAACAGTTGTCAGTTCGATTATAATGAAAACATTGATAGGTAGGTGGGATATGACTCAAATTGACTCGCCAGAAAATTCATTAAAAGATGCCGGACTATATATTGGTATCTTGGAACGTATGTTTATAGTTGGCTTCATTTTACTCAATTATTGGGCGGGCGTTGGTTTTCTCATAACTATAAAATCGGTGTACCGCTTCAATGATTTATCCAAAGCAAAAGACCGAAAATTGACCGAATATATAATGATTGGAACGTTAATAAGTTTCGGATTAGGAATAGTAGCGGGACTATTTTGCAAATATTTATCATAAGGAAGGCATACGACTATTTGTGACTATAGGGTAAAATTCATGTGTATATCAATAATCATCTCTGGATAACAAATAATACTTTGGATTGACTATGAGCTTCTTACCTTTTCTTTCAAACAAGATAGAATTGATCACTACGGACTGACTATAACTCTCAACAATTTTATAAATAACAAAAAAAGTATTCCTATCTAGGGAATAGGGGCGAGATATTTTTAGATGAAATAGATTAGACTTATAATGATAAAAATCTTTATCCAAAGTATCAATAAATTCAATATTTCTATTATCTAAGGGAAGCGAGTTCAAATACTCCAACTTATATATAGGCAAATCTTTCTCTACATTTTTGTATTGTTTCATTGAGAAAAACTTGTTAGCAACAGGTAAAATACTATTATAATATTCTTCACTAGTTTTTTTTATATCCATAAACTTGCTGTCAATAATTATAGGTAAATATTCATTTTCCGATGGTGGACCATAATATCTTATGATTTGATGTTCCAAACGTTGGATAATCGTATCATACATAAGGATCTTATCTTTTTTACTTTGACAGAGACCAATATAAGATATGAATAGAAAAAAAATAAAAGTGAATGAAAATTTGAACAAAATACTTAAGTTTAATTATTCGGGACTATGACATGTTGTACCAAAATTACCTGTGTGTTGATAATTATTATTGGTAATAAGTTCTTTTTTTCAACTGCCAAGCCCCCTTTAGGAGACTATGCGGAGAAATTTTAATCAATAGAAAAAACTATAAATTGGAAACATCCCTAAGACAAATTCTTACTTAAATATCACCGTCTTATTTTTATACACAAATACGCGATCTTCAAATACTAATTGCATTGCTTCTGCTAACGTAGAAGTTTCAATTTCTCGACCAGCTTTACGCATTGCTTCCGCGGTGTAAGTATGATTTACCGGAATAACTTGCTGCGTAATAATCGGACCTTCATCTAAGTCATTGGTAACAAAATGCGCCGTGGCTCCAATTAATTTCACGCCACGTTCGTATGCTCTTTTATAAGGATTTGCACCTATGAATGCCGGCAAAAATGAGTGATGAATATTGATAATTTTTTTTGCAAAATGCGCCACAAATTCAGGTGATAATATACGCATAAATTTCGCAAGCACTATAAAATCAGGTGCGTATTTAT
Organism: Rhizosphaericola mali; assembly: GCF_004337365.2. GTDB lineage: Bacteria > Bacteroidota > Bacteroidia > Chitinophagales > Chitinophagaceae > Rhizosphaericola > Rhizosphaericola mali. The sequence goes on along the minus strand of NZ_CP044016.1, from coordinate 4,333,284 downwards.
CTATGCTTTCCTTTAGTCGCATTTCAAATATGTCTTTAGAAATATTTTCATGAGATATATAATGAAAAGGCACGCCAAATTTCTTAGTCAAATCTGACAATTCATTATAGTTGCCCACAACAGCAACTACTTCAGCATTCAAATTATCAAAATTATTACGCAACAATATATCACCCAAACAATGATATTCTTTCGTAACTAATACAACGATTTTCTTTTTCTGCGGAGGATTCACCGTGATCATCGCTCCTAGTGGTAATGCATTTGTCAATTTTTCCTTGATGGAGAGCGCATCTATTTCTACATCATCAGTGACGATACGGGCAAAAAATAAAGGCGCATCTGCTGCGACATGTTGACGCATCGAAACGATATTACAATCTGCATTGCGCAATATGGTCGAAATAATTGAAATCAATCCGACACGATCTTGGCATTGTATAACTATAGTCATTTATTCAAATAAATTTTAGTGTGCTTCTAACCAATTATCTCCGACACCTGTCTCTGCAAGCGCAGGAACTTCATTCGGTAAGACTAAAGCGTTTTTCATTAATGTAGGAACCAATTCTTTTAGAATATCTACTTCAGCTTTTTTGACATCAAAGATCAACTCATCATGTACTTGCAAAATCATTTTAGAAGCTAGATTTTCTTTCTGCATGGCAGCATGAATATCAATCATTGCTAATTTGATCATATCCGCAGCAGTTCCTTGAATTGGCGAATTAATGGCAGCTCTTTCTGCAAAAGCGCGAACCGTAAAATTGGAAGAATTAATATCCTTTAACCAGTTCTTCCTACCCATCAGTGTCTCGGCATAACCATGGTCTTGCGCAAATTGAATTTTCGTTTCCATATAACTACGAATACCCGAAAATTCCTCCATGTAACTATCAATAATTTCTTTTGCTTCTTTTCGACTAATACCCAAATTACTAGCTAAGCCAAATGCACTCTGTCCATAAATAATTCCGAAATTGACACTCTTTGCTTTACGACGCATGTCGCTAGTCACTTCACTTTCCGCAACACCAAAAACCTTAGCAGCCGTGGCTTTATGAATATCTTTACCTTCTTTAAATGCTTCACACATATGTTCGTCTCCACTAATTGCAGCGACAATTCTCAATTCAATTTGCGAATAATCGGCACTTAACAAAATATGATCACTATCTCTCGGAATAAAAGCTTTTCTAATTTCTTTACCTCGCTCCGTTCTTATAGGAATATTTTGCAAATTAGGATTCGTACTACTCAATCTACCGGTAATTGCAATCGTCTGATTATAGGAAGTATGCACTCTTCCAGTTCTTGGATTAATCAATGCAGGTAAGGCATCGACGTATGTATTACGCAATTTTGTCAATTCTCTAAATCCTAGAATATCATCTACAATTTTATTTTCTGCGGCAAGTTTTAACAATACATCTTCACCGGTCGCATATTGTCCTGTTTTCGTTTTTTTTGCTTTAGGATCTAATTTTAATTTATCAAATAGCACTTCTCCCAATTGCTTAGGTGATGCCAAGTTGAATTTCACGCCTGCTTCTTCATAAACACGATTTTCATAGTCAGCAGCATCTATTTCTAAGGTTTTGGAATATTCTTTTAAAAAATTTTCATCAATCTTTACGCCTTCAAATTCCATTGCTGTTAGGACTTTGATTAAAGGTGTATCTACTTTATCAAAAACTTTTCTTACACTTTTTTGCGTTAGAATTGGCTCAATTGCATGTTTTAATTGTAGTGTAATATCTGCGTCTTCCGCAGCATATTCTTTGACAACTTCCTTGGCAATATCGCGCATATTCAATTGACCTTTTCCCTTTTTTCCGATCAATTCTTCGATTTCAATAGGATGATAACCCAAAAATTGTTCACTCAAAAGATCCATATTCCGACGACCTTCCGGCTCAATCAAATAATGTGCGACCATCGTATCAAAGATTTCTCCTTCTAGTTCGATGCCGTACCACTTCATCACAAGCATATCATACTTGATATTTTGACCAATCCATAAAATCTTTTTCTCCGCAAATAAAGGGCGAAAAACTTCTAAGATTTCAGCTACTTTCTTTTGATCTTTCGGCATGGGTACATAGTACGCTTCTCCTTTTTTTACGGAAAAACTCATGCCTACAATTTCTACATTATTAGCATCTAGCCCAGTCGTTTCAGTATCAAAACAAATTTCTTTTTCTTTCAAAAGATTCCAAACCAATTGTTGACGATCTTCTTCTGTATCTACTAAATGATAGTCGTGTGAAGTATTTTTTATATCTTTTATTTCTAATTCAGGAACATCAACTATAGTTTCTGTTTTACCTTTACTAGTTCCTTTGGTTTCTACTACATTTCCAAACAAATCCGTTTGAACATTTCCACTAACAGGAATTTGAAAACCTTCCCCCAATAGTCTTTTACCTAAAGTTCGAAATTCTAATTCTCCGAAAATATTTGCCAATAGATCTTTATCCCATTCTCCTAATTCAAAATTATGCTCATCAAACGTCACAGGCACGTCGGTAATAATCGTGGCTAATTTTTTACTCATAATCGCAGAATCTTTACCCGCTCTGACCTTTTCGCCCAATGCACCTTTAATTTCATCTGCATGAGCTATCACACCCTCTACCGTATCGTATTGTTTCAATAGTTTAGCCGCAGTTTTTTCACCTACACCAGCAATTCCTGGAATATTATCCACCGCATCACCCATCAATCCCAATATATCGATGACCTGATCGACGCGTTCAATATCCCATTTTTTACAAATACCTTCTGCATCGATAATCTCTTTTGGATTACCCATGTAAGGAGGTTTATATATAAATATTTTATCGTCATTCAATAGTTGACCATAGTCTTTATCGGGCGTAACCATATACACTTGATAACCTTTCGCAGCGGCTTCCCAAGCCAAAGTTCCGATAATATCATCCGCTTCATAGCCATCCAATTCTATTGTTGGAATATTGAAACCATGAATTATTTTTTTAATATCGGGAATGGATATAATCAAATCTTCGGGAGCTTCTTGACGATTTGCTTTGTAGTTTTCATAGTCCTTATGACGTGTAGTGGGAGCATGTGTATCAAAACATACAGCAAGATGCGTTGGTTTTTCCTTTTGAATTAAATCAATCAACGTATTGGTAAAGCCGAATTGTGCATTGGTATTTTTGCCATCTGAGGTAACACGCGGACTTCTGATCAACGCATAATACGCTCTAAATATCAACGCCATCGCATCGAGCAAGTATAATTTTTTTTCCATAAAAGCTAAGGTAACAAAGAAGCAGGAAAAATAGATTTTCGATTAAAATTTATGTTTTTATAAATAAAAAAAGGAGACTCTAAAAAGAGCCTCCACCGTCTGTTCATCATCGAAAACTACACCTATTTTTTAAGATCAAAACGATCTAAATTCATCACTTTTACCCAAGCTTTTACGAAGTCGTTAACGAACTTTTGCTGAGCATCGCTACTTGCATAAACTTCCGCTATTGCACGTAACTCAGATTGTGATCCAAAAACCAAATCCGCTCTAGTTGCACCCCATTTGCGCGCACCTGTATTCAAATCATAACCTTCGAAATATTGATTTACTGGATCTTTTGGTTCCCATTTTGTTTGCATATCTAACAAATTGACAAAGAAATCATTGGTCAATTGTCCTTTACGATTGGTAAATACGCCAATATTTGAATTATCATAATTTGTTCCAATAACACGCAATCCACCAACAAGAACCGTCATTTCTGGAGCAGTCAAAGTCAATTGTTGTGCTTTTTCCACCAATAGTTCTTCCACATTTGCATTCATTCTTTTGATATTCACATAGTTACGGAAACCATCTGCTATAGGTTCTAAATAACTAAATGAATGAAGATCCGTTTCAGATTGTAAAGCATCCGTTCTTCCTAAAGTCACAGGAACAACAATTTTTTCACCTGCAGCATTTGCAGCTTTTTCTATACCAACACTACCACCAATGACTATCAAATCAGCCAAACTTACTTTTTTACCATCAGACAAACTATGGTTAAATTCAGTTTGAATTTGCTTTAATTTATTCAAAACACTATTCAATTCTTCAGGGTTGTTTACTGCCCAGTTCGTTTCTGGTGCTAACTGAATATGCGCTCCGTTTGCCCCCCCCCGCTTATCACTCGTTCTATAAGTAGAAGCAGAAGCCCAAGCCGTTTTTACCAATTCTGTTATAGTTAAATCAGAAGCAGCAATTTTTTCTTTCAATTGATCTACATCATGGCTATCCAAAATTTTATAGTCCGCTTTCAGAATGGGATCTTGCCAGATAAAATCTTCTGTTGGTACTTCATCACCCAAATATCTTGACTTTGGCCCCATATCACGGTGTGTCAACTTGAACCAAGCTTTTGCAAAAGCAATAGCAAATTCGTCCGGATGTTCCAAAAATCTACGAGAAATTTTAGCATAGTTGGAATCATAACGCAAAGACAAATCGGTTGTCAACATAGTTGGCTTATGGGATTTTGATTTATCAAAAGCATCAGGAACCATTAATTTAGAATCTTTTGCGACGTATTGAAGTGCACCAGCCGGACTTTTTGTTAACACCCATTCATTTTCAAATAAACTATGGAAAAAACCATTACTAAACTTAGTTGGTGTTGTTGTCCAAGTTACTTCCAAACCAGAAGTAATCGCATCTTTTCCACTACCTGTAGCATAATTGCTTTTCCATCCTAACCCTTGAGATTCTAATCCAGCAGCAGCAGGTTCTGGTCCGACATGAGCAGCGTCTGCAGCACCATGCGTTTTACCAAAACTATGACCTCCGGCAATTAAAGCAACGGTTTCTTCGTCATCCATTCCCATATTTCCGAAAGTCTTCCTGATGGCAGCTGCCGCAGTTAATGGATCTGCATCTTTATTTGGACCTTCTGGATTTACATAAATCAATCCCATTTCTGTTGCAGCTAAAGGATTAGCCAAACATTCAGGATTACGATGCGCCAACCAAGTTTTTTCATTACCCCAATAAATATCCTTATCCGCTTCCCATACATCTGCACGTCCACCACCAAATCCAATGGTTTTGAATCCCATATTTTCTAAAGCAACATTACCAGCAAGCACAATCAAGTCAGCCCAAGACAATTTTTGACCATATTTTTGTTTTACTGGCCACAATAGTCTACGCGCCTTATCCAGGTTGGCATTATCTGGCCAGCTATTCAACGGTTCAAATCTTTGTTGACCACGACCAGCACCACCTTTACCATCTTGAATTCTATAAGTGCCCGCACTATGCCATGCCATTCTGATAAAGAAAGGTCCATAGTTACCAAAGTCTGCAGGCCACCATGATTTAGAATCAGTTAATACATGATCAATATCTTTTTTTACTTCTTTTAAATCCAAAGTTTTGAATGCCGCAGCGTAATTAAAATTAGGATCTAATGGATCTGACAATTCTGATTGTTGACGTAATATGTCTAAAGTCAATTCATTTGGCCACCAGTCCTTACTTTTAGTGCCGTGGCTTGTTGCATCTACATCCATTTCGCCATTTAAAAATGGGCATTTTGTAATATCTTGTTCTTGACTCATAGTTTCACTTTTTGATTTTGAGTTATGATAACTTCCTTTAGATTGAGCATACACACTAGTACAACTCACTATAGTTGCTACCGCAAATAATAATTTCTTCATTGTTTCTTAAAATCTGTTCTATAGAGCAAAAGTATAGTTCTACATATTTATAATAAAAATGAAAATATTATACTTGAATAGATAAAATCTATAAGATATATTAAAATAAAAACAGGTCTCTATCCTAATGATAGAGACCTGTTTTTAATAAGGTAAACTATATTTTTATTGTATTAATTTATCAATTGCCTTGTGCGCATCTTCAAAATGAAAACCAGCCAATACTTTATACATAGTAGTTTCGATTTTATCATTACAAAGATTACCTAAACTACCTTCGTGGGTGTGATGTAATTCAATATTTTCATAGTTGAAAGTTCCATTTTCTATAGACAAACCAACTTGCTTGTACGCATCTCTGAATGGAACGCCTTCCAATACTAATTTATTCACTTCTTCTACACTGAATAAGTATTTATATTTTTCTTCTTTTAAAATATTATCGCGAACGGTCATATTATTGATCATCAACTCAACAATATCAATACAACTTCTTAACATAGTTAGTGCAGGGAAAAGATGTTCTTTCAACAATTGTAAATCTCGATTATATCCCAATGGAAGATTAGTCGTCATCATCATAATCTCATTTGGTAATGCCTTAATACGATTACATTGTGCTCTGACTAATTCGAATACATCTGGATTTTTCTTATGCGGCATGATGCTACTTCCTGTAGTTAATTCAGCAGGGAAATGTATAAAATCGAAATTTTGATTGCAATACATACAAGCATCCATGGAAAAACGAGCTAAAGTATCTGCCACATTTGCCAATGCCATCGCGGTGATTCTTTCCGCTTTACCTCTACCCATTTGTGCATAAACTACATTATAGTTCAAATCTCCAAATCCCAATAATTCCGTCGTCATCGTACGATTTATCGGAAAAGAAGAACCATAGCCAGCAGCCGAACCGAGAGGATTTTTGTTTACAATATTATAGGCAGCTTTCAACTGAATAGTATCATCTACCAAACTCTCCGCATATGCACCTAACCATAGTCCAAAAGAAGAAGGCATCGCAATCTGCAAATGTGTATAGCCCGGCATCAATACATTTTTCCATTGCTCACTTTTTTCAATAAGTAATTTGAATAAAGTTTGAACAGAACTCACCGTTTTTTCAATTTCACTACGTAAAAATAATTTGATATCTACTAGAACCTGATCATTTCTACTTCTTGCAGAATGTATTTTTTTCCCGGTATCGCCCAATTTTTGGGTAAGTAAAAATTCTATTTGAGAATGTACATCTTCTACATCATCTGAAATTGTGAATTTATCATCACCTTCAGATTGCGTTTTCGCATAAATATTTTTCAATTCAGCCAACAAATCATCCTTTTCCGATTCCGTCAATAAGCCAATAGATGCAAGCATAGTAGCGTGCGCCATATTACCTAAGACATCATATGGCGCGAGCAATAAATCAAACTCACGATCACGTCCAACTGTAAATATTTCAACATCTTTTAACGAATCCGTATTCTTTTGCCAAAGTTTCATTGTAATGGATTATGTACTTTTGAAAAATTCTAATACGTGCAAAGAAACTGAAAAAATTATTGCAATGGACTTTTCTTCTTTTTTACAATCTTTAAATAATCATCAACCCACAGAAGATTTTTCCGCAGAGCTGCAGGCTTTGTGGTGGATTCGTAAAGATCAATGGAATATAGCCCATGATATGGTGCAAAATTTATCAAGTAAAAATGCAGCACTAATACACGCTTTATTGCATAAAATCGAAGGTGATATTTGGAATGCCAATTATTGGTACGCAAATGCTAATAGCAACAACCCCAACATTTCAATAGAAAAAGAATGGGAAAATTTAGTCAAAAAAATACTTTAAATTCATGATGGAAAACAAGTGTTATATCATAATGGGCGTTTCTAGCTCAGGTAAAACTACAATGGGAAAATATGCGGCAAAAATATTGGGATGTGATTTTATAGATGGCGATGATCTGCATCCGGAAGCCAATATTGAAAAAATGTCCGCAGGTATTCCACTCACAGATGGAGATCGTGAACCATGGTTTGTAATAATAGGTAAAGAGGCAAACGATTATTTGACAAAAAATAAATCTATCGTAATTGCTTGCTCCGCACTAAAATTAAAATATCGTGAGATCTTGCGACGAGAGATTTCCTCTATTCATTTTATCTATCTAAAAGGAAGTTACGGAGCAATATTGGCTCAGATGCAAGCTAGAAAAGGTCATTTTATGCCCGAATCACTTTTACAAAGCCAATTTGATATATTGGAAGAGCCAACGGATCAAGAATCAGATGTGACTATATTACCCATTGGCAAAGGAGAAAAAGAAAGATTAGACAACCTCTTTAAACTTCCATAACCATTTCTTTTTTTATTTGAGCTTTCAATCGACTTAGACTTTGTGGTTCTACTCCTAAATAAGATGCGATTTGATATTGAGGAATTAATTGAAATAAAATAGGTTCTCTTTCAATTAATTCCAGATATCTAGTTTTCAAATCTTTAGTACACATATCTGTCAGAATATTGGTCACAAAAATATTAGTCATTTTTATGATATATGATCTAATTTTTTCAACTTTAGGTATTTCTTTCTCTAAAGCTATTAAATCTTTATAATCAAAATAAATATAAATGACATCTGTTGCAGCTTCCATATATACATCATCAGAATATCCTGTCACATAATAATAAACGTTGCCAAAGGCACAATAAGGATTGGAAAAACAAAAAGTACGATCTACACAATCAACATACCTATAACCCCTTAATATACCAGAAATAGGCAACCAAGCCAGTGTAGATAATTTTTCCTTAGGAGCATAAAGTAGTTGTCCTGCCCTTGCATGACCTAACTTTAAAATTTTTTCCATTCGACGCAATTCCTCTTCGGTAAATATTGCGATTTGACTCAAATGAAATTTAAGTATTGCTTGTGGCTCTATAACTTGCATAAACATCATTTATTAGAATGATACAATTCATGAAATTTTACTTTAATCCTACTCAAACTTTGTGGTTTTACCCCCAAATAAGATGCAATATAGATTTGCGGCAAATTTTTTATTTCATCTGTTTCCAACTCCAAAAATTTCTTATATCTCAATAATAAATCTTCTGTTTGGAAAATAAATAGTCGATTAATATTTGCAACATAACTCGTCTCGACAATCCGTCGACGAAGCGTTTCCCAATTATCATATTTTTTCAAAAAATCAAATACAAAACTTTTGGACATGGAGATATATTCCAAATCTGTAATTGCTTGGTAGTAAAACTGTGTCGGCACATTTTGTAGATGACTTGACATGTCAAAGGAAAATCGACCTTTGTAAGCAAATTCTATTGTAAAATCACCTTTTTCTCTTTTATGAAAAACACGTAAAAAACCTTTCGTCACAAAAAACGATTCCTGAAATATGTACCCCGGCGCTGCCAAGTAATCCCCCTTTTTCGCTTCTAAAAACTGTATATTATCAATAAACTCCTTCAATTCTTCATTAGAAGGTTGAATTATTTTACAAATAAATTCTACAAAAATATTGGTAGATCGTAGCTTTAGATCATCGGTATTTTTCTTACTTACTCTCCTTTCCAAAAGCCTCTCATTTTAATCTAAATATACTTTATTCTTTTTAATTCGATCTTACAAGAGAAAATTAAATACTTAAAAATATATTAATTAGTCACTTTGAATAAAGTAGCAAACATCGTATCTGCACGTTTTCCTGCCCCAAACAAATAACCGGTTTTTTCTAAAACAACATGATTATTTCGCTTTAATATTTCAGATACAACACTCTCATTTTCTTGAGTAAATACAGAACAAGTAATATAAAGCAAATATCCCCCATTTTGAACATATCTAATTGCATTGTCCGCAATTTTAACCTGCAACGCATGCTTTTCTTCTATATCTGAAGGAGTGTAATAAGACAAATTTTCTGGACTTCTAGCCCATGTGCCCGAGCCAGAACAAGGAGCATCGCACAATACAAACTCAAATTTTCGTTTAGGATCCTTAGATATGGGAGTTGCCATATCCATTACATTAGCTGTATAAAACGTTATACCTGCTTCATGAAATCTTTTTTTCAAATTATTTAAAATACTGGATCTTATATCAGTCACATTTAAAAAAACATCAGGAAAATAATCGTGAAAAAGCATTGCTTTACCTCCACTTGCCGCGCAACAATCGAAATAAGATTTCACAGGTATATCCGGAAAATATTGTGCAATGGATTGTGACATATAGTCCTGCACGACAACTTCTTTATTAATTTCAAAATATTCTTCAATTTTGATATTCGGTGGAATACGCAAACAATACTCATTTTCCCAATGATAATTCCAATCTACTTTTTTTAGCTTCTTTTTGACAATTTCCAACTTTTGCGGACGAACACGCAAAAAAACATCCGGCTGTTGCAAAAAAGATATTTGAAATGTCTCTTTATCAATTTTGTCAGACAATTTATCAAGGAATGGGAAACTATGTACCCAATTAAAAGCAGGAAACTGATTTTGTATAATCTCAATTCGCTCATTTAGATTAGACGCATCGAACCAATGTTTATCAAAAATTGCATCATATTCTGATAAATCATCCGAACACAAATACACGGCGATACGAATAGCTATTTCCTTTTCCGAACCGAGTAGTGCTGATGCCACCCGAAAATAACAATAACAAAAATGGGCAATCCATCGGCGATCTTTGCTACCGTATTTTTTATTTTCTGCAAATTGCGCTTTTATAAAATGAGCAAACGGCAAGGAACCATCATATTTATCAATAAAATGCTGTGCCGAATTGGAATAACTGTTAAATCTATTTGGATACATCGTATGCAAAAATATAACTCCTAAAACAAAAAATGCAGTTCTCTTCTATGTACATTCGCATTTATGAAAACTTTGGAAATTGCTGTTTTTAATATAGAATCTGCACTACTAGCACAATCTGCGGGCGCAGATAGAATAGAATTATGTGAAAATCCGTTTGACGGCGGCACGACTCCATCCTACGGAACGCTAAAATCAATTTCTGAAAAAATACAGATCCCGGTATTTCCCATTATTCGCCCAAGAGGTGGAGATTTTTTATATTCGGATGATGAATTTGAAGTCATGAAACAAGATCTTATTATGATCAAATCACTTGGCTTCAAGGGTGCAGTCATTGGATTATTGAACGCCGATGGGCATATCGATACCATTCGTACAAAAGAATTAGTTGATTTAGCAGCAGACATGGAAATCACTTTTCACCGCGCATTTGATAGATGCATTGATCCTTTGCAATCTTTAGAAGATGTAATTGCTACTGGTTGTAAACGTATATTGACAAGTGGTCAAAAACCAAATGTCAATGATGCGCTACCTTTAATTACGCAATTAATCAAAAAAGCGGACAATCGCATCATCATTCTCCCAGGAAGTGGCGTACGTGCACAAAAATTATCAATTCTATTTGAGGAAACCGGTGCTTCTGAATGTCACTCTTCCGCAAGAATGGAAGCAACTACTAAAATGCAATTCATTGTTGAATCAATGAATGAAAATCTTACTTCAACTTTAGTGGATGAGAATGAAGTAATTGCGATGAAAAAAATCACACAGTCATTTAAAAATTAGTATATATTAAGTTAAAGCATAATTTATTGGCATGATTTTAGAATTTTAGATCTCAATAAAATTCTGAAATCATATCCATGAATTACACGATACTCATATTATGGGTAGCTTTGATAATTCTTTGCCTATTATGGTTAAATATATCCAAAAAACTGAAAACAGATTTTATCGATAGTATTAACTATGAAGACGAGAAGAAAAACGCCCCAGTATATATAGAGGATTTGTTAAATAACAAATTACTCTACGTAAAATCATGGATGCACGATAAATCGATTGATAGTATAGCCGTCGCAAGTATATCTAAGGACTGGCAACGTTCTATGAAAGAATACTTGCTTACAACTATTAATAATCAAGAAAGCAAAATGCATAGCAATGAAGTAGCATCAGAATGTATTTTTGTAATCAGTGATGATCAGCTATATGCATTTGTACCCAAATTAAATAGTTCAAAAATTTATATTTACAAACTAGAAAAAAACTTATTAGCGAATGCAAAGCTTTCCATCAAAAATTCCTATTTCAAACTCAGTAATTACTTAAATTCAACACTAAGTATTTTGGCAAATCAGACAAATAATTATATTAAATTCAATCTTCCTTTTACAAATTCGTCTATCCTTTACTATATAAAAAATAAGAAAAGAGAATACGACGACTCTATAAAAAATATCATTATAAACTATAATTTTTTACAATCCCTAGAACACAAGTATCCGAATATCAATCCTCAAAATACAATTGAGGAAAACATCCAAAACAAATCTATTGCTTCGTAAATAAGAGTGCTTGCTTATTTTCATTTGTAGTAATTAACAAACTATAATCGCCGTTTGGCAATTCTTTACATTTTACATAAAATGGTCGATTACTCGAAACATTTCTTTTAGAAAAATGAATATAACTTTTCCCTTGCGCATCCATAACTTGAAAATTTACATTTTCCAAATCTTGACTAGCTTGTAATTTAATTTCATTAGAAACTAATGTATTTTCAATCGCAAATAGTGCACTTGAATCTCTTGTATTTTCTTTAGTATTTAAACTACCGACTTCTGGTTTATTTTCGCTTGAATAACTAAAAAGAGAAACTACTGGATAGTGATCGGAAGTTGTTCCTTGTTTATAGTCTTTTATCCAATCTTGTACATCACCTAATATCTGAGTCGAACTTGGAATATAATATGAATATAAAGTATTATTCACTATTTGATTATCGATGATAGAACTATAATGTATCGTTGATTGTTGATAATTACCCGAAACATTGGATGTTAAAATATGAAATCCGTCACTTGAAAATGCAACGTAAGGAGATTGTGATTCACTTCGAGTTATAGTTGTAGTTGTCTCATCGTTAAAATCCCCAACTAAAACAAAGGGTTCATTTGCAAAATCCTTTTCAATATTCTCTGCTAATATATTTGCAGCATCTTTTCTACGGTTATAACTTTCCTGATCAGCACCAGATTTCGCATGCAAAATCATCACATTTAAAGATTGATTTTTACCATTGAATGAAATATATCCACTTAATAAATAAGGATATCGACCATTCGCTAAATCATATCCCAATCGACCATTGTTTCTCAAATAACCATTTACCTGAATATTTGTCAATAAATTTTTGCGAACTATAAATGCCATTTTTTGTGCTTGTTGCCAGGAAGAGCTATTGCTATTTTTAGCATTACTAGCATAATCAGAAATAAAATATTGATAATCACTTGGCAATTGCCGAACGACATTTCCAAATCTTGCTGTATCTACAATTTCACATAATGCATAAATATCTGCATTCAAATTCGTCAAAATTTTCAAGACATTTTTTTCCTGCAAATCTTTATCTTTCGGACCTTCTAAAGACGAACCGAACCATTCAATATTCCAACTTACGATTTTTAATTGTTCCTTATTATTGACAGATGCCGAGGAAATAGTCTCTTTTTGTTGTTCGCTCGATGACGTGCAACTAAAAAGAAATAGTGCCATTAATAGAACTACATAGTTTTTCATCATTCAAATTAAATCATTTTAAAGCATAGATTATCTGAAATGATTTACTTTTTACATTTTTGAAATAATAAATCTGATTTACCTTTGCCGCGTTATGGAAAAAAAAGTTAGAACCAGATTTGCGCCTTCTCCTACCGGCGGCTTACATTTAGGTGGAGTTAGGACAGCATTATATAATTATTTATTTGCCAAACATTTTGGCGGCGAATTTATTTTAAGAATTGAAGATACAGATCAAACTAGATTTGTTCCTGGTGCGGAAGAATATATTACAGAAACATTGAAATGGAGTGGAATCAATCCAGATGAAAGTCCTGCCAATCCTGGTCAATACGCACCTTACAGACAAAGTGAGCGCAAACCAATGTATAAAGAATATGCGGAAAAATTAATCACAGAAGGTCATGCATATTATGCATTTGACACTCCAGAAGAATTGACCGCAATGCGTGAAAATTTCAAATCAGAAAGCAATCCATCTCCGAAGTACGACTTCACATTAAGGGATAAAATGCAAAATTCTTTGTCTCTAACGGAAGAAGAAACAAAAGCCAAAATCGAAGCCGGAATTCCTTATGTCGTTCGTATCAAAATGGAGGCGAACGAAAAAATCACTTTTACCGATTTGATTCGTGGAGAAGTGAGTTTTAATACGTCCGATGTGGATGATAAGGTTTTGTTGAAAGCCGATGGTATGCCAACCTATCATTTAGCAGTGGTTGTAGACGACTATTTGATGAAAATCACACATGCATTCAGAGGAGAAGAGTGGCTTCCTAGTTCGCCTATACATATCAAACTATGGGAATATCTTTTCGGCATTGAAAATATGCCAGAATGGGCGCATTTACCATTGATTATGAAACCTGATGGCAAAGGCAAATTAAGCAAGCGTGATGGAGCGAAACTAGGATTTCCGGTATTTGCAATGAACTGGACAGATCCAAGAGATAATGAATTTACGGAGGGATTTAGAGAAAGAGGATTTGTGCCAGAGGCATTTGTAAATATGCTTGCATTAATCGGTTGGAACGATGGTACAGAACAAGAATTATTTTCTTTGAAAGAATTGATCGAAAAATTTGACATTACTCGTGTTCACAAAGGTGGTGCAAAATTCAACTATACAAAAGCCTTATGGTTTAACAAAGAGTGGCTTAAACAAATACCTGGAGTAGATTTAGTCCCAGCAGTTAAACCTTTATTATTAGCAGATGGCGTGACAGAAAAACAAATTGATGCCGATATAATATTGGCAGGAGTGATAGATTTGGTAAAAGAAAAATGTACTTTATTGCCAGATTTTGTCAAACAAGCAGATTTCTTTTTCCGTAGACCTGCAGAATTAGATACAGCATCCGCCATTAAAAAATGGACGCTTGAAGATGCTAAATTTTACAAAGAGCAATTAATTCCAGTTTATGAAAACTGCGCCAACTGGACTGCACAAAATTTGGAAGAATTATTCATGGAAACTACGCAAAAAGCAGGCATCGAAAAACCTGGCAATTTGATGCTTCCGCTTCGCATTATGTGGGTAGGTGGTAAATTTGGTCCACATGTATTTGATGTTGCTGCATTAATAGGAAAAAAAGAAGCGCTTGAAAGAATGAATATTGGTTTGAAAGCGATCGAAAAAGCGTTCGAAGAAAAAGCTTAAAAAATATCAAAGTACTAATAGCGACAAAGCCTTGTATCGATGATACAAGGCTTTGTTACTTTACGGCATTATAGTACTTATTTAATTTCGCCCCGAATAATTCCTAACTATACTTTGACTATTTAATTGGTATGAAATACATTATTAAAAAATCAATAGTAGAATAGGAAGTATTTAAATATACCAATAGAAAGGTATTCGAATAAAATTAAAAAAAGCTTAATTTTCCAACTTAATTCAAATTCACGTTCATGATCCATTCTAAAAAAATACGAGCCTTATTATTGGGTGTCGCAAGTACAACTTTAGTAAACGCACAGAATATTGACAAAATAATCAATCCTACATCAGTCAAGAGTATACTTTCCGTATTGGCGTCAGATGATATGCGAGGAAGAAAAACATTCTCCCCAGATATTGATAGAGCCGCTGAATTCATTGCATCAGAATTTAAAAAAACAGGATTAAGCTATCCGAAAGGACAAGAATCATATTTGCAAAAATTTTCCGTTTATAAAACATCCATTAGTTCGGTCAAAGGAACGATCAACAATCAAGCGATAAATTCCGAAAATATACTTGCAGTCTCTACCCAGAAGAATATAGATGTCACCCAAAATAATGGATACAAAATAGAGACTATAGAAAGCAAACAAGTATTGTTCTCCATAGCTATGGCAGCTATCCATAGTAAACAAAATACAATTGTTATAGTCGACACCTCTTGTAGTAAACTATTTAAAAGATTGTCTTATTTCACACAAGCAACTTTTGAAAGTCCTTATTCTGTAATATTTATTTTAGGCACACAGACTCCATCTACATTTGATATTCATATAGAACAAAATCTCGAAGCACAAAAATTACAAAATGTAGTTGGTATTATTCCTGGAAAAACCAAACCCGATGAATATGTTATTTTCTCCGGACACTATGATCACTTAGGTGTCGATCCTAGCAAAGGAACGGACAGTATCTACAATGGTGCAAATGATGATGCATCAGGAACTACAGCCGTAATCGAATTAGCGAAATACTATAAAAAACTGAACAACAATGAACGTACTTTGATCTTTGCAGCCTTTACAGCCGAAGAAATTGGTGGGTACGGAAGTCAATATTTTTCACAACAATTTGACCCTAACAAAGTAATTGCCATGTTCAATATTGAAATGATCGGAACTGATAGTAAATGGGGCAACAACTCCGCTTATATTACAGGATTTGAAAAAACCAATATGGGCGAAATTTTGCAAAAGAATTTGCAAGGTTCCAAGTTCCAATTTTATCCAGATCCTTATACAGAACAAAATTTATTTTACCGTTCTGACAATGCAACCCTTGCGCGTCAAGGCGTACCGGCACATACGATAAGTACATCTAAAATGGATAGTGAACCGAACTATCACAAATTGAGTGATGAAATCAGCACACTTGATTTAACAAATATGGCAGAAATAATAAAGTCCGTCGCTGTCAGTGCTCAAACTATAATTTCGGGAAAAGACACCCCAACTAGAGTAGATGCAAGCTCCTTAAAATAAACAAAAGTCCGCACTAAATATAGTGCGGACTTTTTTATCTATACTTCTTACTTACTAATTAGTCGATAACTACGGAATTCAATCCTTTTTCAACTGCTCTATCTTTCAATGCACTAACATTAAGACCTTCAATACGGAATGTTGTAACATCAGTCATTCCTAAAAACCCTAATACAGTTCTCAAATATGGTTCTGTAAAATCATATGCTTTATAGTCGCCTTCTGAATAAACGCCACCAGAAGAGATTGCCAAATAAACTTTTTTACCAGTTAACAAACCAACTGGAGCTCCGTCAATATATTTAAAAGTTTTACCACCTACTGCTACGTGATCAATATAAGCCTTCAATACAGAAGGAATACCGAAATTATAAAATGGTACTGCGATTACGATAGTGTCTGCTTCTTGTAATTCTTTGATTGCTTTGTTAGAAAAAGCATCTAATCCTTTGATAGAATCTGCTTGATTTTCCAATGGAGTGAAAAATGCAGCTAAAATATCTGGATTAAGATGAGGAATTTTACTATCAACGATATCTTTTTTTATTACAGAACTACCATCATATTTTTCGCTGATTTTGCTAACGATGTGATCAGCCAATTTTGTACTGAAAGATTCTGCACCTCTTGCACTAGCAATAACTTCTAAAACCTTTTTCATAAATATCTATATTTTTTAACGTTTAACAACATTTGTGAAAACAAATATACAACAGAAAAATTAACCAATAGCAAAATTTATATTTTTTTTACCATTGGTTATAATTTCTTAACCTTCTAAGGATTGCGCAAATGCTAACAAATCAGGAAATCTGAGATCCGTATCTTCATTAGGATATGGAATATCTGGGTGTGTTGTAGACAATAAAACGGTAAACATACCCGCATTTCTACCAAATTTCATATCACTTAACCGATTGCCCACCATGATACTTTTAGAAAATTCAATATTTGGATAATCCTTCTTCGCTTGAAAAGCCATGCCCGGCTGAGGTTTACGATTGGGACTATTATCTTCCAAATCGGGACAGAAATAGAAACTATCGATGCGACCGCCTTCCGTAGCAATTTCAGATTTTAATTTTTTATGTATTAAAGTCAAATCCTGAATAGTCATCAACTTTTTACCTATTCCTTTTTGATTGGTAACAATAACTATTGTATTAAATTTCTTTGCTAATATTCCCAGGGCTTTAGGTATATAATCATACACCTTCAGTTGATCCGTATTTAACACATAACTATCTCCGATCTCTTCATTTAATACACCATCTCTATCCAAAAACAGCGTCCAAGTTTTGTCGATTTTAGAAATATCCAAACTAGCAAAATGATGAATTTTTAGTTCTTTCATAGCTTTTTTATAATCTTCAGGAATACCGATATCAATGAAAAAATGTTCATCAATTACGCCAAACAATTTTCCATTATTTGTATTTTTTTCCAAATAATCGGTTTCAAATGAAAATTTTTCTGGCCAGTTTTGAGATTGAAATTTTGGAATATTGAGCGCATAAATTCCACCATTAATCAATCCTTCTATATAAAATTTCTTCTCTTTAAAGGAAACAACTTGATTATCTGCATCTAAGGAAACAACACCGTAACGGTCAAATTCATGCATTGTCTTTAAAGACAGCGTACATTCAGCCTTCTTA
The DNA here is from genome assembly GCF_004337365.2 of Rhizosphaericola mali. GTDB lineage: Bacteria > Bacteroidota > Bacteroidia > Chitinophagales > Chitinophagaceae > Rhizosphaericola > Rhizosphaericola mali. The sequence goes on along the minus strand of NZ_CP044016.1, from coordinate 4,315,053 downwards.
GTTTCATGCGCTTCGCTCAATGCATTTAAGTCAACTTTGTAAAAAGTGTCTCCATTAGCGATGATGGCATTTTCACTTTTTGTCAAAGCGCAAGCTTTATTAATCGCGCCACCCGTACCTAAAGGCTCCGTTTCTAAAGACAGCGTATAAGTTGCTTTTTCCTTGACAAAAGGCGACTCCGAAGAAGCCAAATATTGTTGGATAATTTCATTTTTATAGCCAAGTGCAAATACAAAATGCTCTATACCTTGTGCAATAAAATTCTTAACAACATACCACAAAAATGGTCTGTCTGCCACTGGCGCCATCGGTTTGGGTACATTAGGGACTTCACTTTTTAGTCGTGTACCCAATCCTCCACACAGAATTATGCAATCTTTAATCATACAGTTTGGTTTCTCGTTAATCTTCAAATAAACTTGCTTCAACCAATTCACAGATAATATGACCTATCAAAATATGACTTTCTTGTACTCTAGGCGTTACTTTGGATGGCACGGCAAATAAGATATCACTTAAATCCTCCATTTGGCCACCATTTATACCAGTTAAACCAAGTGTAATTATGCCTTTGTTTTTAGCCACTTCCATAGCTTTAACTACATTTTTGGAATTGCCTGAGGTACTCAATCCTATCAATACATCACCTTCAAATCCAATACCATCTACCAAGCGGGCATAGATGTCGTCATAACTATAATCGTTAGCAACCGCCGTCAAATAGGAAGTATTACAATGCAATGCTTCTGCTGGCAATGCTTTTCTATTTTTATAAAAACGTCCACTAAACTCCGCCGCAAGATGTTGCGCATCTGCTGCGCTACCGCCATTACCACAAAACATGACTTTTTTATCTTTGGAAAATGCATCCACCACCAATGCTACAGCCCTTTCAATATTCAAAAGAAAGGCTTCATCTTTCAGTATTTTGGTCTTTACATCAATTGATTCTGCAACCAAACTAGAAATTTTTTCAATCAT